>JAFEFG010000003.1 GCA_018240685.1 Pseudomonadota bacterium | reverse complement strand
CCGTCTATCAATTCGAGTTCGCCGATCGCAATGCGCCGCCGGTGACGGCCGATCCTGGCTTCGAGATGGGCGCGGTGCATTCGTCCGAGCTGCCCTACCTGTTTCCGCACTTCTCGAACACCGCCAAGGTCGACGGCCCGGACCTCGCGCCGGCCTCGCAGAAGCTTGCGGACCGGATGATGGCCTACTGGATGAGCTTCACGCGGACGGGCCACCCGACGGCACCGCACGCACCGGAATGGGGGCCGTACAGGTCGAACGATACGGTGATGCGGCTCGATCCCGGCAAGGACGGCTATTTCGATGCCGCCGCGGCGCACCACTGCGGCTTCTGGAAGAAGCTCTATCCGACGATCCTGACGGAATAGACGCCCCTTCGTCCCGGCACCTCATGCTTCCCTGCTGTAGCACTCCAGAGTGCTGCAGCATTTCCTGTGGCCGGCCGCCGCGCTCAGAGCGAACTCGCGACCAGCGAATAGACGACTCCGGCGAGCGAACAGGCGAGTAGCACGGGCGCCATGCCGAACCTGAAGCGGAAGACCGCAACGGCAGCGGCCGCTGCAAGGACGAAGGACGGCAGGTCGATCGACGACAGGACGGGCAGATCGGCGGTAGCCCCCAGCCAGTGCACCGGCCTCGAAACGGCGAACAGAACATGCAGGCCGAACCAGACGGCCAGATTCAGGATGACGCCGACCACGGCCGCCGTGATCGCGCCCAGTGCCGCGGCCAATGCCTTGTTGGTCCGCAGCATCTCCGCGAAGGGCGCGCCGAAGAAGATCCACAGGAAGCACGGCGTGAAGGTGACCCAGGTCGTGAGCAGCCCGCCCAAAGTGCCGGCGAGTACCGGAGGGAACGCACCCGGCGAACGCCATGCGCCCAGGAAACCGACGAACTGCGTGACGATGATCAGCGGCCCGGGCGTCGTCTCCGCCATGCCCAGCCCATCGAGCATCTCGCCCGGCGTCACCCAGCGATAGTGGTCGACCGCCTGCTGGGCGACATAGGCCAGCACCGCATAAGCGCCCCCGAAGGTGACGACAGCCATCTTGCTGAAGAACACCGCGATCTGCGCGAACACGTTCGTGCCGCCCAGCCCGAAGTGGAGCGCGGCAACGGGCACCAGCCAGAGAGCGAGGAACAGTGCGCTGATCCTGAGCGACCACCGGAGGTTGGGTCGCGCATGGGATGGCGTTTCCTCGCCAAGGATCGAGTCGGCATCGGCCACGTGCCTCGCGCCCGCCCGGCCATGACCAGGGCCGACGAGAAACGGCTTCCAGCCCATGCGTCCACCCACCCAGCCGAGCAGGCCGGCAGCCAGGACGATCAACGGGAAAGGGAGGTCGTAGAAGAAGATCGCAATGAAGGCGGCGACAGCCAGTGCGCGCAGAACATTGTTGCGCAACGCGCGCCTGCCCACCCGCAGCACGGCCTCGATCACGATCACCAGGACAGCCGATTTCAGGCCGAAGAACAGACCCTGCACCAGCGTGACCTTGCCCAGGAGGACGTAGATCCAGGACAGGATCATGATCGCGACGAGACCGGGCAACACGAACACGATGCCGGCGAGCAGGCCGCCTTTCGTGCGGTGCATCAGCCAGCCGATGTAGGTGGCGAGCTGCTGCGCCTCGGGGCCGGGCAGCAGCGTGCAGTAGTTCAGCGCCTGCAGGAATCGGTCGTCGCCGATCCATTTCTTCTCCTCGACGATGATGCGATGCATCACCGCGATCTGGCCGGCAGGACCGCCGAAGGAGAGCGCAGCGACGCGCGCCCAGACGCGCATCGCCTCGCCGAAAGGAACGGAATTCACTGCTTCTTCCGCGCCGTCGGGGGCCAGTCGTGTCCCTCGTCGACGGCGTCGCGGCACCATCGATAGAAAGCGTCGTAGAGCGTCATCCCGGCCTCGAGCTGGGCAAGGTCATCGGAGAACATGCGCGAGAGCCCCAACGACGCGGCAAGCAGGCCGGCTGATTCCGGAGCGATTTCGGGCCGGCCGGTATCGGCGCCACGCACGATCTCCGCGAGCCGCCTGAGCGGCTCCGTCTCGAGGCCGAACTCCTCGACCATCACGTCGAAGGTGCATTTGAGGCCGCGATGGCTCCAATGCACCCCCGGCCGATCGATGTCGAAAGGTGTGGCGCCGAAGCGGTCGGCGACATCCATCACCTCCGACGGCGCCACGAACAGGAACACGGCGCCCGGATCGACGAAGCGGCGGATCAACCAGGGGCAGGCGATGCGATCGACCTTTGGCCGCGACCGCGTCACCCAGACAGTCCGCCCGCGTGCATCGCGCTTGGGCAGCTTGTCGGCCGGCACCATCGGCAGTTTCGCGGACTGCCAGCCCATGATGCCGCCTTCGAGGACGTCGGCGGCAACGCCCTCATGGCGCAACCAGGCCGCCACGCCCTGACTGAGCTTCAGGCCTTTGGTGCACATCACAACCGCCGGCTTGCCGGTGGCGGTGAACTCCGGGCCCCAGGCGGGCACAGTATCCCATGGCCGACGCACGGCCCCCGGCACGAGACGCGGATTGGCGGTGAAGTCTTCCTCGGTGCAAACGTCGATCAGGGCCGGCGCATCCGGGCGGCCGATCAGACGGGCAAGTTTCTCAACGGAAATCGCATTGGGTGAAGGCATGGCGCAGCGTCCTTTGGAAGTGGAACAGGACGCGATGCTTCGGCTGCCGCCTCATGGGGAGATCGCGATCCCCATCGCCTCCAATTAACGAGGCGATGGGGATCGGAGTCAAGCCTTGCCTGGTGCTGGCGATTACGACCTGCGCTTACTTCGGCGCCATGCGGATGGCGCCGTCGAGGCGGATCGTCTCGCCGTTCAGCATGTGGTTCTCGACGATCTGCATGGCGAGCTGGGCGTATTCCTTGGGATCGCCCAGACGCGACGGGAACGGCACCTGCGCGCCCAGGCTCTTCTGCGCCTCGGCCGACAGGCCCATCATCATCGGCGTCAGGAAAAGGCCCGGCGCAATCGTGCAGACACGGATGCCCACGCTCGACAGATCGCGGGCGATCGGCAGGGTCATGCCGACAACGCCGCCCTTGGAGGCCGAATAGGCGGCCTGGCCGATCTGGCCATCGAATGCGGCAACCGACGCGGTGTTGATGATGACGCCGCGCTCGCCGTCTTCCATCGGCTCGGCCTGGCTCATGGCCCACGAAGCGAGACGGATGACGTTGAAGGTGCCGATCAGGTTGACCTGGATCACCTGCGAGAACATCGCGAGGTCGTGCGGCCCGTTCTTGGAGATGGTCCGCGCAGCGCGGCCGATGCCGGCGCAGTTCACCGCCACGCGCGGCGCGCCCAGCTTCTCGACCACGGTCTTGACCGAGGCCTCGGTGTTGGCCGCGTCGGCCACGTTGGTCTTGACGTAGAGGCCGCCGATCTCCTTGGCCTTCTTCTCGCCGAGCTCGTCCTGCAGGTCGAAGATCGCGACCTTCGCGCCGGCCGCAGCCAGCGCCGAGGCCGTCGCCCCGCCCAATCCAGAAGCACCGCCGGTGACGATGGCGGCCTGGCCCTTGACGTTCATTCTCGCTCCTCCTTCTTGGCTGGGGCCGCTTTAAAGCAGGGCGAGCCCCCCTTGCCAAGCGGGCTCGGCCGCCCAACCTTTGGGACATGACGGATATCGTCCAGCTTCAGGGCGACGAGAAGCGCGTGCGCGAGGGATTCTGGCGCAAGGCGCGGCGGACGCTGGGCCGCGTGCCCTTCACCGAGGATGCGGTGGCCGCCTTCCATTGCGCCACTGACAGCGCCACGCCGCTGCCGATCCGCGCCACCCTGTTCGGCGCGCTGGCCTACTTCGTCGTGCCTCTCGATATCATTCCAGATTTCATCGCCGGCCTCGGCTACACCGACGATGCGGCGATCCTGATGGCCGCCTTCACGGCCGCGAGCTCGCACATCACGGACGCCCACCGCCAGAAAGCGCGGGCGTGGCTGCTCAAGGCGCTGGACGCACCGCCGGCGTGACGGCGTCCTCGACGCGACGGCGCTCGCGCATCAGCTGGGTCTCGCGATAGGCGATGTAGAGCGCTGAGCCAATGACGATGGTGGCGCCGATATAGGTCCAGATCACCGGCATCTCGCCCCAGATCAGCCAGCCCACGAACACGGCGAACGGCAGCCGCAGGTAGTCGAAGGGCGCCACCGCCGACATCTCCCCGGAGGCGAAGGCCTGCACCCAGAAATACTGGCCGATGGTCGCGGTCGCCGACACGCCCACCGCCAGCGCCCAGCCATAAGCGGACGGCCAGCGCCAGAGCCAGATCGCCGGCAACGCCAGCAGCAACGTCGAGAAGATCGAGAACTGGGTCAGGATCATCAGCGGCGGTTCGGAGTCCGAAAGCCGCCGCACGAGGTAGATCGAGACGGCCACCGACATCGCGTTGAGGATCGCGACGACGGCGCCCGGCTGCAGGCTGCCGCTGCCCGGTCGCGCCATCACGAGCACCCCCACGAAGCCGATGACGGTGGCGGCCCAGCGGCGCCACCGCACCTTCTCGCCGGCGATCACGGCGGCGATGACGACGGAAAAGAGCGGCTGCGAGAAGGCGAGCGCTGTGGCATCGGCCAGCGGCAGCATCGAGACCGCATAGAAGCCCAGCACCATCGAGCAGGTGCCCATGAAGGTGCGCCAGAAATGGCCCCGGATGCGCTTGCTGCGCCAGGGCTGGACCCGGCCGGTCGCGATCATGGGCGCCAGCAGCAGCACGGAGAAGAAGGCGCGGAAGAAGGCCGTCTGCACGCCCTCGATCTCCGCGGAAAGGAGGCGGATCATCGCGCCGTTGGTGGTGAAGATGAACCCTCCGCTGACCAGCCACAGCGCGCCCTGGACGTTGGGCGGCAGCCGGCGCAGTCCGGAGAGCGCGATCCTCATCGGTCAGATCTTCCGCTCGCGGCCGGCCCAGTAGGTGGCGCGCAGGTCCTTCTTCAGTACCTTGCCGACGGGGCTGCGCGGCAGCGCGGCGACGAAATCGACCGATTTCGGCGCCTTCACCCCGCCCAGCTTCGCTCTGGCGAGCGCCATCAGCTCCGCTTCGTCGACCACCGAGCCCGGCTTGAGCTCGACCACGGCCTTGACCGCCTCGCCCCACTTGTCGTCCGGCACGCCGATCACGGCGCAGTCCTGCACGGCGGGATGGCTCCACAGCACCTGCTCGACCTCGCTCGGGAAGACGTTGAAGCCGCCGGAGATGATCATGTCCTTCTTGCGATCGACGATATAGACGAAGCCATCCTCGTCGATCACGCCGATATCGCCCGTATGGTGCCAGCCGAAGGTCGAGACCTCGGCGGTGGCCTGCGGATTCTTGTAATAGCCTTTCATCACCAGGCCGCCGCGCACCACGATCTCCCCGCGCTCGCCGCGCGGCAGCAGGCGGCCCTCGTCGTCCATGATCTCCACACGCATGAGCGGCGTCGGCCTGCCACAGCTTGCGAGCCGGTGGCGGTTGTTGCCTTCCAGCGCCGCCACATGGTCCTGGGGCGAGAAGAAGGTGCAGATCATGCAGGCCTCGGCCTGCCCGTAGGTCTGCGTCAGCACCGGCCCGAACACCTTGATCGCCTCGACGAGCTTGTCGACCGACATGGGCGCGGAGGCATAGACCAGGTTCCGCAGCGAGCTGTAGTCATATTTGCCGATGTCGGGGTGTGCCAGCAGGATGTAGATCAAGGTCGGCGGCATGTAGATGTGCGTGACCTTGTGCTTCTCGATCGCGGCAAGAATGGCGCCGGGATCGGACGTCCCCATGAAGATGTTGGTGCCGCCGTAGGGCAGCAGCGGGAAGGAGCAGACACCGGCCGCATGGGTCATCGGCGCCACCATCAGGTGCACCGGCGGCCGCTCGACCGGCATGCTGGCCCAGAAGATCGAGTTCATGGTCTCGATCACCCGGTTGGTGATCTGCACGCCCTTGGGCCGGCCTGTGGTGCCGCCCGAGCTGATCAGTATGGCGACGTCGTCGGGCGCATCGGGCAGATCCGGCGCCGCCGGCTCGAACTGCGCGAGCCAGGCGGGAAAGTCGGCCCCGTCGATGCAGAGGAAGGTCCGGATCCCAGGGCAGGCCTCGCGGATGCGCGGCACGTAGTCGGCGAAGCTCGAGTGGTAGAACAGGAACTCGACGTCGGTGTTGCCGAGGATGAAGAGATTCTCCTCGAGGGCGTTGCGCGCGTTGACCGGCGCCCAGATGAGGCCCGCCCGCACGATGCCCAGCAGCGCCGCATAGGCCATCGCGTGGTTGGGGCTGTAGACGGCGGCCTTGGCGCCGGGCGCGAGGCCCGCCTGCAGGAGCCCGTTGGCGACCCGGTGCGTCGTTTCCC
The DNA here is from genome assembly GCA_018240685.1 of Pseudomonadota bacterium. GTDB lineage: Bacteria > Pseudomonadota > Alphaproteobacteria > Reyranellales > Reyranellaceae > Reyranella. The sequence continues at coordinate 73,384 of JAFEFG010000003.1, read as the reverse complement.
GCACCTCGGCATAGGTCCAGCCGCGCGTGCCGTCGTGCAGGCAGTCGCGCCGCGGAAAGAGGTCGGCGCCGCGGTCGAAATAGTCGATCAGCCGCATGTCAGTTTCCTCCCGGTGCCGTCACGTCGCCCACCCCGAGCGGACGCTGCATCAGGACGCTGTCGAGCCAGCGGCCGAACTTGAAGCCGATGCTCTTCAGCGTCCCCACCATCTCGAATCCGCAGGAGGCATGGAGGCGGATGGACGGCGTCTGGGCCGAATCGCCGATCACGGCGACCATCTGGCGCTTGCCGAGCGCGGTGCACTGCTCGATCAGCACCGGCAGCAGCGCCTTGCCGACGCCCTGCCCGACCGCATCCCTGTCGATGTAGATCGAATCCTCGACCGAATACCTGTAGGCCGGGCGCGGCCGCCAGTTGCCGGCATAGGCATAGCCCACGACGCGCCCCTCGCGCTCTGCCACGAGATAGGGCAGGCCGAGGTCGAGCACCGCACCCCGCCGCTTCTTCATCTCGGCGAGATCGGGCGGATCGACCTCGAACGAGGCGGTGCCGTACAGGACATGGTGGCTGTAGATTTCCGCGCAGCGCGCGACGTCCGCCTCGGTCGAGGCCCGAACGACAAGACCGCTCACTTAAGCGTTTCCCCCAGGGTTCAATCCACCAAGGGTTATAGCGCGTCAGTTCCTGTTGCCGTGGAGAATTTGCCCCGCATCGGGGCCGTCATACTTGAAAAGCGAATCGGCGAGCGGGAGTCCCGATTGCACGCTGGTCAACGCGACGGTGACCGTGTTGCCGCGATTGTCGACGATGGACCAGCCGCGCAGCGCCAGCGGATTTTCCGCAAAGCGGACGATCACCTTGCCCTCCTGCGGCTTGCGCGTCTGCACCATGGTCATGTTGATCATGCCGTCGGCGTCGCGGTTCAGGGCCTGCACGGTGAGATCGCCCGAAAGCTTCAGCGGTTCCTTCACCAGGAACGAGGCCGCCGTCCAGCCGATCGGCCACTGTCCGAAGTCGCGCGTGGCCGGATCCCACAGGGTCACCTGGAAGCCGTCGGCCACGATCTTGAGCTGCGACGGCGGATCGTATTCGAAGCGCATGCGGCCCGGCCGCCGGACGTAGAGCGTGCCCTGGAGGACGGAGCCGTTGGGGTTGCTCTGGACGAACCGCGCCTGCAGGGTGCGGATCGAGTTGAAGTATCTTTCGATCTCCGGCACGCCGGTCTGGGCGTGGGCCGCGCTCGAACCGGCGACGGCAAGCGCGAGAACGGCGAGGAGTCCGGCAAGGAAGCTGCGCATGCGGCCGATATGACTGCCGATTGGGGCGGAATCAAGCAAGGGCTCGCCCCCTTTTCAACGAAGTGAACGAACGTTTACCATGGCTGCAAACCAGCAAAGAGGAAACGCCCCATGCATGTCGGGATGGCCGTGGTCTTCCAGAATACGGGCCGGCAGGTTTCGGACCGCCAGATCTACCTGAACGAGCTCGCGCTCGCGGACATGGCCGAGCCGCTGGGCTTCGAGTCGATCTGGTCGGTGGAGCACCATTTCACGGACTACACGATGTGTCCGGACGTGATGCAGTTCCTGTCCTACATGGCCGGCCGGACTCGCAACCTGCGCCTGGGCTCGATGGTGGTCGTGCTGCCCTGGCACGACCCCATGCGGGTGGCCGAGCAGATCTCGATGCTCGACCAGCTCTCGGGCGGCCGCATGATCCTCGGCCTGGGCCGAGGCGCCGGAAAGGTGGAGTTCGACGGCTTCCGCCTGGACATGGGCGACAGCCGCGAGATGTTCGTCGAGTACGGCGAAGCCCTGCTCAAGGGCCTCGAGACGGGCGTGATGGCGTACCGCGGCAAGCACTACCGGCAGCAGCCGGCCGCCATCCGCCCCGCCCCCTTCAAGTCCTTCCGCGGCCGCACCTACGCCGCTGCGGTGAGCCCGGAGAGTTCGCGCATCATGGCGCGGCTGGGCGTCGGGCTGCTGATCATCCCGCAGAAGCCGTGGCGGGAGGTCGAGAAGGAGCTCACCGAGTACAACGCACTCTATCGCGAGATCAACGGCATCGATGCGCCGCAGCCGATCTCGGCCGGCTGGACCTTCGTCGATGAAAGCGCCGAGCGGGCGCGCGAGATGGCGGTGAAGTACATCGGCGGCTATTACCGCACCGTGCTCGATCACTACCAGTTCGCCGGCGAGCACATGAAGAACCAGCGCGGCTACGAGTACTACGCCAAGATGAACGAGAAGCTCGCGCAGTACGGCGATCAGAAGGCGATCGAGTTCTTCGCCGACCTGCAGGTCTACGGCACGCCCGAGCAGGTCTACGAAAAGATCATGGCGATCCACCGTCAGACCCGGAACAGCGGCTATGTCGGCGTGTTCTCCTATGCCGGCATGCCGCACGAGGAGGCGGCACGCAATGTGCGCCTGTTCGCCAGAACGGTGATGCCCGAGCTCAGGAAGTTCGACGCCGGCGCACCGATCGACCGTTCGCAGGCCCTGCCGGATCTGAGATTCGCCGCCGCAGCGGAGTGAGGGCGTGCGGCGGCCTCAGGGACGGGCGCCGGCCAGCAGCCGGGCGGCCAGCCGGAACGGCCGGGTCAGGTAATAGGCCCGCCACAGGCTGCGCGGCAGCGGCAGGGCGGCATGGTCGCTGCCGGTGGGCGTGAACACGATCTTCAGCGTCGCCCTCAGCTTGTCGAGGGGGCGCTCGCAGAGATCGAAGTCCGTGAAGTTCTCCGGATCGCGGGCCTGCCACGGCCCCAAGCGCAGCCGCCGGACCAGAAGCTCACCCAGCGCACGCACGCGCGTGCTGGCGGCGATGGCCGTCTCCAGCGCCGCGGGGGGCGGCACTTTCAGCACGTCGCGCACGATCGCGCCCCCCAGCAGGACAGCATCGCCGCAGCCATGCGCGGCGGCGCGTGCGTGGATTGCCGCCCAGTCGAGGTCGCGTCGCCGGTCGACGAGCCAGGCGAAGTCGCCGACCCACTTGAGGCATCCCCAGCGCTCCTTGGTGCCATGCCCGGCCAGCAGTAGCGCCTGGTTTGCGCCCCGGAGCGTAGGGATGCCGAAATCGGCGATCGGCAGGATCTGCAGGTCGCCCCAGATCTCCGCCGGCGTCAGGGGAAACGGGACATGGGTGCCGCTGAACCCCCAGTGCAGGTCGATGGCGCTCTGCCCGTCGTCGCGCACCAGCTCGTACTGGCGCTGATACCCGAGGAAGGCGTGATGATAGGCTGGATCCTCGCCCGGCAGCCGGTAGCCCAGCGTCGCCAGCAACCGCTCGGCATCGGAGACCCGGTCCTCGGGAACAACGATGTCGATGTCGCCATACTCCCGTTCCGCCAGCCCGCCGTACAGGGAAAGCGCCAGGGCCGGTCCCTTGAAGGCGGCGAAGGCGATCCGGCTCTCGGCAAACAGCTTGGCCACGTGGCGCAGTTCGCCGGCCATCGCGAGTGCCCGCAGCACATGGTGACGCCGAAAGCTTTCGAGCGACCCGCGAGCGGCCTCGCCCACGCCCTGCCAGGACAGCGCTGCCAGACATCGGGTGAGGCTCGGTCGAACGCCGTGCTTTTCGGCCAGGTCGAGCAGCAGGGCCTCGTCCAACCCGTCGCCCAGAAGCGATTTGATGCTCTCGGAATCAGGGCGTGGCTGCATAGCCAGGCAGAGAAGCGTGAACTCCCGCTCTCCGTCTTCATGCTCGGCCACGGCAGCCATCCTGCAGGCGGTCAGCCCGGCCCGCGTCTGTTGAGACGAATGACGCGCCGGCTGCGGCTCAGACCCTTGCTGCGTCCAGAACGTGCAGGCCGCCGCGGCCGGTATACTTGTTCTTGCCGTAACCCCAATCGGGGGCTCCGGTTCGGCCAACCGTCATGGTCAGGTCGCGCAGGTTGCCCCACCGGAGCAGCACCGGCTCCTGATAGGGCTTTTTCGCCTGGACTTGATCCGTTGCGGTAGTCTCTTCCTTCACAAGCGACGGTTCGTTCATGGCCCCTAGTCTCTCAATCGGACTTAAACCTATATATCACAGCGACGGTGTAAATGTGACCAGGAACGTCAATCGACGCGTTCCACCAGGCCCTCTTTCTGCATGTCCGCCAATATTTGCACGACATCCTGCTGACACCGTTCGGGCGTGACGTCGAAGGCTGCCGTTATTCCCTGACAGAGATCGCGCACCGATTTCGGATGCTCCAGCGCCTCCCAGATCTGCACACCAACCCCCTGGAGACCGAAATAGATCGCCCGCTCGAGGCTCAGAATCGCGATCTCGCCGTTGATCGTGCAGGAAACCTGCCCGGCCGATCGCCTGAATACCGCCGTTGGTTCAATCATCCTCGGCCTTATGCGTCTCTCTTGGTCGGATATGTCCCGTCAGGGACGCGAAGTTCGCCCGAAGTCCGTCGTTGGTGCCCCTTTTTCATTTTAGCGCCATCGGCGCAACCCGCCAATATCATTCCACATTGAAACTGCAATATTAATGCCGTCGCAGCGCAAACCAGTGCGCCAGGGTGTGCGGTCCGATCGCGCCATCGATCTCGCTGTCGGAGGCCTGGCCTCCCGGTAGGAAGCGGACATCGACATAGGGATCGAGGTCGTCCGATCGCGCGAGATCGGGCAGGCCGTGATGCCGGATCGCCGCGATGTGCGGGCCGCGCGGAAGGGCCGACTTCTCGCGGTCCACGACTTCATCGGGCAACCGGCCACGCATGGCCACCCGCAGCAACCGCTTCTTCCACGCCCATGGGACGGGCGGAACGGAGAGCAAGAACGTCAGCACCCTGAGGTCGAGATAGGGATGGCGCCAGACCAGCGGCGCCAGGGACTCCAGGAAACGGAAATCATCGAAATGGCTCGCCCAGATCGGGTGGGCGAACGAGGCCATCGCCCTGGGGTGCCAGGGATGGACGCCGCCGCCGCTCCCGCCCAAGTCCCGCAGGCGCTCGACAAGATGGCATCGTTCGACGAGATCGCGGCTCAGCCACGGCGGCATCGCCACGGGGGCATCCTGCGGTTCGCGATGGCGCAGACGGCGGCGCGCGGTCGCCGCCCAGCCCTCGCCGCCCTTGATCCAGGCATAGCGCAGAAGCGCTCCGGCCAGCCTGCCCCATGCGCCGCGCCGCCACAGCCATCGGAAATAGGCATCGCGGTCGAAGGCGAGCGCATTGTCCGGCCCTTCGCCGTGCAGCCAGACGGACGCCCATTGCGCGAGCTCGCCGTAGTAGGCGCGATAGTGTTCGGCGTTGATGAAATAGACCGTCGGCTCTTCGTGCCAGAGGGATCGCATGCGCCACTGCGGATCGTAGACGAGGGCCTCGGCCTTCTCGACCCGAAGCGCGATGTCCAGCCGCTTCGCGACGAGGCCGGCATAGTGATCTTCCTCGCTGCCCAGCAGCGCGCGATGGCTTTCGCACGCCGCTACGACGCGCGCGCGTGCGCCGCACGTCTCGACCGCGCAGGCGGCAATGGTGGTGGAATCGAGGCCGCCGCTCAGCGCGACGCCTAGGCGTCCGCTGGGAAACCGATCGGCGATGGCAAGCGACAACAGCGTCCGAAAGCGCTCGCCATAGGCCTCGGCACTGGGCAGGAACAGAGGCTCGGCGACCTCCAGATGCCAGTAGCGGCGCACGGAGGCCTCCGCGCCATCGAGAGAAAGCGAGTGCGCGGGCGCCAGACGCCGGACATCGCGATAGACCGTACGCTCGAACTCCAGGGAGAAGCCCACCGCCAGGAAATCGGCGATCCAATAATCGTCGAGCGCGCGGGCCGGCAGCCGGTCGGCGATCCAGTCGAGCGAGTCGCTGATCAGCCACGTCTTTCCCGACTGCGCATGGAACAGCGGCCGCTTGCCGAGTTGGTCGCGCACCGAAAGCAGACGGTTCCTCCCGCCGTCCCACAGGGAAAAGGAGAAGTCGCCAGCAATGAAGTCGGTGAAACGGTCGCCCCAGGCGGCATACGCCCGCAGGCAGAGCGTCGCATCGGGATCGGACTGAGGCGCTGTGTTGCCGCTCCCGGCGAGGCGCGCCAGGAGGTCGGCGCGACCGTCCAGCCGCACGCGCCCCACAAGGCGCAGCCGCTCGCCCAGGGCGGCGAGGCGGCAGGCCTCTCCATCGATGCCGGCTTCGTCGCCCGGTAGACAAAGAAACGCGACGTGCCGCCACGGCTGCGGATTCTCGACAGCCGATCTCGCCTCCTGCCGCACGGCCCGGTCCGCCGGACGAGCCTGCATCCACACCGGATCGACCGGCGCGCCATCGCTATTGAAGACGACCGCGAACAAGCTCAGCCCGACGACCCGCCGGCAGGCCACGCGGTGAGGAAGGTGTATTCCGCGGCTTCCCGCTCGCCGATCAGCACCTTGCCGTCGCGCACGAGCCAGGCATGGGCGGCCAGCCGATCGCCCTGCCGGTTGACGCCGATATGCAGCTCGGACCCGTAACCGCGCAGGGACAGCATGCGCTGCAGGGCGAGCGCGGAGGAAAGGCACGTCACACCCGGCAGGCGCACGGCAGCGGTCCGAAGTGCCCATACGATCCGCTCGGCAGGTGCGATCGCCGTACCTCGACGATCCGCCCACAGGCGAAGGCGCTCGATGCTCCAGAGGTGCAGAGCGAGCCGCAGGGCGACGAGCGTGGCCACGGCTTCGGCCAGGAGCGCGCGATCGTGCCACGACAGCGCGAGGAAGGTCGACACCCTGCTCATGGCGGCAGCGTCCGGCGGATGAGCTGCGCGACCTCGTCCATGACGTCGAAGCTCCTGGGATAGTGCAGGGCGTAGACCGGCAGTGCGTCCGCGATCCTGGCCGCGAAGCGAAGCTGCCGTTCCAGCCGACGCGGAGCAGAATACCGGTTGTCCATCGTCGACGAAATGACGGTCTTGGCGAGATCGAGCCCCCCCAGCCGCGCAAGCGACACCATCCCGCCGGCCGGCACGTCGCCGGGGCTGCCGAGATGGATGAGGCCGGCGAGGGGCACCGGCGCCGAGCGCGGCGCGGGGACGGGCCGCGGCTGCATCATGAGCTTGCCGCTCAGCGGATTGAAATGGCCGTCCGCAACGGCGCCGGGCAGGAACCGCCGGCCGGGATCGTCGAAGAGCTTGAGGCGATAGGGCCCTGGATGGGCGAACACCCGACCGTCCTCGAACGTCACGCGCAGCATGTCGTCGGTGACGAGATCGGCGCCGCGGCTGATCAGGAAGGCCGCCAGCGTCGACTTGCCCGCGCCGCTCAATCCCAGGAGGCCGACGGCGCGGCCGTCGATCTCCACCACCGTCGAATGCAGCGGCTCCTCGCCCTGCAGCGTGAGCGACGCGCTCAGCACGAAGTTCACCAGATTGGCCTCCAGCGACCGCGCATCCACGCCGCCCAGGCTTGCGCACATCGCGTAGCGCCCATCCGGTGCGATCACCGTCTCGAAGACCCCCTCCGCCTTCATGTAGACGCTGCCGTCGTCCAGCACGGCGTGATGAATCCAGTCCAGCGGATCAGGCGGCGTGTTCGGCCGCCGGGTCTCGAAGTACCCGGGCGGCGCCGCAAGCATGCGGATGGAGGCCTCGCCCCCATCGCGGGGCACTTCCTCGACCGATGACAGCCGCAGCGCGCTCTCCACCACGAGGCCGTAGATCCGATAACGATAGAAAGCCGTCACGATCGCGTTTCCGGCGGCAGCGCCCACGTCCCGGCCCGAAGCCCTGCGGGATCTTCGGCCGCTCGCCGCTCTTGCCAGACATTCCCGATTCCCCGATGTTGATAAGGTCTTGCGGTGCCCAAAGCACCTGAATTCTGGAGGCCCGCCCGGGCTGCAGGGATGATCAGAATCGACTGCCGCGGTCTGTCGACCGACACCTTGGCCGGCTCCGAGCAGATGCGCAGCGCCTACGACTGCTTCGTCAGGCACGGCTACGCCATCCTCGACCACATCGTCCCCGAGGAGCAGGTCGAAGCCCTGCGCCAGGAATTCAACGAAACCTACGCTTGCTATCTCAGTGACCGGAAAGCCGACGAATCGCTGCGCGTGAGCAAGCGGCGCTTCATGGTACCCGTCGCCCTGTCCGGCGGCTTCGCCGATCCGCTGGTCTACGCGAATCCCTATGTGCTGGCGGTGGTTCGCGAGGTCCTCGACCAGGACGCCATTCTCGAGGCGTTCGGCGCTATCGTCTCCCTGGGCGGCGCCGAAGTGCAGCATCTCCACCCAGACGGACCGCCGTTGTTCAACGCCTCCATTTCGGCGCTGCTGCCGGCCCATGCCCTGACGTTCGCCCTGCCACTGATCGAGATGAACAACCAGCACGGCACGACCGCCATCGTCCCCGACAGCCATCGCTGGCAGGAGCCGCAGGCCGCCGCGGTGATGGAACCGGTCGTTCCGGTCGGCTCGGGCATCATGTGGGACTTCCGCCTCTACCATCGCGGCATGCCGAACCTGTCGGACCGGACGCGGCCGATGCTGTACGCGACCTATGCGCGCGACTGGTACCAGGATCCGATCAATTTCAGGAAGCCGATGCAGCGCCGGCTGGTTTACGAGGCGGACTTTCTCGAGCGCGTGCCGGATCGGGCTCGTTCCCTCTTCCCGCGCCTGCGTCCGCCGCCGCGCGAGGACGACACAAACCGTAACCAAACGTGAACTTCTCTTCCCTGCGGATGATGTAAAGCGAACGGCGAATGCGACCCATCCGTTGATTCGAGTCACGAGGCGACATGCCGGACGCTGTTGGTGGAACTACCGGATTGCTGGCCGGCAAGCGCGGCCTGATCATGGGCGTGGCAAACGAACGCTCGCTCGCCTGGGGCATCGCCCAGGCAGCGGCCGACCAGGGCGCCACGCTTGCCTTCTCCTATGCCAACGACGCCGTCGAACGACGCGTGAGAGCCATAACACGCGATCTCGAGCGAGCGATCCTGTTGCCTTGCGACGTGGCCTCGGACGAGGACATCGACCGCATGGCGGCCGACCTGGCACGCCAGTGGCCCGGCGCGCCAATCGACTTCGTCGTCCATGCCATTTCCTATTCGGACAAGAATGAGCTGCTCGGCCCGTACCTGCAGACCAGCCGGCGCAACTTCGCCATCGCGCTCGACATTTCCTGCTACAGCTTCACCGCAGTGGCCCAGCGCCTGGCGCCCCTCATGCGTCCGGGCGGCAACTTCCTCACCCTCACCTATCTCGGGGCCGAGCGTGTGATCCCCAACTACAATGTCATGGGCGTGGCGAAGGCCGCTCTGGAAGCGAGCGTGCGTTATCTCGCCGTCGATCTCGGCGCCCGCGGCATCCGCGTCAACGCCATTTCCGCCGGACCGATCAAGACGCTGGCGTCGAGCGGCGTCTCCGGCATGCGCCATCTCATCAAGTGGGCAGAACTCAATGCGCCGATGAAGCGCAATACGACCATCGAGGATGTCGGGCGGGCCGCGCTCAGCCTGATCAGCGATCTCGGCCAGGGCATCACCGGCGAGATCCTTCACGTCGACAACGGCTACAACGTCATCGGCATGCTCGCCGTCGACGAGGCACTGCGCAGCGTCCCCGTCCTTGCCGATCTCGGGGCGCAGGCGGAACGGCAGAAGGCGGCAGCCGACGCAGAGGTCGAAACGGAAGTCTCGGCCGAGGAAGGCGATCGCGCTTGACGCAGGGGCGCGGGCGCTGTTGATGCAGGTCAATGGGCATCGGCGGCCGCATGCCGCAAACTCGTTGCCGAACGTTTTGGGGGATCTTCCGATGAAACGCATCGTGACGGTGTTCACGGCAGCTGTTCTCCTTGCCGCGTGTACGCAGCAGGGCCAGCAGGCCGTCACCACGTCGGCTCCGCCGCCGCCGCGCCCGAAGCCGGGCGTCGCCATCGTGGCGCCGGTGAAACCGCCGCCGCCGAAGACGGAGACCATCCCGCCCAAGCCTCCGGCACCCGAGGGGCATTTCGTCTGGAACCCCGGCCATTATCACTGGGGCTACACCGACGATCCCAACAACGGCTCGTTCAGCTGGATGCCGGGTGGCTGGGTCGAGCAGCCCTATCCGACCTCCATCTGGACCAACGGCAGCTGGACCCTGAAGGACGACAATTGGGGCTGGACGCCAGGCTACTGGCAGTAACGCGCCAAGACCAGCAACCGCAGCCGGCAGCCATGGTCTCCGCACCTCTGCCCACCGTCGAGTTCTGGTTCGAGTTCGCCAGCAACTACAGCTACCTCAGCGTCATGCGCATTGAGGACGAGGCGCGACGACAGGGTGTGCGCCTCATCTGGAAGCCGTTCCTGCTGGGGCCGATTTTCCGAGCCCTCGGCATGGAGAACTCGCCCTTCGTCGAGCAGAAGCAGAAGGGCGCTTACGTCCAGCGCGACATGGCGCGACAATGCCGTAAATACGGGCTCGCGCCCTGGACGCCGCCCAGCGTCTTTCCGCGCCTGAGCGTGCTGCCCGCGCGCATCGCCCTGCTTGGCGCCGACCAGCCCTGGATCGGCGCCTTCAGCCGCGCGGTCATGGAGCTCAACTTCGCGAAGGACCGGGACATCAATGCGCCCGACCAGCTCGCCCCGATCCTCGCCGCGCTGGGCCTACCCGCCGCTGATCTCCTCGGCCGCGCGCAGGCGGACTCCAACAAGGCACGGCTGCGGCAGCAGACCGAAGAGGCTGGCCGGCGCGGCATCTTCGGCGCCCCGACCTTCTTCGTCGACGAGGAGATGTTCTGGGGCAACGACCGTCTCGAGGATGCCTTCCAGATGGCACGCGAGAAGGCGCAGGCGACCGCATCGGCCTAGGCCTCGCCGCCGCGAGGCGCGGCCGCTTCGGATGAGGAAGATTGATGGGCAGCCGACGGCCCTTTGGCCAAGGCCGGCGTAACATCGGCCGTCCTTAGGAAAGCATCGCACCGGAGTTCGTCCATGGCGCTTCGTCTTCCGCCCCTGCCCGCGCTGCGTCTGTTCGAGGCCGCCGGCCGGCTGCGCAGCTTCAAGCTGGCTGCGGCCGAGCTCGGCCTCACGCCCAGCGCGGTCAGCCACGGCATCGTCGGGCTGGAGGAGACACTGGGCACCCGGCTCTTCGTACGCAGTCCGCGCGGCCTGTCGCTGACCGCCGCGGGCGCCGACTATCTCGCCTATGTCGGCGAGGCGCTGTCGCTGATCGCCGTCGGTACGCAGCGCCTGCCCAGCCGCCGTGGCGACCGCGTCATTGCGGTCAGCTGCGCGCCCACCTTTGCCTCGCGCTGGCTGCTGCCGCGCCTGCCGGCCTTCGCCGCACGCTGGCCCGGGGTCGGCGTCACGGTCGACACCTCGCGCCGTCACGTCGGCTTTCCTGTCGACGGATTCGATTTCGCGATCCGCATGAGCCGCTCGCCGAGCCGCGGCCTTGCGTGGGCAAAGCTGCTGGGCGAAGCACTCATCCCGGTCTGCAGCCCGTCCTATCGGGACCGGATCATCGGCCGCTCAGGCAAGGTCGATTTCGCCCGCGCAACACTGATCCATGTCACCACCGCCAGCGAGGGATGGCAGAGCTGGCTCGAGGCCAGCGGCCTCCGCGATGTCGACACCAAGGGCGGGCTGCGCTTCGACACCGTCGGCCTCGCCCTCGGCGCCGCGGCTGCCGGACTCGGCGTGGCCATCGGCCGGCGGCCCCTGGCCGATCGCGAGCTGGCGGACGGCACGCTGGTCGAGCTCGCCGGCGAGGCCGTCGCCGCCGAGACCGCCTACTGGCTGGTGAGCGCCCCCGATTCCGGGCGCCGTCCCGAGCTGCGGGACTTCAGGCGCTGGCTGGTCGCCGAGGCTGGCACCGACGGGTGAATCCAGCTCATCGACCATCGCCTCCTTCTCTTTTGCCGCCGCGACGCAGGCCTCGCATCGTGGCGGCGAGCGGAGGAAAAAGATGCGATCCGTCGTCAGTGCCAGCCAGAGTCTCTTTCGCAACCCTATCGTCATCGTCGTCGTGGCGGCGTCGCTCATCATCAGCGCCGCCATGGGCGCGCGGCAAACCTTCGGGCTGTTCCTCGGCCCCCTCGCCCTCGAGCGCGGCCTGCCCGTTGGCCAGATCGCCCTCGCCATCGCCCTGCACAACCTCGTCTGGGGCCTTGCCCAGCCGCTGGCCGGTGCCGCGGCCGATCGCCATGGCGCCGCGCCGATCGTCGCGCTGGGCGCCATCGCCTATGCCGCCGGCCTCGCGCTCGCCGCCACCACGGCTTCCGGAATCGTCATGATGCTCGGCCTGGGCCTGCTGGTCGGCATTGGCATGAGCTGCACCACCTTCGGCGTCGTGATGACCGCCGTCGGCCGGTCCGCCACACCCGAGAAGCGCAGCCTGGCCATGGGGCTTGCGAGCGCCGGCGGCTCGCTGGGGCAGATCGCGCTTGCCCCCATCGCCCAGGCGACGATTGAGAGCTGGGGGCTTGCCGCCTCGCTGTTCGGACTGGCGATCCTGCTGGTCTCGGCGAGCCCCTTCGGCCTGCTGCTCGACCGCCGCGGCGCGGCCGCCCACGCGTCGGCCGGCCTGCACATCCCCTCACTCAACGAGATGCTGACCCAGGCGCTGCGTCACCGAGGCTATCGCCTGCTCACGCTCGGCTTCTTTACCTGCGGCTTCCAACTTGCCTTCATCTCCACCTATCTGCCGGGATACCTGACCCTGTGCCACATGCCGCTCGGCCTCGGCGCGACGGCGCTGTCGCTGATCGGCCTCTTCAACATGGCCGGCAGCTGGGCCTGCGGCTGGCTGGGCGGGCGCTTCCGGCAGCAACATGTGCTGGGCTGGCTCTACCTCATCCGCGGTGCGGCCATCGCCGCATTCTTCCTGATGCCCAAGAGCGAGGCCGGCGTCGTCGCCTTCGCGGCCGTCATGGGGCTCACCTGGCTCGGCACGGTGCCGCTCACGAGCGGCTGGGTCGCCAAGGTGTTCGGCGTCGGCCATCTGGGCACGCTGTTCGGCGTCTGCTTCTTCAGCCATCAGATCGGATCGTTCCTGGGCGCATGGCTGGGCGGCGTCGTGTTCGATCTCACCGGTTCGTACGGCCCCGTATGGCTGTTGACTGCAGCATCGGGCGCGTTGGCGGCGCTCCTGCACTTCCCGATCAAGGACACGATGCCGGCGACCGGCCTGGCCCAGCCGGCGCGCGCCTGATCGCGCCGGCTGGCCGGGCCGGAGAACAGCCCGGCCCCGAACGCCCCGATGAGACGGCCCGGACCGGGCAGGCGGCGATACGCTACTTCTTCGCCACCAGCGGACAGCCACCTTCGCCAAGCGGCCGGAAGGCCTCCGCGCCCGGCACCGTGGCGACCATCTTCACCAGGTCCCATTCGCCCTTCGACTCCGCGGGCGTCTTCGCCTGCATCAGGTACATGTCGCGGATGACCCGGCCGTCGGCACGGATGTGGCCGTTCTTGGTCATGAAGTCATTGATCGGCAGCTTCCTCATCTCGGCCAGAACGGCCTTGGCCTCGTCGGTGCCGGCGGCCTTCACCGCCTTCAGGTAGTGCATCACGGCGCCATAGGTGCCGGCCTGGATGAAACTGGGCGGCCGGCCGATCTCCTTGGTGAAGCGGTCGGTGAAAGCCCGCGCCTGTGGAGTCATGTCGTAATAGAACGGGCTCGCGATCAGCAGACCCTGCGCGATCTTGAGGCCGATGCCGTGGATGTCCGGGAACTGCGCCAGCGGCGCGCTGATCCGCACGCCCTGCTTGGCGAGACCGAACTCGGCCGCCTGCTTGACGCCGTTGATGATGTCGCCACCGCCGTTGGCGAAGATCAGGTTCCTGGCCTTCGACGCCTGTGCCTGCAGCAGATAGGCGGAGAAGTCCTGGGTATTCAGCGGATGGCGCGCCGAGCCCAGCACCGTGCCGCCTGCAGCCTTGATGAAGCCGGTGGCGTCCTGTTCGATCGCCAGACCGAAGGCGTAATCGACGGTGATGAAGAACCAGCTGTTGCCGCCCTGCTTGGCCAGCGCGCTGACGATGGTCTTGGTCTGGCCGTAGGTGTCGTAGATCCAATGGATGCTGTTCGAGCCGCAGCCTTTGCCGGTCAGCGCCGAGGTGGCCGCCGCCGTCGGCATCAGAATGCGGTTCTTCTCGCCAGCGACCTTCACCAGGGCGAGCGCGATCGCCGAGTTCGGGATGCCGATAATCATGTCGACATCCTCGTCGTCGTACCAGCGCTTGGCGATGCCGACGCCGACATCCACCTTGCTCTGGAAATCGGCGCTCACCATCTCGATCGGCTTGCCCAGCACCGAGCCGCCGAAATCGGCAATAGCAAACTTGACCGCGGCGACATCGCCCGGGCCCGTATTCTCGGCATAGGGGCCGGACATGTCGTCCAGCACGCCGATCTTCACCGCTTTATTCTGAGCCCACGCCTTCTGGGCCAACGCCGGGACCGCTACCACGCAACAGGACAACAACGCCACGACGATGCGTGCGTACCGCATTGCTTCCTCCCTGCTGTCTTTGTTCTTGGTCTTTGTTCGTTCTTGTCTTTGCCTTTGCCGGGCGAGACTAGCACAGGGTCACCCTTTGCGCAGGTCCTCCTTCGACCAGCCCGCTCCGATGGCGCGGAACTTGCGTTCCCCAAAAGCGCAACCATTGCGGTGTTATTCGCAGCCGGACGCGCCGCAATCCGAACGAACAGGGTGGTAAGTCATGAAGCGTCGCGTTCTCCTGAAGGGTATGGCCGGTTCAACGCTGCTCGCAGGCGGCGCGACCGAGGCCTTGGCACAAAGCCGCGCGGAGACGCTGCGGTACGTGACGGGGGCCACCATCAACACGCTGGACACCACGATGCCCGGTGCCACGCGCGAGGCCTTCGGGCTCAGCATGAACGTCTACGACCGGCTGTTCACTTTCGGCCGCAAGAAGATCGGCGACGGCGCCTGGGCCTTCGATCCCGACACGATCCGCGGTGAGCTGGCCAAGACCTACAGCATCAGCCCGGACAAGAAGGTCATCACCGTCACGTTGCGTCCCGATGCCACCTGGCACGACGGCTCGCCGGTGACGGTGGAGGACGTGAAATGGTCGCTCGACCGCCATGTCACGGCCAAAACCCTGGCTGCCCCGCAGTTCTCGACCGGCTCCCTCCTCAAGGCCGACCAGTTCAAGATCGTCGACGCGCATACCCTCACCGTCACGCTCGACAAGCCGGATAGGCTGGCGCTGGCCAATCTCTGCGTCTGCTACGCCATCATGATCAACAGCAAGCTCGCCAAGAAGCACGCGACCGCCGACGATCCCTGGGCGACCGAGTGGATGAAGACCAACACGGCGGCAAGCGGCGCCTATATCATCGAGAGCCACAAGCCCGGTGAGAGCACGGTCCTGCGCCGCAACGAGAAATGGGTCGGCGGCGCCAACGGTGCCCTGCCGGCCTTCAAGCGCGTCATCATCCAGACCGTACCCGAGGCGCCGACGCGCGCCATCCTGATCGAGCGCGGCGACGCCGACCTCGCGATCGACCTTGCCGCCAGCGACATCCCGACGATCGAGAAGTCGGCCAAGGCCAAGGTGGTCTCGATCCCCCAGACCAACGGCTTCACGCACATCTCGATGAACACGCGCATGGCGCCGTTCGACAATCCGAAGGTGCGCAAGGCGGTCGCCGCGGCGCTGCCCTACGACGACATGTTCAAGGCCGCGCTCTTCTCCCGCGGCAAGAAGCTCTATGACGGCGCTTGGACCACAACGCCGCCCGATGCGAGCTTCCCGCAGCCGATCCCCAACAAGACCGACCTCGCAGCGGCCAAGAAGCTGCTGGCCGAGGCGGGTTTCCCCGACGGTTTCTCGACCTCCTTCGCGTTCACGGTCGGGCAGAGCGCCACCGCCGAGCCGATGGCGGCCCTGATCAAAGAATCGCTGGGCAAAATCGGCATCAAGGTCGATGTCCAGAAGAAGCCGGATGCCGAATTCAACACACTCGAGTCGGACAAGAAGATGCCGTTCTTCACCGACGGCGCGACGGCGTGGCTGCCCTACACCTATTACTTCTTCTATCTCTACTTCACGCGCGACCAGCGCTGGAACTTCGCAAGCTGGAAGAGCACCAAGATGGAGGAACTCACCCTCGACGCGCGCTACCAGACCGACGCGGCAAAGTACGACACGGACTGCAAGGAGATGATCTCGCTCTTCAACGACGAGACCCCGCTGGTCATGCTGTGGCAGCCCAACCACGACGCCACGATGGCCAAGTCGGTCGACGGCTACACCTACCAGTTCTACCGGCAGGCCGACTTCCGCGACCTGCGTCGCGTCTAGGTCGCGACCGTCGGCAGCCCGCCCTAGAAGCGGATCTGCCGCAGGCGCAGGCTGTTGCTGATGACGCTGACCGAACTCAGCGCCATCGCCGCAGCGGCGATGATCGGCGACAACAGGATACCGAACAGGGGATACAGGACGCCGGCCGCGATCGGAACGCCGGCCGCGTTGTAGATGAAGGCAAAGAACAGGTTCTGCCGGATGTTGCGCATCGTCGCCTCCGACAGCCGCCGAGCACGCACGATGCCCGTCAGATCGCCCTTGAGCAGCGTGACCCCTGCGCTCTCGATCGCGACGTCGGTCCCGGTCCCCATGGCGATGCCGACATCGGCGGCCGCCAGGGCCGGCGCATCGTTCACGCCATCGCCGGCCATGGCCACGATGCGGCCTTCGCGCCGCAGCCGCTCGACCACGGCGCTCTTCTGATCTGGCAGGACCTCGGCCTCGACCTCGGCAATGCCGAGCCGACGGGCCACGGCTTCGGCCGTCGTGCGGTTGTCGCCGGTCAGCATCACGACCCGGATCTTCTCGCCCGCGAGGACGCGTAGCGCCTCCGGCGTGGTCGTCTTGACGGGATCGGCAATGGCAAGAACGCCCGCAGCCTTGCCGTCGACTGCGAGGAAGACGGCCGTGGCACCGTCATGCCGCAGCGCCTCGGCTCGGTCGGCCAGCGGTGCCGTGTCAATGCCCCCCTCGGCGAGGAACCGGGCATGGCCCAGGGACAGGCGGTGCCCCTCGACGGTGGCGTTGACACCCTTGCCGGTCGGCGAGTCGAAGTCCGAGGCTGTAGGGAGATCCAAGCCACGCTCGTTTGCAGCGGCGACGATCGCGCGCGCCAACGGATGCTCGCTCATCCGCTCCGCGCCGGCCGCCAGGCGCAGCACATCCTGCTCGGCGAAACCCGGAGCGGGAACGATCGCAACCAGCTTCGGCTTGCCTTCCGTCAGGGTCCCGGTCTTGTCGACCACCAGCGTGTCGACGCGCTCCATGCGCTCCAGCGCTTCGGCGTTCTTGATCAGCACGCCCGCCTGGGCGCCGCGGCCGACACCGACCATGATCGACATCGGCGTCGCCAGCCCCAGCGCGCAAGGGCAAGCGATGATCAGCACCGCCACGGCCGCGACCAGCCCGAACGACAGCCGCGGCTCGGGCCCGAACAGGCTCCAGGCGACGAAGGCGGCGATGGAAACGCCGATCACGGCTGGCACGAACCAGCCCGAAACCTGGTCGGCCAGGCGCTGGATGGGGGCGCGGCTGCGCTGGGCCTCGGCCACCATCTGGACGATCCGCGCCAACATCGTGTCGCGGCCGACTTTCTCGGCGCGGAAGACGAAGCTGCCGGTCGTGTTCAGGGTCCCGGCGATGACCCGGGCGCCGACCTCCTTGGTGACGGGCATCGACTCGCCGGTGACCATTGATTCGTCGAGCGACGAGCGCCCCTCGAGAACCTCACCATCGACGGGCACCTTCTCTCCGGGTCGCACGCGCAACCGATCGCCCACGGCGATGGCATCGAGGCCGACCTCCTCTTCGCTGCCGTCGGCCTGGATACGGCGCGCCGTCTTGGGCGCCAGGTCGAGCAGGGCGCGAATCGCACCCGAGGTGTGCTCGCGTGCCCGCAGTTCCAGCATCTGGCCCAGCAGGACCAGCACGATGATGACCGAAGCGGCCTCGAAGTAGACGGCAACGGTTCCCTCGGCGGACCGGAAGGCCGGCGGGAACAAGTCCGGGAAGAGCAGGGCCACGACGCTGTAGATCCACGCGACGCCGGTTCCCATCGCGATCAGGGTGAACATGTTGAGATGGCGGGTCTGCAGCGACTGCCAGCCCCGCACGAAGAAGGGCCAACCGGCCCAGAGCACGACTGGCGTCGAGAGGGCGAACTGTATCCACGCCGATAGCTTCTGCCCGACCAGCCCATGCAAAGGCGTGAGATGGCCTCCCATCTCCAGCACCACCACCGGCAGGCTCAAGGCGAGCCCGATCCAGAAGCGACGCGTCATGTCGACCAGTTCCTCGTTCGGCCCCTGCTCGAGCGTAACCTCGGCGGGTTCCAGGGCCATGCCGCAGATCGGGCAGCTGCCCGGTCCGACCTGGCGGATCTCCGGATGCATCGGGCAGGTGAAGATCGTACCCGGCGCCACCGGAGGCGGCGGCGCTTCCTGTTCGCCGAGGTAGCGGTCGGGATCGGCCGTGAACTTCTGCAGGCACTTGGGGTTGCAGAAATAGAAGGTTTGGCCGTCGTGCACGGTCGTGTGCTTGGCGGTCGCGATCGTCACCTTCATGCCGCAGACGGGATCGCGGGCCTTGCCAGGCTCGAGTTCCGCCGGCGCCGCATGCGTATGGCCGCAGCAGGCATGACCCTGTCCAGCAGACCCGCCATGGCTGTGCTCCTGGCGCTGATCGGTATGGGCGCCGGCACCGGCGCAGCAGCTTTTCGGTTCCATACTTGCTGCATATACCCTACTGGGGTATAGTTCAAGCCATGGATGACAGGCTAAAGAAATCTCAGCTCGGCCGGCTGAGCCGGATCGAAGGTCAGGTGCGCGGCATCGCCCGGATGGTCGAGGAAGATCGCTACTGCATCGATATCCTGACGCAATTGCGGGCCGCGCAGGCCGCGCTCGACAAGGTCGAGCAGGAGATCCTGCGATCCCACCTGCAACATTGCGTCACGAATGCCTTCCATGGCGGTTCCGACAAGGAACGCCAGGACAAGATCGATGAGCTGATCCACCTGCTGGATCGCCGGGCCTGACGAAGAAGCCGGACGAAGTCGCGGAGCGCGAGGCTTGGTGATCGAGCGCTCGTGACGATCGCGACCGGAGGCGGCCTCAATGGATGCTCTCCCCTGCGGCTGGCTGCGCACATCAATCCGGATGACTCAAAGTGGAGGGCGCTCAGTCCTCGCCGGCATCAACAGCACATGGCTTGCCGAGATTAAGCTTCGGCAGATCGCCTTGCCGGTTCCGGTCGATTGGCTGATTGACCCATCAACGGCAATGAGCGAAAAGATAGCATGACCGCTGCGAATTTGGCCTTGCGCCGTCAGAACAAGGCAAAACGTCTCCAAAAGGTGGGTAGGCTTGCTAGGGGGAAATTCGTTTCCCCGGACAATGTCCCCCAGGTTCTCAAGCGGATCATCGAACCAGGCGACATCCTCTGCCTCGAAGGCGACAATCAGAAGCAGGCCGACTTCCTCGCCAGCCAGCTTGCCTCGCTTGAACGCAAGGATCTCCGCGACATTCATCTCGTGATGTCGTGCATCACGCTGCCGGCCCATATTCAGCTCTTCAAGAAGGGCATGATCCGGCAGGTCGACTTCTGTTACGCCGGCCCCCAGGGCACTGCCGTCGCAGATCTGGTGAAGGCGAAGAAGTTCCCCGTTGGCGCGATCCATACCTACAACGAACTCTACGCCCGCTATTACATCGATCTGACGCCGCGCGTGGCGCTGATCGCGGCCGCGCAGGCCGATCGCAAGGGCAACCTTTTCCTCGCCGCCAACACCGAGGAAACGCCGGCCATCGTCGAGCCGACCGCCTTCTCCGACGGTATCGTGTTCGCGCAGGTCAACGAGATCGTCGACACGCTGCCGCGCATCGACATTCCGGCCGACCAGGTCGACCTGGTGGTGCAGGCACCGTATCCGATGCACCTGCAGGCGCTGTTCACGCGCGATCCCGCCGCCATCACCGACGTGCAGGTGCTGATGGCGATGGTCGCGCTGCGCGGCATCTACGAGAAGTATGGCGTGCAGTCGCTGAACCACGGCGTCGGCTTCAATACCGCCGCCATCGAGCTGCTGCTGCCGACCTACGGCGAGCGCCTCGGCCTCAAGGGCAAGATCTGCAAGTACTGGATGGTCAACCCGCTGCCGACCATGATCCCGGCGATCGAATCGGGCTGGGTCGAAAGCGTCTTCGCCGTCGGTGGCGAGGTCGGCATGGAACGCTACACGGCGGCTCATTCCGACGTGTTCTTCACCGGCCGCGACGGCAGCTTCCATTCCAACCGCGCTATGGGCCAGCTTGCCGGTCACTACGGCATCGACATGTTCATCGGCGCGTCGCTGCAGGTCGACATCAACGGCAACTCGTCGACGGTCTCGAAGAACCGCATCACGGGCTTCGGCGGTGCGCCCAACATGGGCTGCCAGCCGGCCGGCCGCCGCCATCCCACCGAGGCGTGGCTGAAGGTCGGTGCGGAAGCCAATCCCGGGCCGGGCTCGCCGCCGGGCCGCAAGCTGGTCGTGCAGATGGTCGAGACGTTCCAGGCCGGCCGCGTTCCGACCTTCGTCGAGGAGCTCGACGCGCAGGATCCCAGCATCCGCAAGGCGCTCCATGGTGTAACGCCGGTGATGATCTACGGCGACGACGTCACGCATATCGTCACCGAGGAAGGCATCGCCAATCTGGCCGCCTGCCGGTCGATCGCCGAGCGCCAGGCCGCCATCCGTTCGGTCGCCGGCTACACGCCCGTCGGCCTCAAGCGCAGGAAGCGCGACACCGAGGAGCTGCGGCGCCGGGGCATCGTGCAGTTCCCCGAGGATGTCGGCGTGTCGCCACGCGAGGCGAGCCGCAGCCTGCTCGCCGCGCAGGACATCAAGGGCCTGGTGCGGTGGTCGAACGGTCTCTACGACCCACCGCCGCAATTCGTCGACTGGTAGGACCACGCAATATGGAAAAGTTCACAAAGGCCTTTCCGTCCAAGCCGCTCAAGGCCAGGACTGCAAAGCCGTGGGCACTGGCAGGGGTCGTGGGCTCGGGCAACCTCGAAGTGCTGCTGGAACGCGCCGGCGCCTCGGGCACCATGGAATGCCACGTCGAGACCTCGATCCCCGGCTACAAGTCGTCCTGGCTGGCCGCTCTCGCGGACTTCGCCACCCATTATCCGGCTGGCGGCACCAAGGTGACCATCCATGACCAGGGAGCGCCGCCAGTGCTCGTCAACCTGCGCCTCCGTCAGGCCTACGATCATCTGACCGGAGGCGACAAATGACGCGCGGCCCCCTCTTCCACGAACAGACCGCCCGGCAGCGCATCGCAGCCCTGGTCGATCCCGGCAGCTTCGACGAACTGCTGCCGCCGCCGGAACGCATCACGAGCCCCTATCTCGCCCAGCTCGGCATCCCGGTGTCGTTCGATGACGGTGTCGTGATCGGCCACGCGAAGATCGGCGGCCGCAAGGTCTATCTCGCCGCCCAGGTCGGCCAGTTCGTGGGCGGTGCCGTGGGCGAGATCCATGGCGCCAAACTCACGGGCCTGTTCAAGGCCGCCGCGCGAGATCGTACGCCCTGCATCGTGATCGTCGAAAGCGGCGGCGTGCGCCTGCATGAAGGATCGGCCGGCGAGATCGCCATCGCCGAGACCATGCGCGCCATATTCGAATGCCGCGCCAAGAAAGTGCCGACCATCGCCGTCATCTGTTCCGACATCGGCGCCTATGGCGGCATGGGCATCCTGTCGACCTGCTGCGACTTCAGGGTGATGACCGAGCATGGCCGGCTAGGCATTTCCGGTCCCATCGTCATCGAGAAGTGGATGGGCAAGAAGGCCTACGACTCGTCGAACCGGGCGCTGGTGTGGAAGACGAGTGGCGGCAAGACCAAGTACCTGCTCGGCGATGCCGATTCACTGGTCCTTGACGATGCCGGTGCGATCCGGGAGGCGATCAGCAAGCTGCTCGGCAAGTCGAGCGCGGTGTCGCTCAAGGCGGTCAAGGCGCGCCAGGCCGAGCTCGCCAAGCGCCTGAAGCGGTTCGGCCAGACAGAAGATGCGGACGCAGTCTGGAAGGGCATGGGCGTGCGCGACATCGAGGCCGCGTCGCTCGCCTCCGGACCGGAGTTTGCAGCCATGGCGAAGCGCGAGAAGTGAGACCAATGAAGAAGCTGTCCTCCCGCGCCCTGCTCTCCCAGCTCTTCGGCACGTCCGCCAAGGGTATCGCGGTCGAGAAGTCCCTGGTGACCGGCTACGCCTCCGTCGGGGCCACCAGGGTCTGCGTCATCGGCACCTGCAATGGAACCTATGTCGACAACGCCGCCGCCCTGCATCTGGCGGCACAGGTCATCGATTGCATCGAGCATCACCCCAAGATGCCGATCGTCATGCTGGTCGACAGTGCCGGTCAGGAGCCCAATCGCGTTGCCGAGATGCTGGGGCTCGCCAGTTATTTCGGCCATCTGCTGAACTGTCTCGAACTCGCGCGCCGCAACGGGCATAAGCTCATCACGGTCGCCACTGGCCAGGCGGTGGGCGGCGCGTTCATCTGCTACGGCATGTTCGGCGATCGCATCTATGCCCTCGATTCCGCCCGCGTCGGACTGATGCCGGTCGAGGCGATGTCGGCCGTCACCAAAATTCCCGTCCCGGTGCTGCGCAAGCTTTCGAAGACCATGCCGTCCCTGGAATTCGGAGCGCATCCCTTCGCGCTTCTGGGCGGCGTCGAGGCCGTGTGGACGCTCGATGACGGCGTCGCCGCCAAGCTCGAGAAGGCGATTGCGACGGCCTCGACCGAGGACAATCGCGCGGAGCTGGGCAAGAAACGCGGCGGCCGCAAGCTCGCCCTCGACATCCGCAAGAAGGTGCTGACCGAATCGGCGCGATGACGCCGCTTCGCCGCCACTGCCTGGTCTGGCTCTCCGAACCGCCGGAGACTTTCGATACGGATGATCGTGCCCGCGCCGTGGCGTGGCACGCCCAGGGACGACCGTTCGTCGTCACCCGGCGCCGTGGCGAGGGCGCCGAGATCGGCCTCGGCTTCTGCACCACCGATCTCCGCCATCCCGGCCTGCGGCCGCGGCGGGTCGCTGCCCAGACCATTCCAGGACACATTGTCGACAGCACGCGCCCCCCGCCGCTCGACGCGGTGGCTCGGTGTGCGGCTGCCCGAACAAACAAGCCATCCTTCATGCGCCTGCAGGCCGCTGCCTCGGAGGCCGGCCTCGTTGTCCGCATCTATGGGAGCTGGATGTGGCAGGCGCTCACGGACGAACCGCATGTGCACGACGCGTCAGACCTCGATGTCGTGATCGATGTCGCGTCCTCCGCCGAGGCAGGTCGCGCAGCGGCGATGCTCGCCCGCGAGGAGCCGATGCTGGCCTTTCGAATTGATGGCGAATTGTCCCTTGCCGGCCGGGGTGAAGTGCATTGGCGCGAATATCATCAGGGCAAGCCGGAAATCGTCCTGAAATCCATCGATACCCTGCGGCTCGTCCCGCGTACGGCGCTCGCGCCATGAGCCCCGACACCACCTTCGACGTTGCCGCTCCCGCTGCGAGCGCGGATGCCGCCCTGGCCTCGGCCGCAGTCAAGGCATTGCACGACGAGCTTTCCGCCTACCCCAAGCCTGGCCTTGTCAGCCCGGTCGATTCCGGCGCTCATGCCGACATGGACTTCGCTCTCATGTGCCGGTCGGCGGCCTCGCTCGCCGAACCGTTCGAGGCGATGGCCATCGCCGGACGCGCAGCGAAGCCGTTCGACACCGTGTTGAAGCCACTGGGGATCATGGCGGAGCGACGCATGCTGGCTGCTACCGGCGGCGTCAATACGCATCGCGGTGCCATCTTCTCGATGGGGCTGATGGTGGCCGCGATCGCGCGCACGGCCACGCCGCACGCGGACATTTCCGCCGATGCCGTTCGCCGGACATTGAAGCGAGAATGGGGCGCGGCTCTCGAGGCACATGCTGCGGAAGGCCATGCCGGGGACAGTCACGGGGCAGTGGTCCGCCGGGCGACGGGCCAAGACGGTGCGCGGCGGGAAGCCGCCCTCGCATTTCCCAACGTATTCGAGGTGGCGCTTCCCGCCTATCGGAAGGCGTTGTGGGCAGGACTGGATACCAACGCGGCCGCCATTCAGACGCTGTTCACGCTGATGGAAGCCGTCGAGGACACGACCGTGTTGTACCGGGGCGGCGTTCAGGCCGGCGAGTTCGTACGGAAGGCCGCCCGGGCGTTTCTGTCCCGCGGCGGCTGCCACGACACCGGCTGGCAGGCGACAGCCAAAGGGCTGCATCGCGACTTCATCGCCCGCAACCTGTCGGCCGGCGGCTGCGCCGATCTGCTTGCGGTCACGATATTGCTTGCTTCGCGCTGCGGGCGCTGACCGCGATCCGGCGACGAAAAGCTGAATGGTGCCCCGAGACGGAATCGAACCGCCGACCCCATCATTACGAATGACGTGCTCTACCAGCTGAGCTATCGGGGCACGGCGGCGGGTTTAAGGGAAAGGGGCCCCGGACGCAAGATGGCGTTTGAACCGGCTTTTCCAACGCGGCCCTTCGATTTCCTCGGGGCGGTGGGCTCTCGGGGCAGCTACGGAAGCGCAAATACGGCCTCGGCATACACCGCTGCCGCTGTTTCTCACCCTGGTCCTGCCAGCGTCGGACCGGACCGGTGCCCTCGCCGCGGGGCTATCGCCGCACCTGGCCGCTGGCGCGGGTAAAGCGGCTCATGGGATTTGCGGCAATCGCCCCGGTTCTGGCAGCATCGGCAACCAGATGAAGCTTTCCCGCCGCCGCGCCCTGCTGGGCGCCCTTGCCGGCGCGTCGTCGGCGCCCCTCCTCCCGTCTCGTCCGGCTGACGCCGTCGTGATCATGGACAGTACCTGGCGTGCCGAAGGATTCCGGCCGCATATCGCCCTCGCGCGCCAGCCGCAATTCGCGCCGCTGATCGCTTTCTCCGAGGACGATGGCGAGGAATGGGACGACGCCTCCGGCACCTGGCTCGGCAATTTCGGCGGCGTCGGCTACGTGCTGACGGCGGGCCACTGCTTCAAGAGCGGCGAGCCTGCCGACCAGTATCTCTATCGCACCAACAGCGGCGAGGTCCGCGAGGGCACCCGGCTGTTCATGCACCCGCTCTACAATGGCGACGGCGACACGCGCAGCGGCTACGACGTGGCGATCGTGGCCCTCGACGATGAGGTAACCGATGCCGGCCCGCCGCCGCTGCTCTACGGCGGAGAGGTCCGGGAGGGCGAGCGCATCGTCTTCGTGGGCTTCGGCAGCCGCGGTACCGGCACGAAGGGCGAGCAGTCGGATTTCGACGAGCCTCTCAACAACAAGACCGCGGCGGAGAACACGGTCGACCGGATCATGATGCCGGTCCTGCCGGTGCCGGCCGAGGACGACGCCGGCAACTGGCTGCGCATCACGTTGCGCCCCGACTCCGACGGCGGCAAGCGGATGGACGGGATCCTGGGCGGTGGCGACAGCGGCGGCTCGGCCTGGATCCAGCGCGGCGGGCGCTGGCTCGTGGTCGGCGTCAACGTCACCGGCAGCGGCGACAAGTATGGCGACCATTCGTATTTCACGCGCCTCCCCGGCGTGCGGCCGTGGCTTAATACCATCTTGCCGGGCTTGCGCTTCACCCAATAGACGAGCTCGTCCCGTTGCTGGAGCTGCTGCCCGTGCTGCTGTCATGCCCATGCCGTTGAGTCGGCGCCGAGTGCTTTCCGGCACGCTCGCGGCCGCGTCTCTCGCCGCCAGCCGGCCGGCGCAGGCTGTCATCATCCTCGACAGCACGTGGCGCGCCGAAGGCGGTGGACCCAACCGGGAAAGCGCCGGCTTTCGCGCGCATGAGGCGTTGGCTCGACAGCCGCAATTCGCCCCTGTCATCCCGTTGTCACTGGATCGTGGCGAGACCTGGGGCAACAGCTCGGCGACCTGGCTTGGCAATTTCGGCGGCAATGCCTGGCTCCTGTGCGCCTCGCATACTTTCGTGCGTCAGGATTCGGTCTTCGATTACGTTTATCGCGCGCCCGATGGCAGGATTTGCCAAGGCGCGCAACTCGTGCGCAACCCCAACTTCAACGGCGTCAACCACGTCAGCGGTGGCTACGATTTCGCCCTGGTCCGCATCAATGGCCCGATGCAGGGCGGCGGCCGCCAGCCCCTGCTCTATGGCGGCAACCAGGAACTCGACGCCCAGGCCGTAATGGTCGGCTACGGCGCCCGCGGCATTGGCTCGGTCGGCGAAGACTCCAAGTTCGACGGCGCAAACGGCGTCAAGGCCGCAGCCACCAACGTCATCGACGAGGTGACGGACGCGGCACAACCGCCGCCCCGCGACGAGGACCGCGGCAACTGGCTGAGCGTGACCTTGCGCCGTGAGAGCGAAGGCGCCGGCCGGCTCGACGGGCTGCTCGGGTCGGGCGACAGCGGCGGCTCCCTCTGGGTTCAGGCCGCCGCAGGCTGGGCGATCGCCGGCGTGAACGCCAATGGCGGCGATACCTATGGTGACCGCTCCTATTTTGCGCGCGTCTCGGGCGTGCGCTCGTGGCTGCTGTCGAACGTGCCCGGGCTGCAGTTCACGGCCTGACGGATCGGGCGGACGCCTCCGATCGCACAACATCCAGATTGTTGGCGTGGCCATCGAGCCCGCACACCCACAGCCATTGATTTGAATCAATTCCACACGCGCGGCGTGTGGCTATGGTTATTGAATAATGAGTGCAAGATTAGTTTGCGCCGAAATGGTCGCCTTGGGGGGAGTGTCCGATGGGGGAAGAGTCGCGCGCATATGACGATATTGATGCGCATCTCGACAAGCTGAAGGCCCGCGGGCTGCTCTACTCGATCGACCGCGCCATCGACAAAGACACCGAGATGCATCCACTGGTCCGCTGGCAATACAGGGGCGGCATCGCGGAATCGGATCGCAAGGCCTTCCTGTTCACGAATATCGTCGACGCCACCGGACGACACTATCCCGGCGCCCGCGTCGTCATCGGCGCCTTGGCCGGCAGTCGCCAGATCTACGCCTTGGGCATGAAGAGGCCTGAAGCCGAAATCGGCAAGGCCTGGCTCGACGCGATCGCACGCCCCATCAGTCCGAAGCAGGTGGCGACGGCACCTTGCCAGGAGGTCATCGAGACCGGCGAGCAACTGTCAAAACCGGGTCACGGGCTGGATGGCCTGCCCATTCCGATCTCGACGCCCGGCTACGACACGGCGCCCTATCTCACCGCGGCGCTCTGGTTCACGCGCGACCCCGACAACGGCATCCAGAACATGGGCCTCTATCGCGGCAACCTGAAGGCGCCGGACCGTCTGGCCGTGATGATGGAACGCTCGACGCTCGCCGGCGGCGGCGTGCACTGGCTCAAGTACAAGAAGCGCGGCCAGCCGATGCCGGTGGCGGTGGTGCTGGGCGCGCCGCCGATCGTGGCCTTCGTCGGTCCCCAGAAGATGCCGCTCGATTGCGACGAACTCACCGTGGCCGGCGGGCTTGCCGGATGCCCGATCAACGTCGTGAAGGCAAAGACGGTCGATCTCCTGGTTCCGGCGGAGTCCCAGGTCGTCATCGAGGGCTTGATCGACACCGATCGGCTCGAACCCGAAGGTCCGTTCGGCGAATCGCACGGCTACATGGCGCTGGAGGAGTACAATTTCTCAATGCGCGTGACGGCGATCACGCGCCGCGCCTCCTACACGATCACCTCGATCATCTCGCAGGTCACCCCCAGTGAGTCGAGCGTCATCAAGAAGGTGGCCTACGAGCCACTGTACCTCTCGCACCTGCGCGACGCCCTCAACATCAAGGGCGTCATCCGCGTCTCGATGCACGAGCCCCTGACCAACCTCAGGCCGTTCGTCTTCCTCATCATGAAGAAGGGCACGCCGAAATCGGAGATCTGGCGGGCCCTGATGGGAACCGCCTCGCTCACGCCCGCGATCGGCAAGTTCTGCATCGCTCTGGACGAGGACATCGACCCCGAGGACACCGACCATGTCCTGTGGGCGCTCGCCTACCGCTCCAATCCGCTGACGGACGCCCATGTCGTCCCCAACCGAGGGAAGGGCCATGGCCCCGCGCTCAAGGGGTCCGAGATCGACGCGACCATGCTGATCGACGCCACCGCAAAGGGGGATTATCCGCCCGTCGCGCTGCCGAAGAAGGAATACATGGAGCGGGCGCGCACGATCTGGGAGGACCTCAAGCTTCCGCCGCTCCGACCCCAGTCGCCCTGGAGCGGGTATTCGTTGGGCGACTGGTCCGAGACCTGGGACGCTTGTGCGGCCCGCGCCGCGCGCGGCGACTGGATCGCCAACGGCCGCCGCTCGGCGGCGCACATGAGCACGACCGCCCAGCCGCAGGATCCCGCGCGCGGCATTCCCTACGAGGACAAATAGGCATCGACGGTCCTAACACCGACCCGTTCGGCTGCCCGTCAGAGCCCAGGACTGTCTTCACCCGATCCCGCACCCGCATAATAAGAGGAGCTTGCCGTGCAGAAGGGATTTCAACGCAAGTACGACGATCTCAACGACCATCTGGAGAAGCTCAAGAAAGCCGATCTCCTGTGGACGATCGACCAGGAGATCAACAAGGACAAGCATCTGCATGCCTTCGTCCGCTGGGGCTATGTCGGCGACGTCGGCACCGTGCTCAACAGCAACCCGAAGCGGGCCTTCCTGTTCACGAACGTCACCGATGCCAAGGGACGCAAGTACAAGGGGGATTGCGACGTGCAGGTCGGCGGCACGGCCGGATCGCCCGAGATCTATGCGATGTCCATGGGCATCGACTACAAGGGCGAAGGCCTGTCGGACCTGTCGCAGAAGATCTTCGACAAGTGGACGCATGCCTTTCAGAATCCGATCCCCGCTGTCGAGATTCCATCGGAGGAAGCGCCGGTCCATGAAGTCGTGCTGACGGGAGACGACCTGAAGGGCGGCGCGGGCAAGGGCCTCGACACCCTGCCGGTCCCGAACAACACGGCCGGCTGGGACACGGCGCCGTATTTCTCCGCCGGCCTGTTCGTCACGCTCAATCCGGACACGAACATCCAGAACATCAGCCAGAACCGCTGCAGCCTGAAGGCGTCCGACCGCATGACAGGCATGTGGCTGATCCAGACCAATGGCGGCGCCCACCAGAACTGGGCGAAGTACAAGGAGCGCGGCGAAATGATGCCGGTGGCGCTGATCGCCGGCGCACCACCCAGCCTGCAGGTCGTGGGACCGCAGAAGGTGCCCGAGTATCTCGACGACATGGACGTGGCCGGCGCCCTGGCCGGCGCGCCCTACCGCAAGGTCAGGTGCAAGACCATCCCGCTTATGGTCCCGGCCGACGCGCAGATCGTCATCGAGGGCTGGCTCGATCCCAGCAAGCTCGAGATGGAAGCGCCGTTCGGCGAGTCCTATGGCAACATGTCGGTCGAGGAATACAACCATTCGATCACCGTCACCGCCATCACGCGGCGCAAGAAGGCGATCCTGAGCTCGATGATCTCGCAGATGGCGCCGTCCGAGTCGGGCGTCATCAAGCAGCTCAACTACAGCGCGATCATGCTCAACCATCTGAAGAACACGCTGTATATCCGGCAGGTCAAGGACGTCGCCCTGCACGGCCCAATGATCGGCGTTTCGAGGTTCACGGTCATCGTCCTGCAGCGGAACACGCCCAAGACCGAGATCTGGCGGGCGCTGGAGGGCGCCACCACCTTCATGCGCTCGGTGGGCAAGATCACCGTCGCGGTCGACGAGGACATCAATCCGAACAATGTCGAGGAGGTGCTGTGGGCCATCGCCTACCGCACCGACCTGATGAAATCCGTAAAGATCGAGGACCATCAGGCCAATGGCCATGCGCCGAAGCTGCGCGATCGCGAATGGGAAGCCAAGATCATGATCGACGCGACCCTCCACTACGACATGCCGCCGGTGGCACTGCCGAAGCGCGAGATCATGGAGGAAGCCAAGGTCCTGTGGGACAAGGCCGGCCTGCCACCGGTCACGCCGCGCTGGAAGTGGTACGGCTACAGCCTCGGCGACTGGTGCGAGGAATGGACGAAGTGCGCCGATCGCGCCGTCAACGGCGACTGGCTGATCAACGGCCTGCGGACGGCGCGCCTGGTCGATACCGATGCCGTGGGCGGTCCGACGGCCGGCGTACCGCGCGAGGGCGTGGTGCGCTGGAATGAGAAGAACGGCGACGTCGACTATCCGCCCGGCTTCCCGCTGAAGGATCGCTTCGACACCGACGAATAGTCGGACGCGGCAGCCCGGCCGGACACCGTTCCGGCCGGGCTGCCGGACGCCCCCGCGAACCCAATCCCACACCAGATCACATCAGGACCAATGCCATGCCGCAGCAGGACATGACCTCATTCGTCGAGGAACTGGAGGCCATCGGCCAACTGACGCGCATCAAGGAGCCGAAGCGCGTGGACGAGCTTCCGGCCCTGATGGAAGCCTCACCCAACAAGGCGATCCTGGTCGAGAAGGTCATCGACAGCGAATTCATGTTCCTCGCCGGCGCCTACAGCACGCGCGAGCAATATGCGCACGCCCTCAAATGCGATCCGCGCGACCTGGGCAAGGCCATCTCGCGGGTCAACCTCAAGCGGGAGAAGCCCGTCCTGGTCGAGACCGCGCCCTGCAAGGAGGTGATCCTGAAGGGCAAGGACGTCGACCTCACGCGGTTCCCGCTGTTCCTGTATCACAAATACGACGGCCACGCGTTCATCCAGGACACCAACGTCGTCTCGCGGGATCTTGAGACCGGCCTCATCAACTGGGGCATCTACCGCTTCATGTATCGTTCTCGGAACGAGACCAACATCGACATGAGGAACGACAGCCACAACGCGCGCATCCATGCCAAGAAGTACCAGAAGGCCGGCAAGGACATGCCGGTCGCCGTGGTCATCGGCGGCCCCACGCTGGACAAGGTCGCATCGATGTATTCGTTCGCGGGCGAGGACGACTGGGACATCCTGGGCGGCTTCTACGGCGAGCCGGCGAAGGTCGTGAAGTGCGAGACCAACGACCTGACGGTTCCCGCCAACGCCGAGATCATCCTCGAAGGCCGCATGATGACGTCCGAGGGCTGGATCTACGACGAGGGTCCCTATGGCGAATATACCGGCACCTACGGCTCCGGCCTGCCCAAGAACTGCCGCTTCGTCGTCGACTGCATCACCTATCGCAGGAATGCGATCTACCAGTACGCCACGATCGGCGGCCTGCATCCTGGCCGCACCGATCTCATGATCTTCAACCCGACGATCGAATCGGACATCTACAGCGCGCTGAAGCTGGCCGGCCTGCACGTCCTCGACGTCCACGCGCCCTATGGCGGTAGCCACAACATCGTCTATGCGAGGCTCAAGGTCGTGGGCGGCGGCGACGCCAAGCAGGCGCTT
Organism: Pseudomonadota bacterium; assembly: GCA_018240685.1. Taxonomy (GTDB): domain Bacteria; phylum Pseudomonadota; class Alphaproteobacteria; order Reyranellales; family Reyranellaceae; genus Reyranella. The sequence continues at coordinate 42,008 of JAFEFG010000003.1, read as the reverse complement.
GGCCTCATGCTGACCTGCTCGCGGCAGTGGTTCCCGAAGCTCGCCTATGTCTTCGATGAGGATATCGACATCTTCGACGACGATCAGGTGAAATGGGCGATGGCCTGGCGATACAACCCGCAGATCGACACGGTCATCATCCCGGATCTGAACATCCTCCCCCTCGATCCGCTGGCCCAGACCAACCATCCACCTGTGCACACGCCGAAGGCAGGCTTCGACTGCACCATCCCCATCGTCGGCAACATCGATCGAGTCAGTTTCATGAAGTGCTCCGTGACCGAGCCGTTCGGCGTGCCGCCCGCGAACGCTCCGACTCTGGAGGAGCCGGCGCTCGAACAGGCAATGGAGGCCTACATCAAGGAAGCCCCCCGCACCTGGGAGGACATCCTCCGGAAGTTCCATGGCCAGCCCTACCCGAACATCTATCGGGCCTTCGGCACCTTGCGCCCCAGGCTCGGCCGCGTGGCCGACCAGCGTCCCGAATATCCCTATACGATCGCCGATTCGTGCTTCGTCTATCGGCAAGGGGCCAAGGATGCAGCAGAAAGCTAGCAAGCGGCCGACAGCAGCAGGAGAATTGTCATGAAGCGTCTGATTGTGGGTTTGTCCGGATCGAGCGGAGTCATCTTCGGCATTCGCCTGCTTGAAGTGCTCAAGGACATCCGCGACGTGGAGACCCACTTGATCCTGAGCAAGGGCGCCGAAGTGACCTTGCGCCTGGAGACCGATCGCAGCGTCGAATCGGTCAGGGCACTGGCCGATGTCGTCCACGCCCACGACAATCTCGCCGCCTCGGTCTCGAGCGGTTCGTTCCGGGTTGCCGGCATGGCGGTGGTTCCCTGCTCGATGAAGAGCCTGGCCCAGATCGCCCTGTCCCTGAACGACAACCTCCTCGCCCGCGCCGCCGACGTGACGCTCAAGGAACGCCGCAAGCTCGTCCTCGTACCGCGCGAGACCCCGCTCCATCTCGGCCATCTGCGGCACATGACGGCCGTCGCGGAGATGGGCGGTGTCATCCTGCCGCCGGCGCCGTCCTTCTATCACGGCCCGAAGACCATCATGGACGTCGTCGACCAGACGGTCGGCAAGGTCCTTGACCAGTTCGAGATCGAGCACAGCCTGTTCAAGCGCTGGAGCGGCGGTGACACCTGAGGAATTCGAGGCGGCGGCGGGTGCCCTGTTCAAGGAGGTCGCCCCCATGACGCTGGCGACCTGCGCCGACAACGTCCCGTGGGCAAGCGACGTCTACTTCGCCGCGTCCGGCTTCGACCTCGTCTTCTTTTCGTCGCTCGATTCGCGGCACTGCCGCAACCTCGCCGCCAATCCGGCCTGTGCCGTCACGGTGCACGCACCCGTGGCGACCTGGCGGGACATCCGCGGTCTGCAGATGGAAGGGATGGCCGGCCTCGCGGAGACGGTCGGCGACAAGGCCCGGGCGCTCGCGACCTATCTCGAGAAATTCCCTTTCGCCCGCGACCTCATGGCCAACCCGGTCGGCGCCGTTCGGACCGCCTTTCGCGCCCACGCCCATGTCTTCCGGCCGACGCGCATCCGCTATCTGGACAACCGCCTTGGCATCGGCGCACGCTTCAGCATCGCCGTCGCGGACGGCAAGCCGGTCTGGCCACCCCAGCGCGAGAAGACGGGGATCGACGCCAACTGAACGGGCGATTTCCCCTCTGGAGCGGCTCTGTGTCCTTTTTCAGCACCGCCCCTGGCATCGCGGGCATTTGGTTCTATGATCCCGCCCGTAACGCAAGGCAGCATGGGAGCAGACGATGGCCAAGGTGGCGTTTCTGGGTCTGGGCGTGATGGGCTTCCCGATGGCGGGGCATCTCGCTGCCAAGGGCCACGAGGTCGTGGTTTACAACCGGACCTTCGCCAAAGCCGAGGCCTGGACCAAGAAGCACAAGGGCACGGTCGCCAAGACCCCCAAGGAAGCGGCCGCAGGTCGCGAGATTGTCTTCTGCTGCGTCGGCAACGACGACGACCTGCGCTCGGTCGTGCTGGGCGAGAACGGCGCCTTCGCCGGCATGGGCAAGGGCGCGATCTTCTTCGACAACACCACCGCCTCCGCCGACGTGGCGCGTGAACTCCACGCAACGGGCAAGAAGCTCGGCATCGACTTCATCGATGCGCCGGTCTCCGGCGGCCAGGCCGGCGCGGAGAACGGCCAGCTCACCGTGATGTGCGGCGGCGACCCGGCCGCCTTCGACAAGGCAAAGCCCGTGGCCGATTCCTATGCCAAGGCCATCACGCTGATCGGGCCGCCAGGCACGGGCCAGATCACCAAGATGATGAACCAGATGTGCATTGCCGGCATCGTCCAGGGCCTCGCCGAGGCGCTCAATCTCGGCCAGCGCGCCGGCCTCGACATGGAGAAGGCGCTGGGCGCCATCTCCAAGGGCGCGGCGCAGAGCTGGCAGATGGAGAATCGCTGGCAGAACATGCTGGCGGGCAAGTTCGACTACGGCTTCGCCGTCGACTGGATGCGCAAGGATCTCGGCATCTGCCTGAGCGAGGGCAAGCGGTGGAAGGCACAGATGCCGCTAGTGGCGCTGGTCGACCAGTTCTATGCCCGCGTCCAGGAGCGCGGCGGCGGACGCTGGGACACGTCGAGCCTGATCGAACCGCTACAGAAGCCCTGACACTGCCATGGCCGGCTACAAACTCTATGGCCGCGCCGGCTGGGGATCAGCCATCGTCGAGGCGCAGCTCGCCTGGTATGGTCTGCCCTTCACCTTCGAGCCGGTGGACGACCTCTTCAAGTCGTCCGACGCGCGCGCCAAGCTGGAAAAGGTCAATCCGCTAGCGCAAGTGCCGACGCTCATGCTGCCCGATGGCACAGTGATGAGCGAGAGCGCGGCCATCACGCTGCTGCTGGCCGACATCACCGGTCAGGAGTCGCTGGTGCCGGGACCGGGCACGCCGGAACGCGCGAAGTTCCTGCGCTGGCTGGTCTTCATCGTCGCCAACATCTATCCGACCTTCACCTATGCCGACGACCCGGCGCGCTTCGTTGCGGTAAACACTGCGCGCGATCCCTTCCGCGCCGCCACCGACGCCTACGCGCAACGGCTGTGGCGGCAGGTCAACGGCGTGGCGGGCTCGCCGTGGTTCCTGGGCGAGCGCTTCTCCGCCCTCGATATCTATGTCGCCGTCATGACGCGCTGGCGGCCCAAGCGCGGCTGGTTCGAGATCGAAGCGCCGCGGCTGTTCGCGATCGCCCGCCACGCCGACCAGCGGCCCGAACTGGCCGCGGTGTGGCGGCGGAACTGGCCGACATGACGAGCTGCGTCGGCATCGTCGGCGGGCTGGGCGTCGGCGCCACGATTCACTACTACGAGCGGATCGCGGCGGCCTGCAAGGCGCGCGGCTTCTCGCCCGACCTCGTGTTCGTCCATGCCGATGTTGAGCACGGCCAGAGCCTCATCCGCGCCGGCCGGCTGGACGCACTGGCGGACTATCTCGTGAGCTTCATGGAGCGGCTGGCCCGCGCCGGCGCCCAGTCGGTCGCCATGCCCGCGGTGACACCCCATATCTGCATCGGCGAGATTCGCCAGCGCACGCGCCTGCCGATCATCGACATCGTCGATTCGATCGCCGCCGAGCTTCGCGCCCGCAGGCTCAGGCGCGTGGCGCTGTTCGGCACCGTCTTCACCATGGAAGGCGGCCTGTGGGGCCAGCTCAAGGAGGTGGAAATCGTGAAGCCGCAGCCCGACGAGCTCGCCTTCATCGGCCGCGCCTACCAGGCCATTCTCGACACCCAGAAGGCCGATGCCGCGGACGCGGCAGGCCTGCGCCGCATCGCCGCCGACCTGCAGCGTCGCGACGGCGTGGAGGCGATCCTGCTTGCCGGCACCGACCTCGCCGTCATGTTCGACGAACAGACTGCCGGCTTCCCTGCCGTCGACGTGGCGCGTCTGCACATCGACACGATTGTCGAGCGGCTAGCGGCGTGAGTGCGCGCCGCTAGAAGGCGTGTCGAATGCCTACGATCTGCGACAGGCTGCGGCCGACATGCTCGGCCGTGTCGGGCTCCAGCCCCTCGACTTCGATCTCGACCGAGAGTTGGTCGGCATCGGCCTGGGCATAGACGCGGGCGGGCACGAGGCCGCGCTTCGCCAGCAGCTCCAGCGCGCGCGGCAGGACGCCGGGTTCGGCATCGGCTTCGAAACAGTAACGGACAGTCGACGAATTACGCTTGAGCGCCAGGACGGCGGACATGGGACGGCTCCTCGGAACGGAAAAAGGCAAACGCAGCAACGGCCCGGCTTGCAGTGCAAACCGGGGTGCTAATTCGCCCACCGAGGAGGTCTCGCTTGACCATGTCACAGTATAGCGCCCGAACCGCCGCCCGCGCTACGCTCCGCCGCCGAGAAACGACGGGAAGGAAACAAAAATGCGCTCGACGCCCATCTACGAGGTCCACGCGGTCAAGTACGCCCATCTGCCGCGCAAGGCTTGGGAAGTGCAGATCAACCCCGATCCACACGACGCCGACTGCCCGATGGACTACTTCGTGTGGGTCGCGATCCCGCTCGACGCCGAGGGCAAGCGCGAGATCGGCGCCAAGCCGATCGTGATCGACACCGGCTTCAACGCCCAGGTCGGCAAGAAGCGCGGCCGCGAGGTCAAGAAGAACCCCGCCGACCTGCTGGCCGACCTCGGCATCGATGCCGGCGAGGTCGAGGACGTGATCGTCACCCACTTGCATTACGACCATATCGGCAACTGGGACCGCTTCCCCAAGGCCCGCTTCCACCTGCAGGACAAGGAGATGCAGTTCGCCACCGGCCGGCACATGTGCAAGGGCACCTTCCGGCACGCCTACGAGTGCGACGACATCGTCGGCATGGTGCGCGCGCTCTACGGCAACCGCGTCGTCTTCCACGACGGCGACGAGGAAATCCGGCCCGGCCTGTCGGTGCATCTGATCGGCGGCCATACGATGGGCATCCAGTCGGTGCGCATCATGACCCGCAACGGCTGGCTGGTGCTGGCGTCGGATGCCTCGCACTACTTCTGGGGCGTCAACAACGACAAGCTGTTCTCGATCGTCTATTCGGTGGCCGACATGCTCGCCGGCTACGACAAGCTCAAGAAGCTCGCCGAAGGCCGCACCGAAATGATCATCCCGGGCCATGACGCCGAAGTGACCAAGCGCTTCCCCGCCTCAAGGAAGGGGCTGGAGGGCGTGAGTGTGCGGCTCGATTGAGATCGAAGGACCGGAATCAAAAAGGGCCGCAGGCGCGATGCCTGCGGCCCTTCTCTGACGGGGTTCGGGCTAGTTCTTCTGGACGTTCCACAGCGCCAGCGCCGGCGCGTGCAGAAGGCCGGTCACGTTGCTGCGCACCGCCGACGGCGCGGTGTACTGGCCGAGCGGCGCATGCGTCGGGTACTCGATCACGCGCAGCTGCACCTGCTCGGCGATCGCCTTCTGCTTGGCCGGGTCGGTCTCCTTGGCATAGGCGTCGCGCAGCTTCTCGAGCTCCGCATCGCACGGCCAACCGAACGTCGCCTTGTCGCAGGCGGCGTTCAGGAACGCGGTCGAGACCGGGTTCAGCACGTCCGTCGCCCCCCAGGAGGTGAAGAAGACGTTCCAGCCGCCCTTGTCCGGCGGATCCTTCTTGGCGCGGCGCGCCACCAGGGTCTGCCAGTCCATCGGCTGCAGGTCGACCTTGAAGCCCGCACGTTCGAGCTGCGGCTTGGCGACGGTGGCGAGGTTGTTGTGACCGGGCACGTCTGTCTGGTGCATCATCACGATCGGCGTGCCGTCATAGCCCGCCTCCTGCAGGAGCTGCCTGGCCTTGGCAGCATTGCCGGAGAGCTTGTCCTCCCATCCCTTGGTCGATTCGAGCGGCGAGCCGCACGGGAACAGAGACTTGCAGATCGTATAGTATTTCGGATCGCCGACATTGGCCTCGAGGATCTCCTTCTCGTCGAGCGCATAGAGTGCGGCGAGGCGGATCTTCGGGTTGTCGAACGGCTTGTAGAGCGTGTTGAAGCGCATCGCATACTGACGCCCCGCCGTGTTGATGACGAAGGTCTTGACGCTCTTCTCCTTCTCGAGCAGCGGCAGCAGATCCGGCGGCACCATCTCCATGGCGTCGATCTCGCCGGCCAGCAGCGCGTTCACTTGCGTCTGCGTATCGGCGATCCAGATCCACTCGACGCGGTCGACCTTCGCCACCTTGCCGCCGGCCAGGCCCGAGGGCGGCTCGTTGCGCGGCTTGTAGCGCGGGTTCTTGACGTACACGACCTTCTCGCCCGGCTTCCATTCATCCTTCTTGAAGATGAACGGACCGGAACCGATGGGATCGGTGATCTGCGTATTGGGGTCCGTCTGCGCGATCCGCTTCGGCATCATGAAGGGAATGTTGGAGCTCGACTTGCCGAGCGATTCCAGCACCAGACCATAGGGCTGGCTCAGCACCATCTTGATGGTCTTGGCATCCGGCGCGCTGAGCTCGGTCACGACGCCCATCAGCTTCTGGCCCATCGTGTCCTTGGCACCCCAGCGCTTGAGCGAGGCGACGCAATCCTCAGCCGTCACCGGCGTACCGTCGTGCCACTCGAGGCCATCACGCAGGGTGAAGGTCCAGGTCAGCTTGTCGGGCGAGACCTCCCATTTGTCGACCATCTGGGGCTTCACCTCCAGCTTGTCGTCGACGGCAAACAGCGTGTCGTAGACCATCATGCCGTGGTCGGTCGTGATAAGCGCCGTCGTCCAGATCGGATCGAGGATCTTGAGGTCCGAATGAGGCGCAAAGCGCAGCACCGTCTGCGCATGCGCCGGGGCCGCCAGCGGGACGGCCACCGCAGCGGCCGCCGCCATCGATAGAAAGACGCGACGAAGCGTCGACAACATGAAACTTCTCCTTGTACGCAAGATAACAGAATAGAAGGCTTACTCGCCTCGGGCGATGCGCAAAAGCCTTTGCCAGTCGGTGACCTTCACGCGCGGCCGCCCCTGGGCAGCACCGGCCGCCACTTCTGCCTGATCGATCCGCCGCCAGCCCTCGACGTCGATCGATGACGGCAGGGGATAGGGACCGTTCTTCGAGTCGCGATCCCTGAGCCAGCCAAGCACTTCCTGGGCCACCGCGTGACTGTCGGCTCGATTGGTGGGGATGGTGCCGGTCGGGCCGCGCCGCGCCCAGCCCACGGAGAATATGCCCTCGCCCTGCGGAAATGCCTCGCCACGGTAACCGATACAGGTGACGACCAGATCGGCAGGCAGCGTGCCGGTCGAGAGATCGATCTCGCCGGGCCGGATCGCGACCGGTGTGGCACTGAACAGGAAATGCACGGATAGCGGCTTGGCGCCGGCCCTGTTCGCCGCGAAGCCGCGCAGGATCTCGAGGTTCTTCGCTTTGCGCAGCCGCTCGGGTGTCGGCCCGTCGGCCGGCGGCTCTGCTGCCAGCGCGCCGGGATCGGCAAGCGCCACGGCACGGGCGAGCCGGCCCATCTCGGCCAGTTCGTTGCCGGTGAAAGAGGCGTGCTCGGGGCCACGCCGGCCGATCACGTAGATATCGGTGAGCGGGGCCGCGGCAATGGCCTCACCCGCCTCGGGCACGACATCGCTCTTGGCCATCTCCTCGGGGCTCTTGGCCAGGACCCGCGCCACGTCGAGCGCCACGTTGCCGTTGCCGATCACGGCGACGCTCCGCACGCAGCCGAGATCCGGTCCCCGGCGGAAATCGGGATGGCCGTTCAGCCAGGCGATGAACTTCCACGACCCCCAGACATGGGGCAGGTCCTCGCCGGGGATGCCGAGCGGGCGGTCGATCACCATGCCGGTGGCGACGATCACGGCGTCGTAGGCCTTGCGCAGGTCGTCCCAGGTGATGTCGCGGCCGACCTCCACGTTGCCGATGAACCGGACGTCCGGTTGGGACAGAAGGCGGTCGAACTGGCGCACGACGGCCTTGGTCCCCTGGTGGTCCGGTGCCACGCCGGCGCGCACCAGCCCGAACGGCGTCGGCAGGCGGTCGATGATGTCGATGCGAAGCCCCGGCTGGCCACGGAGCAACCCATCTGCGGCGTAGAAGCCGGAGGGCCCGGCGCCCACGATGGCTACCCGGTGAGTCATGGCGGCCCGCTTAGCATATGATGGGCCCATGGCTAAATACCCTCATCTGCGCCAGCTCGGCCGCCCTGCCGCCCTTCCCGCCTCGCCTGACCAGGCAGTCCTCGAAGCCGTGCCCAATCCCGATCCCAAGGCGTTGTATCTCGTGCGCTTCACGGCACCGGAATTCACGACGCTCTGCCCCATGACCGGCCAGCCCGACTTCGCCCACTTGGTGATCGACTACGCGCCTCGCGCAAAGCTCGTCGAGAGCAAGTCGCTGAAGCTCTTCCTCGGGAGTTTCCGCAACCATGCAGATTTTCACGAGGCCTGCACGCTTGCGATCGGCCAGCGCCTCGTGAAGACACTGAGGCCCCGCTGGCTGCGGATCGGCGGCTACTGGTACCCGCGCGGCGGCATGCCCATCGACGTCTTCTGGCAAACCGGAGAGCCGCCGAAGGGGCTGTGGCTGCCCGATCAGGGTGTCGCCGCCTATCGCGGCCGGTAGGGCTGGCGGATGGGCGGCCGCCCCCCGACCCCCAAGCGGCCGCCACGGCCGGCCAGCCCGGCCGCGCTGCGCGAGGCGATCCGCGAGGAAGCGCTCCGGCTCGGCTTCGATGCCATCGGGTTCGCTCCGGCAGCACCCGGTCCCGATGCCCGGCGCGAGCGGCTGAAGCACCTCGCATCCTTCGTGGCACAGGGTCTCCACGGCGACATGGGGTGGCTCGCCGAACGCATCGAGCAACGCGTCGATCCGGCAACGCTTTGGCCCGAGGCGCGGACGGTCGTGTCCCTTGCCCTCAACTATGCGCCACCGACCGACCCGCGCGGCAGCCTGGGCAACGCCGGCCGCGGCGCGATTTCGGTCTACGCCCAGGGCCGCGACTACCACGATGTTCTGAAGAGCAAGCTGAAGGCGCTGGGCCGCTTCGTCTGGGACACCTACCGCCATGAGATCAAGGTATTCGTCGATACCGCGCCCCTGATGGAGAAGCCCGCCGCACAGATGGCGGGCCTCGGCTGGCAAGGCAAGCATACCAATCTCGTCTCGCGCGCCTTCGGATCCTGGCTGTTGCTGGGCGAACTGCTGCTGTCGGCCGAGCTGCCCCTCGATGTGCCGGAGGCCGATCACTGCGGTCACTGCCAGGCTTGCCTCGATATCTGTCCGACCCAAGCCCTTCCGGCGCCGTACCGGATCGACGCGCGGCGCTGCATCTCCTATCTCACCATCGAGCACGAGGGACCGGTGGAGCGGGAGCTTCGTCCGTTGCTGGGCAATCGCATCTACGGCTGCGACGATTGCCTTGCCGTCTGCCCCTGGAACAAGTTCGCGCAAACCGCGCGCGAATCGGCGTTGCAGCCGCGCGCGGCGCTTTCGGCACCCCAGTTGGCAGATCTCGCCGAACTGGACGATGCGGCGTTCCGGGTCCGCTTCGCCGGCACCGCCATCAAGCGCATCGGCCGCGACCGCTTCCTGCGCAACGTCGCCTATGCGCTGGGCAACAGCGGCTCGGCCCGAGCGGCGCTTCCCGCGGTGAAGCGACTGCTGGGCGATGCGTCGCCCCTAGTCCGGGGCGCCGCGGCATGGGCGCTGTCGCGCCTCGACCCGCCGGAATTCCACCGGCGGCGGGCGGCAACCGACGAACCGGATGAGACGGTGCGTCGCGAATGGGAACTTGCCTAGAGCCGCCTAGCGCCGCGCCTTGAAAAAAGACTGAAGGAGTTCCGCCGCCTCCTGCTCGCCGATGCCGCCATAGATCTCCGGACGGTGATGGCAGGTGGGTTGGCTGAAGATGCGTGGCCCGTGCTCGACGCCGCCGCCCTTGGGATCGAGGGCGCCGTAATAGACACGGCGCAGGCGCGCGAAGGAGATGGCCTGCGCGCACATCGGACAAGGTTCGAGCGTGACGTAGAGATCGCACTCGACCAGCCGCGGCGCGCCGAACTTCGCCGCTGCGGCGCGGATCGCCAACATCTCCGCATGCGCAGTGGGATCGCGATCCGTCTCGGTGCGATTGCCCGCCGTCGCCAGTACCGTCCCGTCGGGGCCGATGATCACCGCCCCTACCGGCACCTCGCCCCGCTCTGCGGCTGCACGCGCTTCGCGGAGCGCACGCTGCATGGGGGAGAGTCTTGTCGTTGCATCCATATCGGGGAAAATACCGTAAGAAGGGCCGTTCGCGCGTAAAATTGGGAGGGGTATGGTCATGCGGTTCAGCTTCACGCCGGAACAGGACGAGTTTCGCGCCACCTTGCGGCGCGCTCTCGAAGCCCGGTCGCCAACCAAGGAGGTGCGGCGGCTGATGGCGACCGACGCCGGCTTCGACCGCGAGGGCTGGAAGAAGTTCAATCAGGAGCTCGGTCTGACCGGTATCCATATCCCCGAAACCTATGGCGGCCAGGGCTTCGGCTATTCCGAGCTCGGTATCGTACTCGAGGAGATGGGCCGCGGCCTGCTCTGCGCGCCATTCTTCTCGACGGCGGTCCTCGCCACGACGGCGATCCTGAACGCGGGAACGGAAGAGCAGAAGAAGGCGTTACTGCCCCCGATCGCCGCGGGCGAGAGGACGGCGACGCTCGCCTTCTCCGAAGCGGACGGCGGCAACGAGGCCGGCACCGTGACGACGACGGCGATCCCGTCGGGCAGCGCCTATCGCCTCGACGGCACCAAGAGCTTCGTACTCGACGGCCATACCGCCGATCTCATCGTCGTGCTGGCACGGCAACCCGGCAGCAAGGGCGATAACGGCCTCTCCTTCTTCACGATCGCGGGCGATGCGCCCGGCGTCGACCGGCACCTGCTCAAGACCATGGACGAGACGCGCAAGCTCGCGCGCGTCACCTTCAGGTCTGCGGAGGCCCGGTTGCTGGGCGAGGCCGGCACCGCCGCCGCGCCCTTCGCCAGGACCATGCAACAGGTGCTCGTCTGTCTCGCCAACGAGATGGTGGGCGGCGCCGAGCGGCTACGCGAGGACGCACTCGAATACGTGAAGATGCGCATGCAGTTTGGCCGCTCGATCGCCTCGTTCCAGACGACCAAGAACAAGGCGGCCGACATGCTGGTCGATGTCGAGCTGGCCAAGTCCGCCGCCTATTACGCTGCAGCCGCGCTGGACGAGGGCGACGACGACCTGCCGGCGATCGCGTCGCTGGCCAAGGCCTGCGCCGCCGAGGCCTACCTGCAGACCGCCATCCATGCGGTCCAGATGCATGGCGGCATCGGCTTCACCTGGGACAACGACACACATCTCTGGTTCAAGCGCGCCAAGAGTTCGGAGATCCTGTTCGGCGATGCCAACGAGCATCGCGAGAAGATGATGCAGCACTGGACGCACTGAGGAGCACGAGCAATGACCGAACCGACCGAAGAGAGCGTCCGCAACGAAGTGCGTGCCTGGCTCGAAGCCAACTGGAATCCCGACGACGGCCTGGTGGAATGGCGCAACAAGCTGGTCGATTCCGGCTGGGGTGCGCCGCACTGGCCCATGCAGTGGCATGGCCGCGACCTGCCGGTGAAATTCAACACCATCGTCGACGAGGAGTTCGCCCGCATCGGCGCCGTCGGCGTCGCGAAGGCCGGTATCCGCACCCTCGCCGCCGCGACTATCCTGGCGCACGGCACCGACTTTCATAAGGAGAAGTTCCTGCGCCGCATCCTCACCGGCGAGGATACCTGGTGCCAGCTCTTCTCCGAGCCCGGCAGCGGCTCCGACATGGCGGGTGCGGTCACCCGCGCCGACCGCCAGGGCAACAAGTGGGTAATCAACGGCCAGAAGGTGTGGACGACGTCGGCGCACAAGGCGCATTGGGGCCTGTTGCTGGCGCGCGCCAACTGGGACGTGCCCAAGCACAAGGGGCTTGCCTACTTCATCCTCGACATGAAGCAGCCCGGCGTCCAGGTGCATCCGCTGAAGCAGATGAACTACCACGCCTCGTTCAATCAGGTCTTCTTCACCGATGCGATCGTCGAGCCGGAGTTCCTGGTTTCGGACGTGGGCGACGGCTGGACGGTGGCGACGACGACGCTGATGCACGAGCGGCGCGGCGCCGACGCCCTGCGCTCCTGGGCCGTCGGCTCCGACCGCAAGGGCCGCATCTACGACGAGGAGCGGGCCGAGATCGCGACCACGATGGAGCCCTACAGGTGGTATCCGCAGCGCGCCGGCCGGGTCGACCTCGTGATGGAGCGTGCCCGGGAGACCGGCAAGATCAACGATCCGGTCATCCGCCAGGAGATCGCCAGGCTCCTGATCATGTCCAAGTCGGCCGAATGGACGGCCCGTCGGGCCCGCGCCGCGCAGGAACAGGGCAAGCCGCAGGGTCCCGAGGGATCGCTCGGCAAGCTGGTTTCCAGCCATATCGCCCGCCAGGCCGCACGCGTGCATACCTATATCAGCGGCGCCGACGCGCTCCTCTCCGGTGAGGACGGCCCGATGGGCGGCGTCATCGCCGAGATCCTGATCTCCGTTCCCGCGACCTCGATTGCCGGCGGCACCGACGAGATCCAGCGTAACATCATCTCCGAGCGCGTGCTCAAGATGCCCAAGGAACCCAGCGTCGACACCAGCAAGCCCTTCAAGGACGTGCCGCGCAACATCGTCGCTTCCTGATCTCGTCCGGACCGCGAGCCGCCCGGCCCGCGGTCCGCGCGACTGTGCTATACAGGGCGACATGCCTCGCCCCCTGATCGGAGTCACGCTGGATGCAGAAAAGCCCGGCGGCTACTCCAAGTTCCCCTGGTACGCGCTGCGCCAGAACTATCTCGACGCCATCGACGCCGCCGGCGGACTGCCGGTGGCGCTGCCGCACGAACCCGATCGCGTCGCCGATTATCTGGAGCGCATCGACGCGCTCGTCGTGACGGGGGGCGCCTTCGACGTCGACCCCTCCTACTATGGCGGCGGCGACCGGCATTCGACCGTCGTCACCAAGGATCGGCGGACGGCCTTCGAATTCGCGATCACCCGAGGCGCGCTGACGCAGAACAAGCCGGTCCTGGGCATCTGCGGCGGCCAGCAGCTCCTGCACGTGGTGCTGGGCGGCAGACTGATCCAGCATATCCCCGACACGGTCGCCGACGCGCTCGCCCATGAGCAGCCCAATCCGCGCAATGAGCCCGGCCACACGGTGAAGGTGGCCAAGGGCACGCAGCTCCACGACATCGTCGGTGCCGAGGAGCTCGCCGTGAACAGCGCGCACCACCAGGCAGCCGCCGATGCGCCGGCGGGCATCGTGGTCAATGCAACCGCCTCGGATGGCGTGATCGAGGGAATCGAGGCACCGGCCTATCGCTTCTGCATCGGCGTGCAGTGGCATCCCGAGTTCCTGATCTCCGAAGGCGACGCGCGGCTCTTCCGCGCCTTCCTGGGAGCGGCGGCGACCAAGTGAGCGAACCAGAGAGAATCGCCAAGCGTCTGGCGCGTGCGGGCCTGTGCTCCCGCCGCGATGCCGAGCGCTGGATCGAGGCCGGTCGCGTGAAGGTCGACGGCAAGGTGTTGACCACGCCTGCCTTCGTGGTGACCGACGACAACCGCATCGAGGTGGACGGCAGGCTGCTGCCCGAGGCCGACCGGCCGCGCCTCTGGCGCTATCACAAGCCGCCGGGCGAACTGGTGACGGCGCGCGATCCGCAAGGGCGGCGCACGATCTTCGAATCCCTGCCCAAGGGCATGCCGCGAGTGGTGTCGGTCGGCCGGCTCGACTTCATGTCCGAGGGCCTGCTGCTGCTTACCAACGACGGCGGCCTCGCGCGCAAGCTCGAGCTGCCCGCCAACGGCTGGACGCGGCGCTATCGCGCACGCGTGCACGGTGCGGTCGACGAGGAACGGCTCGCGGAGCTCGCCAAGGGCGTCACCGTCGACGGCGTGCGTTACGGCCCCATCCGGGCGCACCTCGACCGCCAGCAGCGCTCCAACGCCTGGCTCGACATCGCCCTGACCGAGGGCAAGAACCGGGAAGTGCGCCGGGTGCTGGCCCATCTCGACCTGCCCGTCGTGCGTCTGATCCGTATCTCCTTCGGACCTTTCCATCTCGGCGAATTGGAACGCGGGACGATCGAGGAAGTGCCGCCGCACGCCCTCGACGACCTGCTGGGCCTCAAGACGCGCAAGGAGGGCTGGGCCAAACCGCGGCCCCACGCTCCCGGGGCGCGCCGGCCGGGAACGCCGCAACCGAAACGGCAAAGGCCACATTCCGAACGCCGGCGGCCCGGATGATCAAGATCGTCGCCGGCAAGCATCGCGGCCGCGCCCTCGCCACGCCCGAAGGTCTCGCCACGCGGCCGACCTCCAGTCGGGCGCGCGAGGCGCTGTTCAACATCCTGGTGCACGCGAACTGGCGACCGGACGGCACCTCGCCACTGGTCGACGCCCGCGTCCTTGACGCATTCGCCGGCTCCGGCGCGCTGGGGCTGGAAGCGCTGTCGCGCGGCGCCGCCCACGTCACCTTCTTCGACAACGACGCCGGCGCCGTGAAGCTGATCGGCGAGAACCTGCGCAAACTCGGCGAGACTGCCGCCGCCAAGGTCGTGCGAGCCGACGCGACGCGACCGCCCCCGGCGCACGAGGCCTGCGACCTCGTCTTCCTCGATCCGCCCTACCGTTCGGGCCTCGGGCCGGCGGCGCTCACGGCCCTGGCCGATGCGGGCTGGCTGAAGCCGGACGCCATCGTGACGGTCGAGATCGCCGGCACCGAGGATCTCGTGCCGCCCGCCGGGTTCGAAGCGCTCGACGAGAGGCGGTATGGCGCGGCGAAGATCCTGATCCTGCGCCACGCGCCATGAAGCTTGTCGCCCCTCTTTATCTGTTGCGCCATGGCGAGACCGCCTGGAACACCGAACGCCGCATGCAGGGCTTGCGCAACTCCGACCTCACCGACCGCGGCCGCGCCCAGGCTCGTGCGATGGGCCGGGCGCTCAGGGCCGAGCTTGCCGGCGAGCCGGGACCGACGGTCTTCCTGCGCAGCCCGCTCGGTCGCGCCCGCGAGACGTCGCTGATCGTGGGACGGGAACTCGGCATCGAACCGGATGTCTGGCAGGACGATCCGCGGCTGGCCGAACTCAGCTATGGCGCATGGGAAGGCCGCTCCTGGAAGGAGATCGAGGTCGAGCGTCCCAACGCATTGGCCGATTGGCGGGCCGATCCGCATGGCTTCTGCCCGCCTGGCGGTGAGAGCCATGCCGACCTGCGCCGCCGCAGCGAAGCCGCGCTGGTCGATATCATCGGCTCGGCCACGCGCACCGTCGTCGTGGGCCACGGCGTCAGCGGCGCCGTCCTGCGCGGCGTCAATCTCGGACTCGACGCCCGCGCCATGTTCGTGCTTGAAAAGCCGCAGGATGCGTTCTTCCGCCTGACGCACGGCGCGGAGCAGCGCATCCTGGCCGCATTCGAGACGGCCTGAGGCCGGAAGTCAGTTCCGGGTGAGCCGTGCCGTGCGGCCGCAGCCACCGCTTTCGGTGACCACCAGCGCATCGCCCTGCAGGGACGCGGTGAGACGGCTTCGGCGCTGATCCTCCGCCTTCACCGACGCCACGGCGAGAATCGAGAAGGAGCCTTGCTTCGCGACGCCGTGCAACTGCCACAGGCCCGGACCCGGTGGCGGAGACGGTGCTCGGGTGAGCCTGGGCTGCGGCGGCTTCGCCGTCGTGTCGAACGCGGACCCGTCGACGAAGCCATCCTCGATAGTGATCACATAGTCGAGCGGTGCGTTGCAGGAGCCGCCGTCACTGCGCCCGCGCCAGGTCCCGTCGAGAGGATTGGGCGATTGCGCGTTGGCGAGGGGAGCAAACGACACCGCCAAGACCAGCGGCAGGATCCTCTTCATCGTCTTCCGAACAGCCGCTCGATGTCGGCCAGCTTGAGTTCCACGTAGGTCGGGCGGCCGTGATTGCACTGGCCCGAATGCGGCGTCGCCTCCATCTGGCGCAGGAGCGCGTTCATCTCCTCGATCGTGAGACGCCGGCCGGCGCGGACGGAGGTGTGACAGGCGAGCGTGCCGCAGACGTCCTCGACCCGCTCCTTGAGCGAGAGATGGTCGCCCATCTCCGCCAGCTCGTCGGCGAGGTCGCGCACCAGACCCTGGATGTCGATCTCGCCCAACAGCGCCGGCGTCTCGCGCACCACCACGGCGCCCAGCCCGAACGGCTCCAGCACCAGCCCCATCTCGGCGAGTTCCGCCGCGCGCTGCGTGAGGCGCCGCGCCGCGTCCTCGCCGACCTCGACCACTTCCGGCAGCAACAGCGCCTGACGCTTCACGCCCTCCGTCTCGAGCTGGCTCTTGAGCTTCTCGTGCACCAGCCGCTCGTGCGCAGCGTGCTGATCGACGATCACGACGCCCTGCTCCGTCTGGGCCACGATGTAGGTCTCATGCAGCTGGGCGCGCGCAACGCCGAGAGGATAGGCCGGCACCTCCGCTGACGCCGCTTCCGCGACAGGCAGTTCGGCACGCGCAGACGGTGCGGCAAGCGGGGCCATGAATTGCGTCGCGGCTTCGGCTAGTCCGCGCGGCACCGTCGCGGCATAGCCGCCGCCGCTGCGCGCGAAGGGCAGGATCGTCGCCTGGCCGCTGTGGGGCCGCAATGCGCCCAGCGCCGCTTCGGCCACCGTCGTGCTGGCGCGATGGCCGGCCGCGGAAAGCGCGGTGCGCAGAGCCCCCACGATCAGGCCACGCACGATGCCGGCATCGCGGAAGCGCACTTCGGTCTTGGCCGGGTGGACGTTGACGTCGACCATTTCCGGCGGCGCGTCGAGAAACAGGGCCACCATGGGATGGCGATCGCGCGCCAGGAAATCCTGGTAGGCGCCACGGACCGCGCCGGCCAGCAGCTTGTCGCGCACCGGCCGACCGTTGACGAAGAGGTACTGATGCTGCGCCGTCGGCCGGTTCAGGGTCGGCAGGCCTGCAAAGCCCGTGAGCCGGAACCCCTCGCGATTGGCATCGATGGCGAGTGCGTTGTCGGCGAACTCGCGTCCCATGATCGCGGCAAGACGTTCCAGCCGCGCCGCCTCGCCCTCCTCGAGCAATGACGGGTTGGCGGGCGGGAAATCGAACAGCGTGCGATCGTCGCTTTCCAGGCGGAAGGCGATGGCAGGATGGGCCATCGCGAGCCGCCGCAGGGCATCGGCGACGTGGCCCGATTCGCTGCGTGCTTCCTTGAGGAACTTGAGTCGCGCGGGCGTGGCGAAGAAGAGATCGCGCACCTCGACGCGCGTGCCGGGCGGATGGGCGGCCGGCTTCGGCTCCCGCTTCGCGCCGCCTTCGATGTCGAGGCTCCAGGCGGCGTCCGCCCCCTTGGGCCGCGAAACGATGGAGAAACGACTGACCGACGCGATGGACGGCAGCGCCTCGCCGCGAAAACCGAGCGTGCGGATGTCGGTGAGATCGTCATCCGGCAGCTTGGAGGTGCAATGCCGTTCGACCGCGAGTTCCAGCTCCTCGCGCGTCATGCCGATGCCATCGTCGACGACGGCCAGGAAAGTGCGGCCCCCCTCCTTCAGGGTGACGGCGATGCGGTGCGCGCCGGCATCGATCGCATTCTCCACCAGCTCCTTCACGGCACTCGCCGGCCGCTCCACGACCTCGCCCGCAGCGATGCGGTTGACGAGGTTCGACGGCAGGCGGCGCAGGACGCGTGCGGGCTTGGGCTGGGATGCGCTCATGACGCGCAGTCTACGACCGCCGCCTTTGGGAAAGATACTGGCGGGTAAGGATCTTGCCCTCTTCCACCGCAGGCTGGTCGAAGGCGTCCACGCCCCACAGCTCGGCGGCAAACATGGTCTCGAGCATGTAGTGCATCATCAGTGCGCCCATGACCTTCTCGTCGAGGCTGGCGATCCGGATCACGCGCGTGGGCCGGCCGTTCTTGACCAGCGTCGCGGCCGTCGCGTCGGCCTCGGCGAGCAGCAGGTCGCCAAGGCTCTGCCCCTCCAGATAGGCGAGCGATTTGTCATCGCCCAGCGCCGCAGCCGGAATGGAAGGGCCCTGGCCCTTGGTGTCGAGGATCAGCACCGTGAACAGCTTGTCGGCGGGGCCGCCGAGGTAGAGTTGCAACTGGCTGTGCTGGTCGACGGTCCCCATGGCGCGCACGGGGGTCGTGCCTTTCCCGCCCTTGCCCAGGCTCTCGGCCCAGAGCTGGCGGAACCAGAAGCCGAAATAGCCCAGCCGGTCGCAATAGGGCATCAGGACGGTGGTGTTCACGCCGCGCTCCTTGGCAAGGCCGACCGAGAGCGCCGCGCCGATCGCTGGGGCAAGGCCCTTGGTCTCCCTGGCCGCGAGGACGGGATCGAGCACGCTCGCCGCCCCCTCCCGCACCGCCGCGACATCGATGCCGGCGATCATCGCCGGCAGCAGCCCGACCAGGGACAGGACGGAATAGCGGCCGCCGACGTTGGGATCATGGTCGAGCACTCGGCAGCCCAGTCGCGTCGCGGTGCGGCGCAAGGCGTTGTCCTTCGGCTCGGTGATGACGAGCAGATGCTCGGCGAGCTTGGCCTTGCCGACCTTGGCCTCCAGAATCGGCAGGATGCTGTAGAGCTGCGTCAGCGTCTCGGCGGTAGAGCCCGACTTGGAGATGGCGAAAACGCCGGTGCGTTCCAGCGGCAGGCGCTCGCACATCTCTGCGAAGGTCGCGGGATCGACGTTGTCCATGAACCAGATCTTGGGACGACCCTTCGCCGGCCCGAAACCCTGGTCCTTCAGCGCCACCAAGGTCTGACCGCCGAGGTTCGAGCCGCCGATGCCGAAGACGACCAGATGCTCGAACCTGGCGAAATGCTCGGCATGAGGCCGAAGCGCCTCGAGGTCGTCGCGCGCCGCGGGCAGCTTGAGAAGCGGCAGCGTACCGTCGTCGCGCCATTGGCGGATCTTGTCGAGCGCCGGCGTGGCGCGCGCCAGCTCGCGCTCGAGCACAGCCCGCGGCAGGCCGTGGGGACCGATCGTCGATTCGAGCGCGTCATCGATCTGATGGCTGTAAAACATATAGATGCCTCTGAGATGAAGAAGCCGGTATCCGGATCAGCGCTCGACAGCGAGCCCGACCGGCTTGCCGACGACGATGGTTGTCATGACGTCGTCTCGCAACAAGCGACGTGCGACACGATCGACATCCGCCTTCGGGACCGCCGCGATCAGGTCAGCCCGATGATCGAGGAAGTCGCGCGGCAGGCCGTCCACTTGCTGACTGTGCAGGAGTCCGGCGATGGCTCCGGAGGAGTCCAGCGAGAGCGCCAGCGCTCCCGAGAGGTAAGTCTTGGCATCCGCGACCTCCTGCTCGGTCACGCCGTCGGCACGCAGACGCGCCAGCTCGCCCTGGATGACATGGATGGCTTCGGCGACGCGCTCGTTCGCGCTGCCCGTCGAGATCACCAGCATCCCGGCCTTGTCCGAACTGCGCAGGCTGGCCGATACGCTGTAGGCAAGGCCGCGCTTCTCGCGCACCTGCTCGAACAGGCGCGACTGCTGGCCGCCGCCCAGGATGTGCGACAGGATGAGCGCGGCGTACCAGTCGGGATCGGAGCGGAGGATGCCGGGCATCGCCATCACGACGGAGCTCTGCGGCACCGGCCGCTCGATGGTGAGCATCCGTGGCTTGTCGGGCGGGTTCCAGCCGGGCAAGGCGGCCTGCGGCTTCCCGTCAGGCAGGCCGCCGAAGGCACGATCGAGCTGGCGGGCGAGTTCCTGCGCATCGATGTCGCCGACGGCCGCGACGATCAGGCCATCTCGGCGCAGCAGGGCGCTTGCTCGGCTCTTCAGGTCGGCCGGCGTCAACGTCTTGAGCGTCTCGCGCAGCCCCGACGAGTCGCGCGAATAGGGATGACCCGCGAACATCGTCGCCATCAGCGTGCGCTCGGCAACGGTTCTCGGCCGTTGCTCGGCCTGGTTCAGCCCGGCGATCGCCTGGGCGCGACGCTGGTCCAGCATGTCGGCGTCGAAACGCGGCTCCGTCAGCGCCAGCCGCAACAGATCGAAGCCCTGGTCGCGGTTGGCCGTCAGGACCCGCAGCGTTCCGCCGACGCGGTCGTCGGACGCACCGAAGCCGAGATATGCGGCAGCATCCTCCTGGCGGCGCCGGAAGGCCTCGGCATCCAGGGGGCCGGCCCCGTCCGTCAGCATGATCGCCATGAGGCTGGTAACGCCCTTCTGGCTTTCGGGCTCCGATGCGGCGCCGCCGGCGAATGAGAAAGACAGCGCCACCAGCGGCGCGCTCTTGTCCTCGACCAGCCAGGCCTTGATGCCCAGCGGCGTCTTCACCTCCTGGATCTCGATCGCCTCGGCTCGAAGGGCAACCAGCCCGACGAGCGCCGCGACCAGAGCGAAGACGCGAGGCCTCATCGCGCCCCTCCCGAGGGCTTCAGGACGGACGTGACGGCTCGTTCGTCGCGCCAGACGTGGCGGGCAGCCGCCGTGACATCGGAAGCGGTCACCGCTGCGATACGCTGTGGCCATGCCTCGACATCGGCAATGTCATTGCCCGTCGCGAGCGCGGCCGCATAGCGGCGCGGTCCGCTGCCGAGCGAATCCTGCGCATAGATGGCAGCAGCAAGAAGCCGGTTCTGCGTCCGTTCGACCTCGTCGGCCTTCACCTCGCCGTCGAGTACGCGCTTCATCTGGTCGGCCACGGCGCGTTCGATGTCCGGAATCGCCTCGACCCGTGCGGGCGCCGCGGCGACTCCGAAGCTCGAAAGGCCGAGACTGAGCGGGCTGTATTCGGCGCTGGCCGAGAGGGCGAGTCTGGACTCTGCGACCAGCGCGCGCCACAGGCGACTGGTCTCGCCACCACCGAACAGGTGCGCCAGGACCTGCAAGGCGTAAGCGTGACGGCTGTCGCCCGCCCGATAGGAGGGCGCAAGATAGTCGCGCGACCAGTTCGGCTGCGCGACGCGGACATCCGCGCGCGTGACCAGCCGGGGCAGATCCGCCGGCCCCTCGGATGGCCGGTGCCGCGGCTCGATCCCGCGGCCCGGGATCGGTCCATAATGAATTTCGGCGAGCTTCCGCACCGCCTCGGCGGTGGTGTCCCCGGCCACGATCAACGCCGCATTGTCGGGGGCGTAGAAACGGCGATAGAAGGCGGCGAGATCCTCGGCGCCTAGTTTCTTCACATCTTCGACGTAGCCCGCTGTCGGCATGGCGTAGGGCTTGTGCTCACCGAACAGAGCCGCACGGACGGACTCGTCCAGCAGCGCGCCCGGGACGTTGTCGATGCGCATGCGCCGCTCTTCGAGCACCACTTCGCGCTCCGGCCGAAGTTCCTTCTCCTCGATGCGCAGGCCGGCCATGCGATCCGCCTCCATGCGCATGACGAGATCGAGGCGATCGGCAGCGATCGTCTGGTGGTAGCCCGTCGCATCGAAGCCGGTATAGGCGTTGTCGCGCCCGCCGTTACGCGCCACGGTGCGCGAGAACTCACCGGGACCCAGCGTGGCGGTGCCCTTGAACATCATGTGCTCGAGGAAATGGGCGATGCCGGTCCGACCGAACGTCTCATCGGCACTGCCGACTTTGTACACCAGGAGTTGGGTGACGATCGGCGCCCGCCCGGATGGCAGGACGATGACCTGAAGCCCGTTGTCGAGCGTGAATGTATCGAGCGGCCGCCGTTCGACAGCCAACAGGTTCGCAAGGGCGGAAGCTGGCGGCGTCAGGATCGCGCCGCCGAGACCGCCGGCGAGAAGCCGGCGACGCGTGAGACCGACGCCGATCAGAAGATGCCTTCTAGGAGGCCACGCTGGCGCCGCTTGATCGTCGGCGTCGGCGCAGTCGAGGTCTGACCGCTCGCCTGGGCGTCACGCAGGCGCTGCTGCTCCTTGGCTGGGTCGACGATGGTGCCCTGGGGCGGCGTGTCGTGCCAGAAAATCAGGCTGTCGATGAAGGTCTTGTTCTGGTCCGCGATCACGCGCGTATCGCGGTTGACCGTCGAGCGGATGTTCGGATCGACGCCGCCCTTGCTCGCTTTGGCGACGAGGGCCTGTTCCGAGGCATCGCCGGCACGGGGCGCCTGGCCGGCCGCGGCCTGCTGGGTGCGGGCGGCGAGAGTCGGCGACAGCGCCTCCTTGGCCTGATCAGTCGGGCTCACTTCCTGAGGACGCGGCTCGCCCGGACGCGGCGGACGCAGATCGGCATTGGGCGGCATCGTGAGCGGCGAGTGGGAGACGATCTTGAACTCGTCAGGCGACACCTTCTTGGCGCCGCCGAGATTTTCGAAGGCGCTGCAGCCGCTGACCGCGCTGGCCCCGAGGGCAACCGCGCCGAGAGTGAGCAAGGTCGCAGGAGTGAAAATCGTCCTTCGCATCGTCATTCCTTGGGAAACAGCTTCTGTTCGCCGATCATGGCCTTATCAGGGCGCCCGTTTTGCTTCCCCGATCAGGGAATCGATCAGCATCAACCCCACGCCCACCACGATCGCCGAGTCGGCAACGTTGAAGGCGGGCCAATGCCAGTCGTGCACATGGAAGTCGGCGAAGTCGAACACCGCTCCCCAACGTGCCCGGTCGATAACATTGCCGATGGCTCCGCCTATGACAAGGCCGATGCCCCAGCCCGTCAACAGGCGGTCGGTTCGTCGCAGCCAGGCGAAAAGGCCGATGCAGACCACTATCGCGACACCGGAAAGAATCCAGGGCGGCAGAGCCGAGCCGCCCATCAGGCCGAAGCTCACGCCAGGGTTCCACACCACGACGAGCTGGAAGAACCCGTCGATCACAGGAAGGATGGCGCCGACCTTGAGCAGGTAGCGCAGCAGCAACTCCTTGGAGACCTGGTCCGCCACCACGACGAGCGCGACCAGGGCCATTGCCTGACGATCGAGCGACCTCATACTATCTGCCTATCCTTCGACCGCCGCCTCGCAACGCTGGCAAAGCAGCGGGTGCTTCGCCGACTTGCCGACCTCCGGCAGAACCTGCCAGCAGCGCGCGCACTTCTCCCCGTCGGCCAAGGCCGGGACGACCGCGACACCCGCCACGTCCGGCAGGGTAAAGGCGCCGGCCGGCGCTTCGCCCGCGACCAGATCGCCGCCCGAAGTGATGCAGATCTCGGCGAGACCGATGCCCTTCAGCGCTTCCAGATATTCCGGCGCCGCGTGGACGTGGGGTGCAGCCTGCAGACTGGAGCCGATGCGCTTCTCCGCGCGCTCCAGTTCCAATGCGCCGGTGACGACGCGGCGCAGCGCCCGCACGGCCTTCCACTTCTCGCCGAGTTCGGAGTCGAGCCAGGTATTGGGGATCTGCGGATAAAGCCGCAGATGGACGCTGTCGGCGCCACCGTCGGGCACGT
Source organism: Pseudomonadota bacterium (assembly GCA_018240685.1). Classification (GTDB taxonomy): domain Bacteria; phylum Pseudomonadota; class Alphaproteobacteria; order Reyranellales; family Reyranellaceae; genus Reyranella. The sequence continues at coordinate 18,664 of JAFEFG010000003.1, read as the reverse complement.
CCTTGGGCCGGGCAAGCCATGCCTCCTCCGCCGTGAAGCAGGTGATCGGCGCCAGCCATGCCGTCAGGAAGGAGAACAGCTCCGCCATGACCGTTCGGGACGCGCGGCGGCGCGGCGCCGCCGGCGCATCGCAATAGATCGCATCCTTGCGGATGTCGAAATAGAAGGCGGAGAGATCGACCGTGCAGAAATTGTGCAGCTCGGTCGCGATCTTGTGGAAGTCGAAATCGTCCACCGCCGGCCGGAACATCGCATCGAGCTCGGCGAGGCGATGCAGCACCCAGCGTTCCAGTTCCGGCAATTCGACGAATTCCACCTTCTCTGCCGACGAATAGCCGTCGAGGCTGCCCAGCAGATAGCGCAGCGTGTTGCGCAGCCGGCGATAGGCCTCGGCCTGGTGCTTCAGGATCTCCGGTCCGATGCGCTGGTCTTCGGTGTAGTCGGTGCCGACCACCCAGAGCCGCAGGATATCGGCACCGTACTGGTCGCACACCGCTTGCGGCGCCGTGATGTTACCCAGCGACTTCGACATCTTGCGGCCCTGCTCGTCGAGCGTGAAGCCGTGCGTGAGCACGCCATCGTAGGGCGCGCGGCCGCGCGTGCCGCAGCTCTCGAGCAGAGAGGAATGAAACCAGCCACGATGCTGGTCCGAGCCTTCGAGATAAAGGTCGGCCGGCCACTTGAGTTCGGGATTGCCCTCGAGCGTGAAGGCGTGCGTGCTGCCCGAATCGAACCAGACATCAAGGATGTCCTTCACCTGCTCGAAGTCGGACGCTTTGTACTTGTTGCCGAGGAAGCGCTCCGGTGGGCTGTCGAACCAGGCGTCGGCGCCTTCGGCACCGAAAGCCTCGACCACGCGTTCCATGACCTCGCCATCGCGCAACGGCTCACCGGTCTTCTTGTCGACGAAAACGGCGATCGGCACGCCCCAGGCGCGCTGCCGCGACACACACCAGTCGGGCCGTGTCTCGATCATGCTGCGCAGCCGGTTGTAGCCCGCCCGCGGCACGAACCGCGTGGCGTCGATCGCCGCCAGAGCCTTCTCGCGCAGGGTGCCGCCGATCTCGGCGATCGGCTTGTCCATGGCGATGAACCATTGCGGCGCGTTGCGGAAGATCACCGGCGCCTTGGAACGCCAGGAATGCGGATAGCTGTGCGAGATGCGACCCGTCGCCAGCAGCTTGCCGGCCTTGTCCAGGGCTTCGGCGACGACCTTGTTGGCGGGGCCCTTCTTGCCGGCAGACGTATAGACCTGCAGCCCCGCGAACAACGGCACATGCGGATAGTAGCTGCCGTCCTCGGCCACGGTATCCGGCACCTCGATGCCATTGGCGATGCCGAGTTCGTAGTCGTCGGCACCGTGGCCGGGCGCGATGTGCACGAAACCCGTTCCGGCATCGGCCGTCACGAAACCGGCCGGGAGCAGAGGCACGTCGAAATCGAAGCCCTGCCCGCGCAGCGGATGAGCGGCGATCAATCCTTCGAGATCCGCGGCCGCGACATCGGCCAGAACCTTGGGCGTGAAGTTGGCCGCCTGCCCCACGACACCGACCAGATCCTTGGCCAGCAGCATCTTCTCGCCGATCTTGGCGCGACTGCCGTCGCCCACCGCCTCGACCTCGACCAGCGCGTAGGCGATCTCGGGTCCATAGGCGAGCGCCCGGTTGCCGGGCATGGTCCAGGGCGTCGTGGTCCAGATGACGACCGACGCATCGTCGAACCTGCCATCCTTGGACTTCACGACCGGAAAGCGGACATGGACCGTGTCGGACACGTGGTCGTGGTACTCGATCTCCGCCTCGGCAAGCGCGGTCTTCTCGACCACGCTCCACAGCACGGCCTTGGAGCCTTTGAAGAGGCCGCCGTTCATCAGGAACTTGCCCAGTTCCTTCACGATCACGGCCTCGGACTCGTACTTCATCGTCGAGTAGTAGTTGTCCCAGTCGCCCTCGACGCCGAGGCGCTTGAACTCCTCGCGCTGCACCGTGATCCAGTGGTCGGCAAAGGCGCGGCACTGGCGGCGGAACTCAACCACCGGGACCTGATCCTTGTCCTTCTTCTTGGCGCGGTACTCTTCCTCGATCTTCCACTCGATCGGCAGGCCGTGGCAGTCCCAGCCGGGAACGTAGTGGCTGTCCTTGCCCAGCATCTGCTGGCTGCGGGTGATCAGGTCCTTCAGGATCTTGTTGAGCGCATGGCCGATATGGAGATGACCGTTGGCATAGGGAGGGCCGTCATGCAGGACGAACTTCGTTCGCCCCTTGCTCTCGGCGCGCAGCCGCTCGAACAGCTTCATGTCCGCCCACCGCTGCAGGAGTTCCGGCTCCTTCTTGGGCAGGCCGCCGCGCATGGGGAAGTCGGTCTTGGGGAGGAAGACGCTGGATTTGTAGTCGGTTGTCACAACGAACTCATGGGGTTCGGGCAAGAAAGGCACCAGGATTTTGCCCGGCACGCAGGCATCAAAAACACCCGGCCGCTACGCGCGGACCGGGCTGATAATTCGCTCCCGAGGGGCCCTGCTGGACATAGGGCGGGCAATCTAGGGATGGGGGTGCGGGGGGTCAAGGCGCGCGAAGAGCCATCGATTGCAAGCTTCAGGCATGGCTGCCAGCATCCGGCCTGTGCCGCTATTCGACAGCGCCGTCCATCCCGATCTTCTCTGGCCGCGGAGCGCGCCGTGGCCCAGGCGCAGGGCGCGTGCCGTACTCAGGCGCTTTCAGATCGCCTTCCCGGAACTCGAGTACGACATCGATCTCGATGTGCCGCTGGCCAACGCACAGGCCTTTCTGGAGGATGGCGTCCGGCGGGTCCGCCTCTACGGCGGCCTCGTCCGCCACCGGTTGATCGGTATGGAAGGGATCGCCGTCGTGCTTGGCCACGAGACCGGCCATCATCTGGGCGGAGCGCCCTTTCATGAGCAGCTGAAATGGCTCAGCAGCGAGACGCGGGCAGATGCATGGGCCGCGACAGTAGGGCTGAGAAAGGTGTTCGGTACCTCGGGGGCACGCCGCATCACCGTCAGTGGCACAAAACAACTTAATGAAATTAAAGCCAGTCAATGACTTGATTGCCGCATGCCCTAAGTTAATTTGTCGCAGGGTGTCGCGTGTTCGACACCGAAGGGGGGCGACAATGGGAATGTATTTCAATACCGCCGCGACCACCGAGATGAACGGGAAGGTCAACAACGCCTTCAATGCCGACAGCATCGACTACTGGAAGAAGCCCGGCATGCGCGGCCTGTTCGGTCCCATTGCACAAGGCGGCGCCAGTCTCGCCTCCATCGCCGGCCAGAACGGCATCTATCCTGGTGCGGGGTACGGCAGCCCCGTCGGCAGGAAATGGTTCCGGTGGCTCGATGATCTCGATACCACCACCGCGATACGAGCCCTATTTCACAAGCATCTCGACCGGAACAACAGGTGCGTCGAGATGTATTTCACCGTCGTCCCGAAGGCGAGCATGCCGATCGGCGTCTCGGAATCGAAGATCTCCAACTCCGACGGCACGTACTCAGCGGTTATCACGATCGCGACGCCGACGGCCGCAGTCGTGCGCGCAGCCATCAAGAAGAGGATGAGCGCCCGCAAGAAGGGCAAGAGCTGAGCGCTCAGCATCATTCACGACCTGTCGCAGCCCTGATCTCACGACAAGACGGCGCAGCGACAGCCAGAGCGAGTTCGCCCGACCATGCGCTGTTCAAGCTGCGATACAAACAACGCGCCGGATGCGCGCTTCTGTATCGGTTGCGGCGCCACTCTCTGGCGAACCTGTCCCTCGTGCGCGGCGAGCAACATGCCCAACGCGCGCTACTGCGCGCAGTGCGGCGTCGCCCTCGAAGCTGTTCGCTCGCCCCCGAACAAGACCGCGGCCACAAAGGACGCGGAACTGAAGCAGACCACCGTCCTGTTCGCGGACGTTTCCGGTTCGACAGAACTCATTGCCGCCCTCGACCCTGAACAAGCGGCAAACCGTCTCGCACCGGCTCTCGCGGCAATGCAAAGGGCCGTACGCGAATACGACGGGTCGGTCGTGAGGGTTCAGGGCGACGGCATCATGGCGCTCTTCGGTGCCCCCAGGCCGCAGGAAGATCACGCCGTGCGCGCCTGCTGTGCGGCGCTCATGCTGCAGTCAGCAGTGAAGGCGCTGCCGGGCGAACCTCTTTTTGTCCGCGTCGGCATCCACTCCGGGGAAGTCCTGGCCCGCACGGTGGCGACGGACTTTTCGACCGACTTCGATGCGACCGGCGTCACCGTGCACATTGCGAGCCGGCTCGAGAGCCTCGCCCCGCCAGGCGGCATCGTCCTGTCGCCAACGACCGTCAGGAACGCCCGGCAATTCATCTCCATCGAATCGATGGGCCGGCAGACGATCCGCGGGCTTTCCACGCCGCTGGAAATCTTCCAGTTGGCCGGACTGCGACGAGGTCGCGCCAGCTCCCGCTTCGCATCCGAAGCGAGGCGATCGCGCTTCGTCGGCCGCGAGCGCGAGATCGAGCTGCTCCAGCGCGGCCTCGACCGCGCCATCGAGGGCGATGGCTGCGCGATCGGGCTCGTCGGCGAAGCCGGCGTGGGAAAGAGCCGCCTGTGCTTCGAATTCGCCGAACGGTGCCGCATCGCCGGTGTGCGCGTTCTCGAAGGACGAGCCGTGGCCCACAGCCGGGCGACGCCCTTCGAGCCGATGGTCGATCTCGCCAAGGCGTTCTTCGAAGTCGCGTCCGACGAAGAGCCAGGTCATGCGCGGGAGAAGATCGCCGCGAGACTTCAGAGCCTTGGACCCGAACTCTCGGCGGAGCTGCCCCTGCTCCTCGATTTCCTTGGCCTCGCCGATGGAGCCGCACCGGCTGAAAAGCTCGACCCGGCGGCGCGCCGCGACCGCCTGAACGGACTGCTGCGCCGCCTCGTGCAACTGGCGAGCCGCGACACGCCCGCCGTTCTCCTGCTCGAAGACCTGCATTTCATGGACAGCGGCAGCGAATCCCTGATCGAGATACTGGCTGAGACCCTGGCCGGGACGCACATTCTCCTGCTGGTCAATTTCCGGCCCGGCTACGCCGCATCCTGGATGCGGGGCGACCATTACGACCAGATCGCCCTCGCCCCCCTGCGCCTCAACGCCGCCAGCGCAGTCGCCCAGGAAGCCCTGGGACCGGACGAATCAGTTGCATCGCTGCTGCCGCTCATCGCCGACCGCGCGCGCGGCAATCCATTCTTCATCGAGGAACTCATCCGCAATTTCGAGGAAAGCGGCCATCTCGTCGGCGGGCCGGGCGCCTATCGGCTGGTGCGCCCGCCGGACATGAAAGTCATCCCCGACAACGTGCAGGCCATCGTGAGCGCACGCGTGGACGATCGCCCCGAGCTCGAGCGGAGTCTGTTGCAGACCGCCGCAGTCATCGGCCGGGAGTTCATGGCAGCCGTGCTGGCGCGAGTCGCACAGGTTCAGGAAAGCCTGGTGAACGGCGCGCTTCGCCGCCTGTCCAGCGCCGGCCTGATCTACGAGAGCGGCGGACCGACCGCCGGAGGCTTCGCCTTCAAGCATCCGATGGTGCAGGAGGTCGTCTATCATTCGTTGGTGTCCGATCGTCGTCGCCACCTGCACGCGGCGGTCGCAGCCGAACTGGAGAAGTCGCTGCCCGACCCGGGCGGCGCACAGGCAGCCTTCCTTGCCTACCATCACGAAGAGGCCGGCAATGTCGCAATGGCGGCGTCCTATACGCTGAAGGCGGCGATGTGGCACGGCACGCGCGATCCCGGCCAGGCCCTCGACGCCTGGAAGCGCACGCGCCGTCTCCTGGCAGGACTGAAGCTCGACGGCGCGGCGCAATATCCGCTGCTGATGGCGAACGGACAGATCGTCAATCTCGGCTGGCGCGAGGGCCTGACCGCCCCGGAAGTCGAGCCCTACTTCAGGGATGCCTTGAACATCGCAACCTCTTTGCGTGACATGCGGGCAATCACGCTGCTCACGGCGGCCTACGGACGGGCGCTGGCGAGCACCGGTTCGGCTACGGATTACGTGGCGAAGGTGAACGAGGCGCTGGGCCTGATCGATCCGCAAAAGCATGCCGGCCTCGCCGTGCTGCTGACGGCCATTCGATGCCACGCGCTGAAACACGCCGGCAATCTGCGCGCCGCCCTTGAAGACAACGACGTTGCCCTGGCCAACATCGACAAGGTCGACGCGCAGGACGAGCAGACCCTCGGCTTCAAGGTGGCCGTCTGGATCAAGGGCATGCGCGGTCAGATCCTGGCCATGATGGGCCGCTTCGAAGAGGCGCGCAGTCTCGCCGAGGAGTTGATCCACAGCGACGCGAACTCCGTCGACGCCCTGCACCGCATGCTCGCCCACGGCATCATGATCGACATCGCCTGGGGACTGGACGATGAAGCCGTCGCCGCCGAGCACAGCAGGCTGAATGAGGAACTGGGCGATCGCAGCGGCAATCCCTACCTGAAGGTGTATGGCCGCGCCTTCACGGGCGTGGCTCAGGCCCTGCACGGAGACCTTTCGGGTGCGACGACGACCCTGACCGAGGCCCTGCGCTTCGCGCGACAACGGCACATCGCGCTCGAGAACGAAGCCCGAATGCTGGCCGACCTGGCACATGTGCAATTGAAGGCGGGCCTTCCCGCCCGCGCCCAGGCGACGGCGGAGGAAGCTGCGGCCGTTGCCCGACGGCGCGGTGCCAAGGTCTGGCTGGCCTACGCCGAGTGGGTCGCCGGCGGTCCGGACTCCCCTGCCTTCCGGCAGCTTCTCGCCGAGACCGGCGCCGACCTTCTCGCCGGACTTAAGCACGAGGCGGGCTGATCAGCCCGCCGACTTGCCGTTCGCGAGGATCGATCGCGCGGCCTCGCCATCGGCTGCGATCTGGGCCTTGAGCGAATCGAGGCCGTTGAATTTCATCTCCGGGCGGATGAATTCGGCCAACGCCACGCGCAGGATCTGGCCGTAGAGATCACTCGAGAAATCGAACAGATGGACCTCGAAGTTCTCCTGCAGCTTGCCCACGGTCGGCCGCTTGCCGAGATTCGCCACGCCCGGCATCCATTTGCCATCCACCAGCGCGCGCACGGCGTAGACGCCGAAGCGCGGCCGCAGATGCTCGCCGAGCGCCACGTTCGCGGTGGGAAAGCCGATGGCCCGGCCGCGCTGGTCGCCGTGCTCGACGATGCCTTCGATCTCCCAGGGGCGACCCAGCAGCTCGGCCGCCTCGCTCGCCCAGCCGGCGCGCAGCGCCTCGCGAATGCGCGTGGAGGAATAGATCTCGCCCTCGCGCATCACCGGCTCCAGGACCGTGACGGCGAAGCCGCGCTCACGCCCCCGCTTGCGCAGCTTCTCGACATTGCCGCCGCGGCGCGCGCCGAAGGTGAAGTCATAGCCGCAGACGACATGGCGGGCGCCCAGTCCCGCCAGCAGCACGTCGTCGACGAACTCGTCGGGAGAAAGGCCCGCGAAGGCCTCGTCGAATTGTTGCGCCAGCACGGCATGCACGCCGGCTTGCTCCAACAGACGCACCTTGGCCGCCAGCAGGGTAAGCCGGAACGGCGCGGTGTCCGGAACGAAGAAGCGGCGCGGATGCGGCTCGAAGGTAAGCGCCACGAGCGGCACGCCGAGTGCCTTCGCCTGATCGAGGGCGTGCTGCAGCAGCGCCTGGTGACCGCGATGCACGCCGTCGAAGTTGCCAAGCGCGACCACGCCGTTCTGCAGCGCCGCAGGGACGCGTCGCCAATCGTGGAAGACGGGAATCATGCCGGCGGGCGATGCGCGTCGCGGCGTGGCACCAGCACCGTGGCCTCGCCGTCGATCACCACCTTGTCGCCGCTCAGGCACTGGGTCTTGAGCGTCACCCGGCGTTTCTTCTCGTCGATCGCGGTGATGGTGGCGATGGCGGTGATGGTGTCGCCGATGATCACCGGCGCCATGAAGTTCATGGTCTGGGAGACATAGACGGCGCCGGGCCCCGGCAGCTTGGTGCCGATGACCGTCGAGATGTAGCTGCCGCTCAGCATGCCGTGGGCGATGCGCTGGCCGAAACGCGTCGTGCGGGCGAAGCCGTCATGCAGGTGGATCGGGTTGGTATCGCCCGAGACGCCCGCGAAAGCGGTGATGTCGGCATCGGTCACGGTGCGGCCGTACATGGCCGACTGCCCGACCTTGAGGTCCTCCAGAAAGAGGCCGTTCATGGACTCGAAACCCTGCGTCACGTCGACTGTCTCCCGCTTGTGGCGCGCCCTCTTACCACGTGCCGGGGTCTGTGCCACAGTCCCGCTGAATGACCGTTCATATGCAAAGTGAGGCCGATCGGGTGAGGGAGGCCCTGGCCGCGGCAGTCAGCCGGCATTTTCGCGCAGCGGCCACGATCGAAGACCTCTCCCGCCAGTCGGGCGGCGCATCGCGCCAGACCTGGAGTTTCGATGCCGTTGCCGATGGCCGGCACCATGCGTTGATCCTGCGCCGCGATCCGCCCGCCAAGGCCAAGACCGACCGCGAGCAGTCCGTCGCCATCGACCGCGCAATCGAATTCCGCGTCCTGAGGGCAGCATACGATGCCGGCGTGCGCGCGCCCGAGCCGCTGTTCGAACTGGGAGCGGCCGACGGGCTGGGCGATGCCTATGTCATGCGCCGCGTCGACGGTACGGCGATCGCACGCAAGCTGTTGCGCGACGCTCCCTATGCGGAGGCACGCAGCCGCATCGCCGGACAGCTCGGCGCCATCGCTGCCGCGATCCACGCCACCGACCCCGCAACCCTGCCGCCGCTGCAGCGTCGCGAGGCGGCGGATCATATCGCCGGCCTGCGCCGCTCCCTCGACCAGCTCGGGCATCCCCAGCCCGTGTTCGAACTCGCCCTCACCTGGCTCGATCGCCGCAAGCCGCCGCCGCTCGACACGCCGGTGCTGGTGCACGGCGACTATCGCACCGGCAACTACCTCGCCGATGCGTCGGGCGTGACGGCGATCCTCGATTGGGAACTCGCCCATCTCGGCGATCCGCTGGAGGATCTCGGCTGGCTGTGTGTGAAGAGCTGGCGCTTCGGCGCCATCGACAAACCGGCCGGAGGGTTCGGCTCTCGCGAGGAACTCTGGGCCGCCTACGAGCGCGCCGGCGGCCGCAAGGTCGATCCCGGCCGCGCGCACTGGTGGGAAGTGTTCGGCACGGTGCACTGGGGCATCATCTGCCTCAACCAGGCCTGGAAGCACCTTTCCGGCTCGATCAAGTCGATGGAACATGCCGCGATCGGCCGCCGCGCCGTCGAGACCGAGGTCGATCTGCTGCAACTGCTGAAATCGGCGGGGTGACCATGGCACAGGACAGGCCGACCGCCTCCGAACTCCTTTCGGCGATCGCCGACTTCCTGCGCGACGAGGCGACACCCGTCCTCGACCGCGCCGAGCCAGGACTGGGCTTCCAGATGCGTGTCGCCGCGAACGCGCTCGCCATCCTCGAGCGGGAAGTCAGACTGGGTCCGGCCGCCGATGCACGCGAGCGTGAGCGGCTGGTCCACCTGCTCGGCCGCAGTGGGACGCTCGACGAGCTCAACCGCGAGCTGGCACGACAGCTGCGCGCCGGCGAACGCGACGAGAAGGACGAAGCCTTGATGGCCCATCTCGAGGCCACGATCGCCGACAAGATCGCCATCGCCAACCCGAAGTGGCGCTGATCCGTTCGCATCCTTCGGCGCCTGCCGAACTATTGGCCGTGGCGAGCCTGCGCGCGCGGGCCTAGAGTCGGCTCATGGTCACGGTGAACGCGCTTTCCGAGATTGCCGCGCTGATGGGCGACCCGGCACGGGCCGCCATGCTGTCGCTGCTGATGGACGGGCGGGCTCACACCGCCTCCGAACTCGCGCTGGCAGCCGGCGTCACGCCGCAGACAGCATCCGGCCATCTCAGCCGCATGGTCGAAGCCGGTCTGCTGGCCGCCCGCGCCCAGGGACGCAACCGCTTCTACCGCCTCGCCTCGGGCGACGTCGCTCATGCAATGGAATCCCTAATGGCGCTCGCCGGCACGCGCGCGTCGCCCGCTTCCCGGACCGCTGCCTGGCGGCGGGATCCGGACCTGCGCTTCTGCCGCACCTGCTACGATCACCTTGCGGGCCAGATCGGCCTGGCCGTCACCGATTCCCTGACGCAGCACGGCCATCTCGAACCCAAGGGACGACGCGACTGGAAGCTCACTCCGTCCGGCGAGCTCTTCTGTACCCGCCTCGGCGTCGATATCGAGGGCGCCAAGGCCGCCCATACGAGGCATTTCGCGCGCCAGTGCCTCGACTGGAGCGAACGCCGGCCGCATATCTCGGGCGCGTTGGGCGCGGCGATCGCCGACACCTTCTTCAAGAAGGGATGGGCGGAACGCCTGCGCCGCGGCCGCACGGTGCGGCTCACCGATTCAGGGCGGCGCGCGCTCAGCAGCCATTTCGGCGCGTCGCTTTAGGGCGAGCTGCCGGCGCCATTTCGCCCGCAGGACTACCGGCCGCTCCGGATACCGGTCATCGAGGAATTCGACATCCTTGATTCGATCGGTACGGAAGGCGCGAAAGTCCTGCCGCAGCTCGCACCAGGCAGCAAGGATCCGCACGGCCTGGAAGTAGCCGATGGCGACGGGCCAGACGGTGCGGCGGCTTGGCCGGCCCTGCTCGTCCCGATAGCCGAACAGTATCTTGCGGCCAGCATGGATCTGCGCCCGCGCCCTGGCGAGGTCGAGACCGTCCGGTGGCGTATTCCAGGAAGGCGGCGCGCTCGAAGCCGGCTCCATCACATAGGGCCGCAACCGCTCGGGCACCGTCGCCGCGATCTTGGCAATGAGATCTTCCGCGGCCCGTGCCAGCACGGGATCGGCACGCCCTGCCACCCACTGCGCTCCCAGCATCGCCGCCTCGATCTCATCGGGCGTCAGCATCAGGGGCGGCATGTCGTAGCCCTTGTCGAGCCGGTAACCCGTGCCCGCTTCGCCGCGAATCGGGACGCGCTGGCCGATCAGATGCGCGATATCGCGATAGACCGTGCGCTTCGAGGTCTCCAGTTCCCCTGCGATCGCCTCCGCCGTCATCGGCCGGCGCGAGGGCCGGCGCAGGATCTGAATGATCTGAAAGAGCCGGTCCGCCCGCCTCATGCTGTCCGCCTTGTCGTGATCGTGTCCGCCACTGCTGCCACCACGTTGGCAGCAGCACTGGATTAGGCAAGCACCTCATCGACACGGAGATGCCAATGCCTTCCACGATCATCCTCTACGGTTTCGGGCCGGGTTTCGACCTGCCGGAAGTGAGCCCCTTCGTCACCAAGACCGAGGTCCAGCTCAAGATGGCCGGGCTGCCCTACACCAAGGAGCGCTCACGGCCGGACGCCTCGCCCAAGGGTCAGCTTCCCTTCATCTCGGACGACGGCGTCCCGGTCGCGGATTCGACCTTCATTCGCGCCCATATCGAGAAGAAGTACGGCATCGATCTCGATCGCGGCCTCGATGTCCGCCAGCGCGCCGAGGCCTGGGCCATCGAGCGCATGATCGAGCACCACCTCAACCCGGCGATGGCCTATGCCCGGTGGCTGCTGCCGGAGAATTTCGACAAGGGACCGGGGCGTCTGCTCATTCCCCCCAGCGCACACGAGGAAGTGCTGGGCCGGGTCGCGGCGGCAATGAAGGCGCAGGGTATCGCCCGCCACACGCCGCCGGAGACGGCGGAGCTTGGCGACCGCTCGCTCAAGGCGCTTTCAGTAATCCTTGCCGACAAGCCCTATCTCATGGGCGCGCAGCCGGCCGGCGTGGATGCCACGGCCTTCGGTGCCCTGGCCGCCATCCTGACTCCGTTTTTCGACTCCCCCTTGCGGCGCAAAGCCGAGAGCTACGCCAATCTCGTCGCCTACACGGGGCGCCAGATGAAGCGCTACTACCCCGAACACCCCTGGCCCGAGCACCCCTGGCCGGCGGCCGCCTAGGAAGCGGCCGCCTCGTCTCGGGCCAGCCGCGCCTTGCCGAAGGTGGGGCCATCGCCCGAGGGGATCTTGGCAATTGCCGAGGCGCGCAGGATCTTCTCGTCGCCGACCGTGAGATAGATGTTGCTGAAGATCAGGGAGCGCGTGACGCGCACCAGCTCGGCCCGGCCTTCAACCCAGTCGTCGACCCTGGCCGGCGCCACGAAGTCGAAGGTCATGTTCACGGTCGGCAGGAACTTGCGGACGCCGGCGAGCGCGCCGGCGCCCATCGTTCCCACCAGGTCGGCCACCGTCATCATCATGCCGCCGTGCAGGCCGCCCGCCGGATTGCACATATGCGGCCGGACGCGGAAGCCGAGGACGAACTCGTCGCGCGTGCCCTTTTCGCCGCGCCTGGCGTAAAGGTTGCCGATGTGGCTGTTGAAAGTGGGGTCGGAACGGCCGCGATCGAAATCGATGCGCAGAAAGCCTTCGGGCGGATTGTCGACCAGCAAAACGCTTAACTCCTGACGGTGGGGACGCGCTGGCGGCTGAGCAGCGCGAAGGCGCCCAGGCCGGTCAGCACGTCGTGGCGCGGACCATAGAGTCGGCCCCGCACCTGCGCCACATGCTCGTCGTGTCCCACGACCTCGCCTTCGGCCTGCAGCCAGTCGCCGATCCGACCCGGGCCGAGATAGTCCAATGACAGGCGGAGCGTCACCGCGTGACGGCCGAGTGCCTGCCTGACCGCGGCGCCCATCGCCGAATCGAGGAAGGCCGCCAGCATGCCGCCGTGCACGATACCGAGCGGATTCGCATGCTGCGGGCCGGGCCGGAAGGCGCGGACGGTGCGACCATTTTCGATCTTCTCGAACCACGGCCCGTTGGCCGCGGCGAATCCGGTGGCTTCGGTGAGTTCGCGGAAACCTGGAGGAATGCTGGACACGCGCCATCCTAGGCGATGCCCGCCATCAGGACCAAGCCATAGCCGACATAGTAGCTCGCCAGCACCGTGATCAACCGGTTCGACCATACGCGGAACTGCAGGTCGGTCAGGCGGTCGAGCAGGAGGCGGCCCAGCGACGTTCCGATCATCGACGAGGCGACCGCAAGCGCCAGGAACCAGGGCGCGATCTCGCCGGTCTGCTGGATGAGGGCGCCGAAATAGAACAGCTTGAAGCCGTGACCGAACACCTGGCAGGCCGCCTTGGTGGCGATGATCCGCTTGCGGTCGAGCGGCGAGCGCAGAAACATCGTGTCGAGCAGCGGCCCGGTGACGCCGGTCACCAGCATCAGCGCCATGGACAGCAATCCCGTGATTGCCACCTGCAGGGGACCAAAACTGCGCGGCAGAACCCGTTCCGGCAGCGCCCGGATCACGAATGGCGAGAGACCAAGCAGCAGCAGGGCCACCGGCTTGGCCGGCACGTACAGCGTCATCGACCATACGCCGACGGAGACCAGGCAGCCCGCGACGTAGAACACCAGGCTCGACCAGCCGATGTGCCGCCACCAGAGCACGGCGCGCCATCCGTTCGAGGCCATCTGGGTCACCGCATGCAGCACCATCGCCGTCGGCACCGGAAACAGGCTCAACAGCACGCCGATCAGGATCAACCCGCCGGCCATGCCGAAGATGCCGGAGAGAAAGGCCGTGCCGATCATCAGAAGCGAAAGGGCGAGCGCTGTAAGTGCCGTCATGCCGGCGACGCTAGTCCCGGCCCCGGCCAATCTTCAAATATATGTTAAGTGCCTCATTCATATGATCCCCGTATGATGAGGCGCTCTGCTTCCGGGGATCCGGCATCATGGAACTGCGCCACCTCCGTTACTTCGTCGCCGTCGCGCATGAGGGCCACATCACGCGGGCCGCGGAGAAGCTCAACATCCAGCAGCCGCCCCTGTCGCAGCAGATCAAGGCGCTGGAGCGGGAAGTCGATGCGGCGCTCTTCGTCCGGCATCCGCGCGGCGTGACCCTGACCGACGCCGGCCGCTCCTTCCTCGCCGATGCCGAGGCGATCCTGGCCCAGGCCGAGCAAGCCAAGGTCCGCGCCCGCCGCACAGCACGCGGCGAGACCGGGCGCATCGCCGTGGGCTTCACCACCTCGGCCCCGTTCCACCCGCTGGTGGCGCGCGCCATCCGCGAGTTCCGGCAGAAGCGCCCCGGAATCTCCTTCGTGCTGGAGGAGAGCAGTTCCGGTGAACTGGTGAGCGGCCTGCGCGACGAGCGGCTCGACATCGCCTTCATCCGCTCCGGCCTGGTCGAGCCACAGGGCATCGACGTCCATGCCCTGCTGCATGAGGAAACGGTCGTCGCGTTTCCCGCGCGCCATCCGCTCGCCAAGCACCCGCACCTCACGCTGAAGGATCTCGCCGAGGAGACCTTCATCCTCTATCGCCGCCCCGACGGCCGCGGCCTGTACGACGTCATCATCGCGGCCTGCAGCGCGGCGGGCTTCAGCCCGCATGTGGACCAGGAGGCGCCGCGCATCGTCTCGACGCTCAATCTGGTTGCCGCGGGCCTCGGCATCACCATCGTCCCGGCCTCGCTCAGTCGATTGCCGCTCGAGGGCGTCGTCTATCGTCCCCTGCACGGCAAGCCGCCGCTCAAGGTGCCGCTCACCCTCGCCTGCCGCCGCGACGAGCGCTCGCCGGCAACGCTCGCCTTCATCGATCTCGTCCGGCGTCTGCCGTCATGATCAGGACGATCGGCCACTCCAACCATCCGATCGGGCGTTTCGTCGAGCTCCTGGCCGCCGCCGGCGTCCGGTTGCTGGTCGACGTCCGGTCGACTCCCTATTCGCGGCGCTTCCCGCAGTTCGGCCGCGAACGGCTGACCCGGCATCTGGCCGAGGCGGGAATAGAGTATGCTTGGGAAGGTACGGCCCTGGGCGGCAAGCCCGGCGGTGGAGGCAGCTACGACGCGCTGGCGGCGCGCCCCGAATTCACCGACGCCCTCGACCGCCTGATCGCCCGCAGCGCGGACACGACCGTCTGCCTGATGTGTGCGGAGAAGGAGCCGCTCGACTGCCACCGCACCCTGCTCGTGGCGCGGCGACTGGCGGAGCGCGGCGCGGAAGTCGGGCACCTGCTGGCCGACGGCGGGATCCGGTCGCACCGCGCGGTCGAGGAAACCCTGCTCGCGGGAAACGCCGCCCCCGACCTGTTCGACGACCGCCCGACGCGGCTTGCCCGCGCCTATGCGGCGCGGGAGCGGGTGCTGAAGAGACCCGGAACTTGACGCGCCTCCGACCTCAATGAAGGGTCTTGAGGTAGGCGATGACCTCCTTGCGCTCCTCGGCCTTCTTGAGGCCGGCATAGGCCATCTTGTTGCCGGGGACGAACTTCCGCGGGTCGGTCAGATACTTGTCGATCGTCGCCTCGTCCCACGTGACGTCGGCTTCCTTCATCGCCGACGAATAGGAGAAGCCCGGCTCCGAACCGGCCTTGCGCCCGACGACACCGAAGAGCGACGGCCCGATCTTGTTCTTCCCGGCTTCGGCGGTGTGGCAGGTGAAGCAGACCCGCTTGAAGAGCTTCTGGCCTTCTTCCGCTTCCTGCGCCGATGCCGCGTGGGCCAGGCCAAGAGCCATCAGCGCCGCAGCCATACCGATTGTCAGTCGCATGCACTCCTCCACGATAGTGGGCAGCATTTAGTACGGTGTTCTATTCCCTTCGCCCGGTTACATGGCCGCACCCGTCGCGACCCATCATCACACCGACGGAGTCCGGTTCACGACTGTCGTGGCTCGTCGCATTCGGCGGGAGGGAGAATGGCTGGGGCGCCAGGATTCGAACCTGGGAATGGAGGAATCAAAATCCTCTGCCTTACCGCTTGGCTACGCCCCAACGACCATAGGCAACAGGCGGCGGAACATAGTGGCTAACGAAGTGAAGTCAAAGGCGGCGGCCAGGAGCTCGGCCGCCTCGCACGGAGGTCATTCGCCCGCCGCCACCTTCTTCAGGAGCGCGCCATGCACGAAGGCGCCGTCGGCATAGAGCAGCGGCGAGGCGGCGGGATCGAGAGCGACGTCGACGATCTCGCCGATATAGACCGTATGCGTCCCCGCCGGCACTTTGGTCACCAGCCGACAGTCGAAGGAGACCGGGCAGCCTTTCAGGACCGGCGCCCCGGTCGTCAATGTCGACCACTCGCCGAGGTCGATGAAGCGGTCATCGCCCTCGATGCCGTGCATGCCGGCAAAGCGCTCGGCGATCTTGCGATGGTCCGGGCTCAGGATGTTGATGCAGAAGAAGCCTGCGTCGGCGATCGGGTCGTGTGCCGAGGCCGACTTGTTCACGCAGGCCAGGATCTGTGGCGGCTCGGCCGAGACCGAGCAGACGGCCGTTGCCGTCAGCCCGCCGCGCTGGTCGCGATAACGGGTGGTGATCAGGGTTACGCTCGCCGCCAGGTGGCGCATGCCCTTTTTGAAGGCAGCCGCATCGATACTCATAAATTTAATCCTAGCAATCAACTCGGCATTTGCACAGTAAATGGCGCTAACTATCCATTTTGACAGGCAAATTTGGCGCCAGCCCCGTTCAAGCTGGAGCTTCCCGGCGCGGCCGCAACAAAACCTTCATCAAACTGACGCTTTTTGCGGTTGCTCAGATCGCCACCCCGGCTACCGTCGGAGGGCGTCCCCATGGTCTGCTCTCTTGCTCCCGACATGCCGCCCGACGCGGCCCTGCGCCAGATCGTGGCGGACTGCCAGGCCGACCTGGTCAAGTATCGCGCCGTCGTGCTCAAAAGCCGTCGCTCGATCGGCATCCACCAGACGCGGGTGGCCCTGCGGCGGCTGCGGGCGGCCCTGGGCTTATTCCGCGATGCGGTTCCGGGGCCGATCGAACAACGGCTGGTGCGATCGATGGCGGCCGAAGCGAAGTGGCTGGCCGGCGAGTGCGGCCCCGCACGCGACCTGCACGTTTTTCTGACCGAGAGCGTCGGGGAGCCGCCGCTGCTCGTGAAGCGGATTGCCAATCGCCTCGCACGGGCCCACCTGGAGCGGGCTCGCGAGGCGCTGTCGGGCGCCCGTTTCACCGCCTTCGAGGACCAGGTCATGGCCTTCGTGCAGGCGCCTTCCTCGTCCAACGGCCGGCTCGACGACTTCGCCCGCGCGATGCTGGAGCGCCATCACGGCAAGGTCTCCCGGCGCGGCCGCAAGATCGCGTCGCTCGATATCGAGCGGCTGCACCGGCTGCGGATCGCCATCAAGAAGCTGCGCTATGCTGCGAGCTTCGTGCGCCCGGCCTTCACGGGCCCCGGTTTTGATTCCCGGGCAGCGAAAGCCTATATCGACACCACGGTGCGCCTGCAGGGTGCGCTCGGAGCCCTGAACGACCGCGAGGTGGCGGCCCACATGCTGGCCGACATCGCCGCCGCGGCCCGTCCGACCGAGAAGGTCGGGCCGGTGCTGCGCAAGCTCGCCAAGCAGGCTGCCGCCGGCAACAAGCAGCGGCGACGCCGGATCGAGCGGGCCTGGAAGACGTTCAGGAAGGCCGAGCCGTTCTGGCGAACGCCCGTGAGAACGGAGTAACGATGAGCAACGCGCAGACCGCCGCCGAAGAACGCATTCCCGTAACCGTGCTGACGGGCTTCCTCGGCAGCGGCAAGACCACGCTTCTGAACAAGCTCCTGCGTCGGCCCGAACTCGCCGACACGGCGGTCATCATCAACGAATTCGGCGAAGTCGGCCTCGATCATCTGCTGGTCGAGAAATCGAACGACGAAGGCATGGTGACTCTGAATTCGGGCTGCCTCTGCTGCACGGTGCGTGGCGATCTGGTGCGCACCATGAGCGAGCTGTTCCTGAAGCGCTCCAAGGGCGAGGTGACGCCGTTCAAGCGCATGGTCGTGGAGACCACGGGTCTCGCCGATCCCGCGCCCATCCTGCACACGCTGATGACCGATCCGCTGCTCGCCTCGCGCTACCGCCTCGACGGCGTGGTGACGACGGTGGACGGCGTCAACGGCGCCTCGACGCTCGACAATCACGAGGAAGCGGTGAAGCAGGCGGCGGTCGCCGACCGGCTCCTGCTCACCAAGGTCGATATCGCCGATGCGCCCAAGCTCTCGGATCTGAAGGCGCGCCTGCACCAGCTCAATCCGGGTGCTCCCTTCCACACCGTTTCAGGCGGCGAGATCGACCCCAACGAGATCCTGAATGCCGGCCTCTACAATCCCGAAACCAAGAGCGCCGACGTCAAGCGCTGGCTGCACGAAGAGGCCTATGCCGAGGGCCACGAGCACGGCCACGGACATCATCACCACCATCACGGCCACGATCACGCGCATGAGCACGGACATGATCACGAGCACGGCCATGGCGAGCAAGATCCACACAACCCGAACCGGCATGACGACCGCATAAGAGCCTTCTGCATGACGTTCGACGAGCCGATGAGCTGGTCGACGGTGGCGGCGGCGTTCGATGCGCTCGTGACCTATCGCGGCCCCGACCTCCTGCGCATGAAGGGCATCCTGAACGTCAAGGACACCGACAAGCCGGTGGTGATCCATGGCGTGCAGCACGTATTCCATCCGCCCGCCACGCTCGACGCTTGGCCCGAGGGCGACGACCGCAAGAGCCGCGTCGTCTTCATCACCCGCGACATCGGCGAAAGCACCATCCGCAAGGTCTTCGCCTCCTTCTTCGAAGCCGAGAAGAAGGGCTGGGGCCAGGCCGAGCAGCAACAGCAGCAGTAGCCGGATCGCCGCTCATCCCCTCCCCTCGGCGAACGCCGCCAAGGGGA
>JAFEFG010000039.1 GCA_018240685.1 Pseudomonadota bacterium | reverse complement strand
TCGGCTCTCGCCCGGTCCCCCCAGCTCAGCCGCGCCAGATCGGCCCGTTCCGCCAGGGCCACCAGCGCCTGGCGTCGCTCGATGGAGAGGTCGAGGCGCTTGTGCGGCCGGATCAGCACATCGAGACCGCTGTCGGTCTCGTTCACGATCGCATCCGCCGCCGCACCGTCCGGCAGAATGTCGGCACATGCAACGCGGAGCGGTTCCAGCAGCGCCGACAGCGTCGGCCGTGCGACGACACAGGTACCCACGTCGACGACCCGCGGACTTGCCCTTTCGTGGAAGCCTGCGAGCACGCGCCGGCCCTGCCGACGCAGCACGAAATCGACGCGCCGACGTTCGCCGGGCGTGCCCACCATCGGCGGCTCGAACGCCGGCGCCTGCACGCCGCGCTGCTTCAGCGACCGATCGATCAGCCCGGCCTTCCAGGCCGTATATGCGTCGCGGCGCCAGTGCTGCAGCACGCAGCCGCCGCAGACCGTGAAGTGCGCGCAGGGCGGTGTCTCGCGATGACGGGAGGGCGCCAGCACCTCGACCAGCCGGGCCGCCGTGCCTTCGCCGCGCTTTTCGAGAGGCTCGGCCTCGACGGTCTCGCCGGGCAGGACGAAGGGTACGAAAAAGCGCTCCCCCTCCAACTCGCCGATGCCGTCGCCCCGCGCGCCCATCTCCAGGATGTCGAGCGTAACGCTCACTGCAGGTCCTACCCCAGCCAGCTCTTTGCCGGTCGCATCTCGCCCACCAGAAGCCCGACCACATTCCGAACCGGCGGATGCAGCAGCGCCTCCTTCTGGTCGGCGGGGAGCAGGCCCAGATGACCAAGCAGCGTCGCCATCGCAACCTCGGCCGCGCGCCCGGCGCCGTCCCGGATCTTGAGCGCAATGCCGAGCCCCAGCGTCGGCAGCATCCCGCAGAACACCCCTTCCGCGCCCGTCTTCACCTGCACCACGCCCGCGAGCATGCCGTTGACGCGCGTACAGAAGCGGTCCGTTCCCGCCATCATGAAGGGCTCGGCGCTGATCGCCGCGCGAATGCGGTTCGCGGCCTCCGCATGCCTGGACGAAAGCCGCGACGGATCCGCCATGGTGGCCATGGCGCGCGCGAGGCTGCGCAACGGCGTCGCCAGCGTGGGAATGCCGCATCCGTCGATGCCGTAGGCGAAGTCGTCGGCATCCACGCCGCAGAGATCGGTCATCACCTCGCGCAGACGGCGCTGCACCGGATGATCGTACTTGATGTAGCCCTTGGTCGGCTCGCCATAGGTCATCGCAGTCGTCAGGAAGCCGCTGTGCTTGCCCGAGCAATTGTTGAAGGCAGGCGTCGCGACCGCCCCCTCCCGCACCAGCGCTTCGATCGTGGCCTGGAGGCGGGGCGGATGGGTGCCGCATTCGAGGTCGGCCTCGCTCAAGCCGATCTTGCCGAGCCAGGTCCGCACCGTCTCGACATGGCGAGGCTCGCCGTTATGCGAGGCGCAGGCCAGGGAGATATGCTCGTTGCCGAGGCCGAACTTCTCGACCGCGCCGCTTGCAACGAACGGCATGGCCTGGATCGGCTTGTTCGCCGACCGCGGCAGCACCGCCGCGTCGATGTCGCCCCAGGAAGCGACGACCGTACCGTCCGGCTTGACCACGGCCGCGATACCTTCGTGACGGCTCTCGACGACGGGTCCACGTGTGACTTCAATGACGACCGGTCCGCCGCTCATGGCACCTTTTCCAGCTTGATGACTGTGACGTTGTCCTGATGGAGAGCGCCGGCGGCGAGAACCGCGTTGATCAGCTTCTGCACCGGCCCCGACGCACAGGCCGCGATCGTCTCGTCATCAAGTGTCTGGATGCCGTCGCTGCACAGGAGGAGTCGGGCGTCCGCGCCCACGCGACGGCTGCCCTGATCGATCAAACTCAACGGCACGCCCATGACCGCCTCGCGCAGGGTATGCCGGCCCGGATGGGTGGCCGCCTCTTCGGCGGTCAGTATACCGCGGGCCACGAGGGCATCGATCTGCGGTGCCATCGAATGATCGGCATTGAGCCGCTCCAGCTCGCCCGCCGAGACCAGGTAAAAGGGAGAATCGCCGACGCTGATCCAGTCTACTTCCTCGCCCTTCACGAGAGCGGCGACGAGCGTCGACCCCATTCCATCGAGTTCAGGCTTGCCCTCGCCGCCCCGCCGCACGGCCTCGTTCCCGGCCTGCAGGCCATCCGCCAGCGAACCGCCGCGCTCGATCGTGCTCGCCACGGCGTCGACGACGAGCTTCGACGCCACGGCGCCGCCCGCATGCCCGCCCATGCCGTCGGCCACGATCGCCAGCAGCGCCCCGTCGGCCAACGACCGCAATGCCCAGCTATCCTCCTGGTACGGACGGCGGCCACGGTCCTGGCCGCCTTCGCCCCGCCATCGAGCACCCATGTCCTAGTGCCAGACTGCAGGAAGCTTGTTGAGGCCGCGGAGGGTGAAATTCTGCCGCCAGTCGGGCTTGTCCTTTTCGGGCAGCTCGAGATTGGGCAAGCGCTCGACCAAAGCCGTGAACACCAGTTCGCCCTCGAGGCGCGCGAGCTGCGCGCCAAGGCAATGATGGATGCCACCGCCGAAGGACATCGGCCGCACGTTCTCTCGCCCGACATCGAGTCGATCGGGATCGGCAAAGTGCGCAGGATCGCGGTTGGCGGCTCCCAGCAGCGTGATGACGTTCTCCCCGGCCGGGATCGTCGCCCCGCCGATCTCCACTTCCGCATTCGTCACCCGCCCGGTCATCTGGACCGACGAGTCGAAACGCAGCAGTTCCTCGACCGCCCCCGGAATGAGCGAGGGATCGTCCTTCAGCCTCTGCCACTGGTCGGGAGACCGGTGCAGCGCCAGCAATCCGTTGCCGATCAGGTTCGTCGTGGTCTCGTGGCCGGCGCCGAACAGCAGGCCGATATTTGCGCGAAGCTCCTCGCTGCTCAGCCGGTCGCCGGCCTCCTCGGCTCTCACCAGTTCGGTCGTGAGATCGTCCTGGGGTTCGCGGCGTCGCAGTTCGCAAAGCTGGTCGAAATAGGTGTTCCCGGCCACTGTCATCACGTTGGCGCGGTCGAACTCCTCCCGCGTCATCGGAACCGGATCGAGAACGCGGCCGCTGACGTTGCTGCCGACCAGGAAGGCGGAGCGATGCTCCTCCGGGATGCCGAGCATGTCGCAGATCACGATCACCGGCAGGCGGTGGGCCAGGTCGAGGATCACGTCCATGCCGCCCTTGTCGACGACGCGGTCAAGCTGCTCGTCGACCAGGCGGCGGATACGCGGCCGCATATCGGCGATCCGCCGGGCAGTGAAGGCCTTGGTCACGAGGCCGCGCAGCCGGGTGTGATCAGGTGGATCGAGGACCAGCATGGTCAGCGCGAGATTGGCAATGACGGGCTCGTGCATCCGGTCCTCGCCATAGCGGCGGCGGACGGTGCCGGCAAAGTCCTTGCCGAAGCGCTTGTCGCGTAACGCGAAAGAGACATCGTCGTACCGGCTGAGCAACCAGAAGCCCTGCTCCGTCCTGAATACCGGGGCCTCGTCACGGAGACGATGGTAGAAGGGATAGGGATCGGCGAGAAATCCGGAATCGAGCGGGTTGAAGACCGGCGGCGTTCCCTGCATCGACGGGCGGCTCATTGAGTTCATGGCCTTACCTCTAGCACGATAGTCCTTGCGGCGCGAATGAGCCGCACCCTAGCATCGCATCATGGATGCACTGACCCAGGGGCTGCACCGGGCGGCCGAGCGCAAGCCGAACGCCCAGTCCACCAGCTTCGCGCCACGGCGACGGACCTGGCGTCAGACCCTGGATCGGGTAAGCCGGGTCGCCGGCGCCCTGGTCACCCTGAATGTCGGCCGCGGCGACCACGTCGCCATCCTGGCGCAGAACAGCGACCGGTATCTGGAACTCATGTATGCGGCCACATGGATCGGAGCGGTCTTCGTGCCGATCGATACCGGCCTCGTGGCCCCCCGGATCGGGGAAATCCTTGCCGACTCGGGTGCCATCCTGCTGTTCCTCGACGGCACGATGGCCCACCATCTGACGGAACTCGAAAGCCGCGCGAGCGACATGCGCGAGGTCCTGTGGATCGACGACATTGCCTCGCCCGAGGGGATGCTCCACTACGAGGACCTGACCGCCTACGCCCCCGTTCCCGACCATGGCGCAGGAGATGGAGACCTTGCCGGCCTGTTCTATGACGGCATCCCCCCTTCCCGGACTTCCCTGACCCATGCCGAGATGGCGGCCAACGCCCGCAATGCCGCCGCGCTCATCGGATTCGACGACAGGACCGTCTACCTGCACGCGTCACCCATGTTCGAACTGGCCGAGGATGCACTGACCTTTGCCGTCACGCTGGCGGGCGGGCGTCACGTCTTCGTGCCGCGCTTCGAACCGGACGAGGTGCTGCAGATTGTAGCGATCGACAAGGTGACGCATGCTCAACTGGTGCCGGACATGATCGCCCAGCTTCTGCTGCATCCCCGCTTCGGCGAGTTCGACGTCTCGAGCCTGTCCGCCATCCTGCACGGAACGAGGCCGGTGCCGGAGGCGTTGCTGCGCGAGGTGCGGAAGAGGCTGCCGCACGTCCGTCTCATCGATGGCAATGGTTGACCCGCGAGCTGACAATGACCGGAATTCCTCCCTACTACGACTGGATCGCCCATCACGCTGGCCGACGCCCCCAGCAGCTCGCGATCCATGATCTCCAGACCGCCCGCAAGTTCACCTATGCCGACGTCGATCAGCGGACCAACCGGCTGGCCGCCGCACTGGCCGGCCTGGGCATCGGCAGGGGCGATCGCGTGGCGCTGCTTGCCCCCAACTGCGCGGAGTATTTCGAGCTCCAGTTCGCCTGCGGCCGGCTGGGCGCCATCATGCTGCCGCTGAACTGGCGGCTCACGGTGCCCGAACTCGAATACATCCTCAGCGACGCCGCCCCCAAGCTTCTGATTCACGACAAGGACTTCGCCGCCGCGGCAGCCGAGCTCGCAAAGCTCTGCCGGACGCCGCATCTTTTGGAAATCGACCACGACCGGCCCGACAGCGCCTACGAGCGCGCCCTCGCCGCTGATACGCCGGCGCCGACGCCCGTCAGCCTGACGCACGACGATATCGGCATGGTGATGTACACTTCCGGCACCACGGGCCATCCCAAGGGCGCGATCATCACCCACGGCATGGTGTTCTGGAACTGCGTCAACCTCGGCATACCGGCGCTGATCTCACCCACGACCGTGCAGCTCGTGGTGTTGCCGCTGTTTCATACCGGTGGCCTGAACTGCTACGCCAATCCGGTCCTGCATGCAGGCGGCACCATCCTTGTCATGCGCGCCTTCGATCCGGGGCTGGCGCTCGACTACATTTCCGATCCGGCGCTCGGCATCACGCATTTCTTCGCGGTGCCGGCTCCCTACCAGTTCATGATGCAGCATCCGAAGTTCCAGAGTGCCGACCTGTCGCGACTGCAGGTCGCCGGCGTGGGCGGCGCCCCCTGCGCCCTGGCGATCCTGGAAGGCTGGACGAACCGCGGCGTGCCGCTGGTGCAGGGCTGGGGCATGACCGAGACCAGTCCGGCCGGCACGATGCTCGATGCCTCGGACGCCATCCGCAAGCTGGGCTCGGCCGGCAAGGCGATGATGCATACGGCAATCCGGATCGTGGACGATGTCGGCCATGACGTGCCCCGGGGCGCGATTGGCGAGCTGCTGATCAAGGGTCCCAACATCACGCCCGGCTACTGGAACAAGCCGGAAGCGACCGCGAGCGCCTTCACCGATGGCTGGCTGCACACCGGCGATGCCGCACGCATGGACGGCGAAGGCTTCGTCTACATCGTCGACCGCTGGAAGGACATGTACATCTCGGGTGGCGAAAACGTCTATCCGGCCGAGGTCGAGAACGTGCTGTTCCAGCTGCCGCAGGTCGCCGACGCCGCCATCATCGGCGTGCCCAACGAGCGCTGGGGCGAGGTCGGCATGGCGATCATCGTGCGCAAGCCGGACGGGACGCTGGAGGAAAGCGACATCATCCGCCATTGCCTGGGCAAGCTCGCCAAGTTCAAGGTGCCGCAGTCGGTGGTCTTCGTCGAAGCCTTGCCGCGGAACGCCACCGGCAAGGTCCTGAAGCGCGAGCTGCGCGTGCAGTTCGTCGGCACCGACAAGCCGGCGATCACCTGACCGTCACCCCTTCGATCCGCACCGGCTGCGGAAACGGGACGCGCCCCTGCTGACGAGGCAATGGCGAGCATGTTCGTCGTGCGAAAACCCGACCGCGCGCCATATCGGAAACAAGTGCCTCAATCACTGCAAGTTTATTCGCGCGGACAATCGCGGCCATGCCTGTTAGATAGCGCATCATGTTGACCATCTACGGCGTCTACCGCTCGCGTGCTTCGCGCAACCTCTGGCTCGCCGACGAGCTCGGCATTCCCTTCAAGCATGTGCCAGTGATCCAGCACTATCGTCTTCGCGACGCGGCGGCGCCCGGTGCGCCGATCAATACGCGCTCGCCGGAGTTCCTCAAGATCAATCCCAACGGGCACATCCCGTCGATCGACGACGACGGACTGGTCCTGCACGAGTCGCTGGCGATCAATCTCTATCTCGCCAAGAAGCATGGCGGCCCGCTCGCGCCCGCCAACGTCGCCGAAGACGGGCAGATGACCATGTGGGCGCTTTGGGCAGCAACCGAGGTCGAGACCAACGCCCTGAACATCGTCTATCACCGCGTGGGCAATCCGAGCGGCGTCAAGGATCCGAAGATCGCCGATGCCGCCGTCGCCGCCTTGCGCGCCCCGTTCGCCGTCCTCGACCTGGCACTGGCCGGCACCGGCTGGCTCGTCGGCGGACGCTTCACCGTCGCCGACATCAACGTGGCCGAGATTGTGCGCTATGCTCTTCCGGCGCCGGAACTGTTCGAGAGCGCCCCGCGTGTGAAAGCATGGCTGGCGGCCTGCCAAGGCCGTCCCGCTTTCAAGAAGATGTGGGAGAAACGCGAGAGCGAACCGGCCTAGTAGGGTATCCCGACTCCGGGGGCATTGTTGGAACTCGACAAGGATCGTCTTGCCAAGCTGCTGCGGCTGACAGAGAGCGAGCACGACGGCGAAGCCCTCGCTGCGATTCGCAAAGCCAACGAGCTCCTGCGCCTGCACAGGACGAGCTGGGCGCAAGCCTTGGGGGCGGCCGGCGAGGCGACGGAACCGACGCCTGCCGACGAGCCGCGACCTGACCGGCCGCAGGCTGCAGCGGCCGACCCGACATCGCGTCCTGCGACGCCGCCGCCGCCGCCGCCCGGTTTCCTCAGTGCCAAGGCCTATCGCGCCGCCTTCCTCCGGGAACCGCTGCTGCCACGCCTGCTGGGCTTCCCATTCTGGATCATGATCGAGGTGCTGGCGCTGGTCGCCCCCGACCACCTGATCGACGTCAGAGGCACCTGGCTCACGGCAGTGTTCACGTTTTCGATGATGCTGGGCATCGTCGCCTGGATCGCGCTGGCCTACGCCCTGCTGATCGGTTCCGGCTGACGTCAGGCCGCAAGCACCAGGCGGTCGCTCGAGCGGGCAAAGCCGAAGCTCTCGTAGAAGCGGCGCGCGTCGCGATCGACCTCGCCCACGAAGGCCTCGACCTGGACGGCCCGGCGCTGGCGCGACCATTCGACGGCGGCCGCCAGCAGCCGTCGACCGATGCGTCGGCCGCGCTGGTCGGCACGCACGACGAGATTGTCGACTTCGACGATCTTGCGAATGCCGCCTTCCGGCCGGGGCAGGATCCGCGTCACCAGCACGGCCACGCCCAGAATGCCGATCTCGCTCTGGGCGGCAAGCAAGGTCGTGGCAGGATCGGCCATCCATGCCATCACCTGCTCGCGTGCATGCTCTGGATGGTCCAGCAGGGTGCAGAGTTCATCGCAGTCGCGAGCTCCTGCCAGCCGCACGCGGATCGACGGCGGCAGCGAACTCGCACTTCTCAACTCTACTTCAACGATCGACATCTCATCCTCCGTCTGCGGTCCCCGCCGCGGCCCGGAGGCCGATCCAGAAACAAAGAAGCCGCCGGGATGCGGCGGCTTCGTTTGGTCATGACCCTTCGCGCCGCCTATGTGAGCGACGTAAAATACCAACCCTTCTGGAGCAGGTTTGCGGCCATGGCCATCTTATAGGGGTTCGAGCGTGGCGCTGTCAACGCCGCGTGCCTATGGTGGCGCGATGAACGCTCCCCTCCTCGCCGCCGTGCCCTGGTGGCGTCCCGCCACGGGCCACCGCCTGCTCATCCACGGCGGCAGACCGCTCGTCGGCACCTATCCGATCAGCGGTGCGAAGAACGCCGCCCTGCCGCTGATGGTGTCCGCGCTTCTGACGCCGCATCTCGTCACCCTGCGCAACATGCCGGCCAACCTCGACGTCGCCGTCCTGGCCGCGCTGCTTCAGCGGCTCGGCTGCGAGATGCACTGGTCGCACACGCCGAGCGGCCTGTCGGTCACGATCAGTGCCGATCGCGTGAAGCCGCGCGAGATCGCGCAGGACCTCGTGACGCGCATGCGCGCCTCCGTCCTGCTGCTGGGCGCGCTGCTCGCCCGCTGCGGCGAGGCGAGCATGCCGCTGCCCGGCGGCGACGCGATCGGACTGCGTGGCGTCGACTATCACCTGGCCGGTCTTCGCGCGCTGGGGGCCACCGTCGAACTCGACGACGGCATGATCCACGCGACAGCGCCGGCGGGCCTGCGCGGCACGGACATCGTGCTGCCGCGACCGTCGGTCGGCGCGACCGAGAACCTGATGCTGGCGGCGGTCCTCGCCAGCGGAACGACGACGATCCGGAACGCCGCCTGCGAGCCCGAGATCGCCGACATGGCAGCATGCCTGTCGGCCATGGGCGCCTCCATCTCGGGCGCCGGAACCCACGAGATCGCCATCGCCGGCGGCAAGCCGCTCGGCGGCGCCGTGCACGACGTGCTGCCCGACCGCATCGAGTTCGGCACGCTTGCCTGCGCTGCCGCGATCACCGATGGCGAACTGCTGCTGCCGCACGGACGCATCGACCTGCTGGGCGCGGCCGCGCCCCTGCTGGCGGCGGCGGGCGTGATGCTCGAAGAGAGCGACGCCGGCATCGTCGCGCGCCGCGGCCGCGACGACCTGCAGGGCATCGACGTCACCACCGGTCCCTATCCCGGCTTCGCCACCGACCTGCAGGCGCCGACCATGGCGCTGCTCACGCGCGCATCGGGCGCCAGCGCCATCACGGAAACGATCTTCGAGCAACGCTTCCGCCACATCGACGAGCTGCGCCGCATGGGCGCCAACATCTCGGTGGTCGGCCGTACGGCCGTCGTCCGAGGCGTCGAACGCCTGAGCGGCGCCGCGGCGACCTGCGGCGACGTTCGGGCCGCGGCGGCCCTGGTGATCGCGGGCCTCAGCGCGTCGGGACGCACGATCCTCGACGGGCTCGATCACCTCGATCGCGGTTACGACCGCATGGCCGAGAAGCTCGCGGCCTGCGGCGCCGACATCGTGCGCGGCAGCGAGACTCGATAGCGCGCGCCTACTCCGCCGCGACCGCCATCGCCTGCTTGAGGCCGGGCATGGTGAAGCCGAGCTTGTCGAGCTTGGCGACCATGTCCGTGGCCGTCTTCTCGTCGATCTCGACCAGCGGCGGGCGCACCGGCGTCCAGGCCGCGTCGTTGCCGTAATGGGCGACGCAGTACTTGAGCGCGGGGATCATGACGTAGCCCTGCATCACGCCGCGCACCTCGTTGATCCAGCCCTGCAGCTTCTCGCCCTCGGGCGTGGCGTACTTCTTGTAGGTCTCGGCGATCTTGCCCGGATTGATGTTGGCGGTCGCACTGATGCAGCCCGCGCCGCCCGCCTTGATGTTCTCGATCAGGGGCTTCTCGTTGCCGGAGAAGACGTCGAAGCCGTCCTTGGCGAAGGCCTCGATCATGCTCCGGGTATGCGGCCAGTCGTCCGACGAATCCTTCATGCCGGCGATCTGCCTGGGATAGGCCTTCAGGAGCCGCTCGACGAGCTTGTGCGTGATCGGCACCGCCGAGACCGGCGGGATGTGGTAGAGATAGACGCGCAGCCGATCGTCGCCGACCCGCTGCACCACCTCCGAGTAGAAGCGGAACAGCCCCTCCTCCGGAACGCCCTTGTAGTAGAAGGGCGGCAGCATCAGCACGCCGCCGACGCCGAGCCTGACGGCATGGGCCGTCACCTTCGCCGCCTCGACGATCGAGCAGGCGCCGGTGCCGGGCATCATGCGATCGGTCGGCACGCCCGCGGCAACGACCTTCTCCAGGAGCTCCATGCGCTCCTCGGCCGCCATCGAATTGGCCTCCGAGTTGGTGCCGAACATGGCCAGGCCGCAATCCTGGCCGAGCAGCCACTTGCAGTGCGCAACGAAGCGGCCCACGTCGGGCGAAAGATCACGCTTGAACGGGGTAACGACGGGCGAAAGAACGCCTTTGATCCGCGCAGCGGCCATGATTTTATCTCTCCGGGAGTGGCGCGCCTTTCTGCAACGAAGCGCCGGAAACGTCCAGTGATTGTGACAGGTGCTACCGTGGCGGCCTCGACGCGCGACATCCTTCCTGACGACGGCACGGCCGGAACCCTGGTCGGCCGGGTGTGGCGCAAGGGTCCGCTCGAAGGCCCCAGCATCGTGGCCGTGCGGAGCGACGGAGTATTCGACATCACGGCCGCGGCGCCGACGATGGCCGATCTGTGCAATGCCCGCGATCCGGTCACCGTGGCCCGAACGCCCGGCGAGCGGCTCGGCGGCCTCGCCGACGTCGTCGACGGCCTGCTGGCACCGATCGACCTGCAGGCCATCAAGGCGGCCGGCGTCACCTTCGCCGTCAGCCTGCTCGAACGGCTGATCGAGGAGCACGCCAAGGGCGACCCGTCGCGGGCCGAGCAGGTGCGCAAGGAACTGAACACGATCATCGGCGTCGACGTCTCCGCCATCAAGCCCGGCTCGCCGGAAGCGGAGGCTCTCAAGAAGACCCTGATGGCGCGCGGCGCCTGGTCCCCCTACCTCGAGGTCGGCATCGGCCCCTACGCCGAGATCTTCACCAAGGCGCCGCCGATGGCCGCCGTCGGCTACGGCGCGGAGATCGGCATCCGCCCCGATTCCGACTGGAACAATCCGGAACCGGAGATCACGCTGATCGTCAGCGCCGCCGGCAGGATCGTGGGCGCGACGCTCGGCAACGACGTCAACCTGCGCGACATCGAGGGGCGCAGCGCGCTGCTGCTGGGGCAAGCCAAGGACAACAACGCCTCCTGCGCGATCGGCCCCTTCATCCGCCTGTTCGACGCGACGTTCGGCCTCGACGACGTGCGCCGTGCCAAGGTCGAGCTGGAGGTCACGGGTCCCGACCAGTTCCGCCTGCGCGGGCAGAGCGACCTGTCGAAGATCAGCCGCGATCCGACCGATCTCGTAGCGCAAGCCATGGGCGGCACGCATCAGTACCCTGACGGGATGGCATTGATGACCGGTACGCTGTTTGCTCCCACCGAGCCTCGTACACCGGGTGGCTCGGGCTTCACGCACATGGTCGGCGACATCGTGTCCATCCGCTCGCCCAGACTGGGCACACTGACCAACACGGTGAACCATTGCGACAAGATCCCTCCCTGGACGTTCGGCGTGACGGCGCTGATGCGCAACCTCGCGGTGCGCGACCTGCTGAAATGAGCGGCGCGCTCTGGCAGCTCCCGGCCTCGCTGCTGCGCGAGCAGATCGCGACCCGGAAGATCTCGCCGGTCGAGCTCACCAGGACGGTTCTCGACCGCGCCGATAAGCTGCAGCCGGCGCTGAACTGCTTCATCACGCTCGTGCCCGAGCTGGCGCTGAAAGCGGCGCGACAGGCCGAGGACGACGTGATGCAGGGCAAGCCCCTCGGCCTGCTGCACGGCATCCCCTATTCGGCGAAGGACCTGGTCAATACCGCCGGCGTCCGCACGACCTTCGGCTCGCTGCTCCACGAGGACAACGTGCCGACCGAGGATGCCGTCGCGGCAGCACGCATGAAGACGGCGGGAGCCATCCTGTTCGGCAAGACGACCACGCCGGAATTCGGTCACAAGGCCCTGACCGACGCTCCGCTCTTCGGCCGCACGCGCAATGCCTGGAACGCGGCACGCTCCTCCGGCGGCTCGAGCGGCGGCGCCGCGGTCGCCGTGGCGGCCGGGATCGGCCCGCTCGCCATTGCCACCGACGGCGGCGGTTCGACCCGCATTCCCGCCTCGTCCAACGGCATGGTCGGGTTGAAGCAGACGCTGGGAGTCGTCCCGCACAGCCAGGTGCCGGACGCCTTCGGCAACTACACCTACGTCACGCCGACCACGCGCACGGTGATGGACACGGCGCTGATGCTGCAGGCCATGGCCGGCCCCCATCCGAGCGATCCGTGGTCGATCGGTGCGCCGCCGCAGGACTATCTGACTGCCGCCCGCGCCGAAGGCGATCTCAAGGGCAAGCGCATCCTTTATGCGCTGCGGTTCGGCAACAGCCGCGTCGCCAAGGACGTCGAGGCCGCGTTCGAGCGTGCCCTGGGCAGGTTCCGCGACCTCGGCGCCGAACTGGTCGAACTCGACCAGCCGATCCCGGACGTGGAAGCCGTGTGGAAGGTCATCAACCACACGACCTGGCGCGCCCGCTTCGACGACATGATCCGCCGCGACGGCGCGCGCATGACGCCGTCGCTCGTCCGCCAGGTCGCGATGGCCCTGGACTGGACCGGCGCCGACTACCAGAAGGCGATGTTCCGGCGGGCCGAGATCTTCCGCCTGATCCAGCGCTGGTTCGACACCGCCGATTATCTCGTGACGCCGACGCTGGCGCGGACCGCCCTGCCGATCGACCAGGACCTGTTCGAGCCCATCACCATCGACGGCATCGAGGTCGGCGAACTGCGGCGCAACTTCTTCCCCTACTGCATGGCCTTCAACATCACCGGCCATCCGGCGCTCACGATCTGCAATGGCTACGACAGCGAGGGGCTGCCGATCGGCCTGCAGATCGTCGGCCGCTTCCGCGACGACGCCTCGGTGCTGCGCGCCGCGGCCCTCTACGAGGCAAGCGAGGACTGGCTGCGGCAATGGCCCGACCTCTGACCAGTCGCGCGCACTCATCGCGGCGTCCGCCGCCGCTGTCGGCCGAGGAGATCCAGTCCCGCGTCCTGTACCGCGACGGGCTGATCCTGGTGATCGACAAGCCGGCCGGGCTCGCCGTCCATGCCGGCCCGAGCAAGGCCCCAAACCTCGAAGAATGCTTCGACGCCCTGCGCTACGGCCTGCCGCGCCCGCCGGCGCTGGCGCACCGCCTCGACGCCGACACCTCCGGCGTGCTGGTGCTGGGGCGCCATCCGAAGGCGTTGAGCAAGCTCGGCCGCCTCTTCTCCGGCCGCGACACCGAGAAGACCTACTGGGCTGTCGTGCAGGGGGCGCCGCCAGCCGACGAAGGCGTGTTCGACGCGCCGCTGCTCAAGGTGAACACCCGCAGCGGCTGGTGGGTGAAGGTGTCGGACAAGGGCCAGCCTGCCGTGACCCGCTACAGGGTTCTCGGCCGTGCCCCGGGCATCGCCTGGCTGGAGCTGAAGCCCGAAACGGGCCGAACCCACCAGATCCGCGTGCATTGTGCCCACGCCGGCTGTCCCGTGATCGGCGACCGGATCTACGGCGAGGCGGCGCCGGGCCAGCGGCTTCATCTCCATTCGCGGGCCATCGTTCTGCCGCTCTCCCGGAGCAAGCCGCCGATCCGCGTCGAGGCATCGCCGCCGCCGCACATGATCGAGGCGTTGTCCGCCTGCGGATATGGCGCTGAGCCGCCTCTCCTTTTTAAAAAGGGAAATAAAAGCGTTACCGCGCAGTAACCACCCGTCGGCGCGATCGTCGTCGCTGGAGCGGCGCGGAACATGGACCGTCCTTTCCCATCCGGTTGAAGGCGCGCCAGCATAAGCCTTGGGTGCCGATTCAGCCGATTCCGGTCCTTAACGGGGTATCGACGGCGGCGCGGCAGCGGCACGGCCACAATTGCCGCGCCAAGGCGACGGCCCGATGCTACTCGCGCGCCCGGACCCAGACGCGCAGGGGATCGCCGACCTCGAACCCCGCCTTGCGGGCCGCCTGGAGTTCCCGGCCCGATTCGTAGCCCACGATCGGCAGTCCCGGGAACGTGACCGCGGCCAGCAATCCGAGGTCTCGCCAGATGGCCGGCGCCTCGTCAGCGTCGGCAACCACATTGGACAGGCCCACGACATCGTCGGCGCGATAGAAGGTGCCGCCCGCGACGATCTCCCCGTTCCGGCGTCCGGCGAACATGGCGAAATTCTCGTCCCCGAACAGTACGGCCGGAAAGCCCTCGCCGCCGGGCCCGACGCGCTCCCACGAAAGCCCGGAGACCATCGTCGAGGCACTGTCGCGCCAGTCCTCCTTCGTCCTGGGCGCCAACTTCCGCACCCAGTTGGCCTCCTGCAGCACGTCGAAACCCAGGCGCGTCAGGTTGAGCGTCTTGAAGCTGTCCTTGACGGCCCAGCGTCCGGGCAGATGCGAGGACAGCAGCAGCCGTACGGTCTGCCGCTGCTCCTCGATATCCGGCTCGCCGGTCGTGAGCGTGATCACATTGGGATAGAAGCGCGGAACCGGCTCCGCATTCACCCAGGTGTGCGGCAAAAACCGTCCCGGCTTGCCGTGTGCGAAGCACACGGCATTGCACCAGCGCGCATTGTTGTGCGCGGCGGTTGTTGTCCAGTCCTTCAGGCGCGCACTTCCTCGCGCTGGAAGATGACGTAGGAAGCGGTGAACACGACGATCATGCCCGCAATCAGACCCGTTACCTGCGGCCAGATCAAGAGCAGGCTCTGGTCCAACGGCAGCGGAGCGCCCATGATCGCGCCGCGCATCTGACTCGGCAGCATTGGCCCCAGAGTCCGGGTCTCGGGATTGAGCAATCCCAGCACCGCCTCCGAGAACAGGGTTCCGGGCGAGACGCGTTGCAGCGCCAGCCCCAGCTGCTGCAGGCCCATGAACTGGTCGAGGCTCGTGATCTCCGCCGGCACGAAGGCCATGGTGATCGCCTGGGCGATCATCGGCCACAGGATGAAGAAGAAGAGCCAGAGGCCGAGCGAGCACAGCGCCGACGTCGCGGTCGAGCGGAAGATCACCGAGAAGAACATGGCGATGGCGAGCCAGACGCCGCCGTAGGCCACGGCGACCACCAGGAATCCGATGCCGCGCGCCACCTCGACGCCGCGCGGCGGCAGGCCCAGCAGCAGCAGTCCGGCGCCGAACACGATCAGCCACAGCGCGACCATCGCCACGGCGAGCGTGGTGATACCGGCCAGGAACTTGCCCAGCAGCAGGGCATCCCGGTAGAGCGGCTGCGACAGCACGCGGCTCAGCGTGCGCCGGTTGAATTCGCTGTTCACGAGGTCGAAGCCGAGCCCGATGGCCATCAGCGGGATGATGAAATTCAGTGCCTGGACGAAGGGTATCGGCACCTGCTCCGGCTCGATGGTGAAGATGCGCAGGAACAGGAAGGCATCCGAGCCCACCACCGTCCGCAGCTGCTGCAGCGACGACGCCACGGGGAAGGCGCCGAAGACGATGATGAACAGCGTCAGCACCAGCATGCGGATGCTGGACAGGTTGTCGGCCAGCTCCTTCAGGTAGACCGGGCCGATGCCGGTAAAGGGCGAGCCCTCGCGGCGCGCGGCGCTACGCGGCATGGCGGGCCTCCTGGAAATAGCGGGTATAGACCTCTTCGAGGCTGGGCTGCAGGTCGGCCAGCCGCGTCAGCGCGCCGCCCGCCGTCACGATCCGCCGCGCCACCTCCGCCCGCACGTCGCGGTCGGCGGTCACGCGCCAGGCGCCCTCGCCCGCCGGCACCACCTGCTGCACGCCAGGCGTGCCGCTCAGCGCCTCGGCGACGTCGATCCCGGTCGCCTCGACCAGCAGCGGATGGCCGGCGCCCAGCACCTGGTTGGCGAGTTCCACTACCGTGCCCATGAGGGCGATACGGCCCTTGTTGAACAGCGCCACGCGATCGCAGACGCTTTGCACGCGATCGAGCAGATGCGAGGAGAGCAGGACGGCCACGCCCGACTTCTTGAGCCGCCGGATCATCTCCAGCAGTTCGAAGGTCGCATGCGGATCGAGGCCGGAGGTCGGCTCGTCCAGGATCGCGACCTCCGCCCGCTTCATCACGATCTCGGCGATGCCCAGGCGCTGGCGCATGCCGCGCGAGAAGGTCGAGACGCGCTTGTCGGCCACGTCGGCAAGGTCGACGCTGCGCAGCGCCTCCATGATCCGCTGGTCCGCTTCCCGGCGCGGGATGTCGAGCAGGCGCGCCGTGTAGATCAGGTTCTCGCGCGCCGTCAGATGATCGTAGAAGCCGACGGCGTCGGGCAGATAGCCGACGCGTCGCTTGACCTCGAGTGGCTGGCGCACCGGATCGAAACCCAGCACATCGACCGTGCCGCCGCTGGTCTCCGTGAGGCCCAGCAGCATCAGGATCGTGGTCGTCTTGCCGGCCCCGTTGGGGCCCAGCAGACCGAAGATCTCGCCGCGCCGGATGGTGAGGTCGATGGCGTTGACCGCGTGGGCCGCGCCATAGACCTTGGTCAGTCCGTGGACTTCGATGACGTTGTCGCTCATCGCCGCGTCGCTCATCGCCGCAGGCTTACCGACGGCCGAAGCGCGCGACGAAGCCCAGCAGGACCAGCAGGGCGACGGCGATGATGCCGACCCCGACAATGCCCCACATCGTCGATGTGGTCACGGTGATGCGGAAGTCGGCGTTGGCCGAGTCGCCGCGGGCACCGGCCCGGAACGAGGCCACGTAGTCGCCCGCGATCGCCTTGTCGGCCGGCGTCACCACCGCCTGCACTTCCTTCTTCTCGCCCGGCGCGATGCTGGGGATGCGCTTGGGATTGAACTCCACCTTCCAGTTGGTGGGCACGCTCCCCGACATCTCCACGTCCTCGAGCGGTGCGGTGCCGTCGTTGGTGACCACCAGCGTATAGTCGGCGTTCTTGCCGACCGTCGCCTCACCGCTCAGCCGCCCATCCTTGGTCGTCAGCGACAGCTTGCCCTGGCCGCTGATCTGCAGCGTCACGCGCTGCTCCGCGGAGGCGCCTTCCGCCGACACCTTGACGAGCACCGGATAGTCGCCCGCCTTGATCTCGCGCGGCGGCGTCACCTTGATCTTGATATCCTTGGACTGGCCAGCCGCGATCGGAATCGAGCTGATCTCGTTGCTGCCGTAGCCCTCGGTGAAGGTCGTCTGGAAGTTGCCGGGCGCCTGGGCCGTCAGCGCGACCGTCAGGTCCTTGCCGCTGTCGTTGGTCACCGTCAGGTTGTAGTCGAACGACGACCGCGGCGTGCCGCGCAGCGCCGGCAGGCTCGACTTGATCGTGAGCTTGGCCGGCGCGATCTCGCCGATCGTGAGCGTGACCGGCAGGTCAATCGACTGGTTCGCCCCCTTGGCATGCACCGTCACGGTGTGGGAACCGGGCTTGGCTTCCTTCGGCACATCGACACGCAGCTGGAGGCTGACATTGTCGTTCATCGCCGGCATGGCTGCAGCGACCGGCTGGCCGCTGCCCATGATGTCGATCTTCCAGCCCGCAGGAACGCCGCTGACCGACAGCGCGAGCGGCTCGGGCGCAAGGCCCATGTTCTGGAGCTTGAAGTGGATGCTGGTCGTCTCACCCGCCCTCACCGTCTGCGAGGGGTAATCGGTAAGCAGCCAAAGGCCCTTGGCAGCCGGTGTCGAGGTCGACGCGGTTGCAGGAGGCGGATTGGCAGCCAGCACAGGTGCTGCGATCAGGGCGGAAGAAGCGACGATGGCGAGTGAAGCAATCAGACGGCGCATTTGAGTTCCCTGCGTCTTGTCGAAAACGTCCCCGTTTGGCGGGCGCGAAGGTAGGTCCCGGAAAGCGACAAAAAAATGGCAAACCGGGCCGACGCGCTCACACGGCGGCGCTTGGTCGCGCCTTCATGCGCTCGAACCACGCCGCGATGTTCTTGCAAGCCGGATCGAGCGGCTGCCCCACGCCCTTCATGAAATCGAGGAAGGCGAAGAGCAGGATATCGGCCATCGTGAGCTTGTCCCCGGCAACGAACGGCTTGTCGCCCATGAGACCGTCGAGCCAGGCAAGCTTCTCGCGCGCGATCGTCTTCAGGTCGTCGGCCGCTTGCGGGATGCAGCGGATACGGCTCTGGAAAAGTTTCAATCCTTCGGAGAAACGGAATCCGGCGGCCGCCGGCTCGACAATGTTGAGATCGATGCGGCGGGTCCACATGCGCGTCTTGGCCCGCTCTTCCGGCGTGTCGCCGATCAGCGACGGCGTATCCTTCTTGATCTCGTCGAGGTACTCGCAGATCGCCGTGATCTCGGCCAGAACGGAACCGTCATCCAGTTCCAGCGCCGGCATCTGGCCGGCCGGATTGAGATTCAGGTAGGGCTCGCGCCGATTCTCGCCGCCGCGCAGATCGATCTCGGCCTTGGGGATCTCGATCCCCTTCTCGGCCATGAACATCCGCACCATGCGCGGATTGGGCCCGACGGAATTGTAGAACTTCATGAAATCCTCCCCTTCATTTCTCTCTCGGACAAATCAAGAAACAGCATCACCTCGAGCGCCATGAGGCGCTCCCCTGGCACGATCCAGGAGAACCCTCGCGGCGCCGGCAGACGACGATCAACGCCACGGCTCGACGAGAATCTTCGTGTGTCGTTCGGGATTGCCCAGCTCTTCGAAAGCGGACCTGACGCCGTCGAGGCCGACCTTCGCCGTGATCAGCGACGGAGCGTCGACCGCCCCCTCCGCCAGCAGCCGCAGGGAACGGGCGAACTCCTCCGGCGTGTAGCCCAGCACGAACTGCACGTTGAGTTCCTTCATGATGCCGAACATGGGCTCGATCCGGTCCGTTTCCATGCAGACGCCGGCCACGACGACGCGTGCATCGCGCGGCGCCTTCTCGAAGACCTGCTGGATCAGGCCCGGCACGCCGACGCATTCGAAGATGACCGCCCGCTTCTCCGGGGACAATTTGCTGTAGGGATCTTCCGCGGCGGGATCGACCACGACATCGGCACCCATCTTCGCCGCCAGCTCGCGTCGCTTGGGCGAGAAGTCGGCGGCAACGACGGGACGAAGCCCCTTCAGCCGCAGGGCCGCGATCACTGCCAGGCCGACCGGGCCGCACCCGACGACAAGCGGCGCCTCCTCTCCCTTGAGGGAAGCCTTCTCCACCGCATGCACGCCGACGGCCAACGGTTCTGTCAGCGCGGCATGCTCGGTCGGCAACCCGTTCGGGACCTCGAGCAGGAGCGGCGCCGACAGGAGCATCTGCTCGGCATAGCCGCCGACATAGGCGTTGGAATAACCCATGCCCTTCGGACCGTCCGGCTCCATCATCAGCGGCATGGCGCAGACGCGCGTGCCGGGCTTGAGCTTCTTTTCCGTCTGCGGTCCGTAGTCGATGACCTCGCAGCAGAATTCGTGACCGAACACGATGTCGCGCGAGAGGTCCATCGGCACGCGACCGGGAATGCGCTTCGTCACCTCGACCATGCGGTGTGCATGCTTGGCCGCATGCAGATCGGACCCGCAGATGCCGCAGGCCAGCGTCTTCACCAGGACCTGCCCCTGGGCCGGCACCGGCCCCGGCAGGGTGTCGACGACGATCTCGCCGCCACGGAAAATCGCTGCTCTCATTTTCTTGTTTCCTCCCGATGGGATATTGGGCGCTCCACCGCCTCGGCGGAGCGCCGGATCGATCCAGGTTCAGGCGATGAACTCCCGCACCGTCGCGACGAAATCCTCCAGTCGGTCGTGGTGGACCCAATGCCCGGCATCGTCGAACTCGACGACCCTGGCGGTCTTGAAATGCCGCAACCGGCCGTCCTTCTCAGGATTCGAGGCCCAGCTCTCCTTGCCGTAGACCAGCAGCGTCGGGCAGGTGATGCGCTCCCACAGGCCCTCGATGTCGGCGTAGCTCATGTCGTAGGGCGGCCAGGCGCGCACGTAGTTGTCGAACTTCCAGCTGTAGGTGCCGTCCTCGTTCTGGTTGACGCCCTGCTGGGTGAGATGGCGCGCCTGCTCGGCGGAAAGATGCTTGTTCTCCTCCTGCATGCGCTTGAAGGCGTCCTCGATGCTGGGATAGCGGCGCGGCAGGCGACCCGAAAGCTTGCGCTGCTCGTCGACCCACTCGCGCATGCGGTCGGCCATCGTCTTCTGGCCGCGCTCGGCGATCACCTTGGGCGACGGCCCCAGCCCCTCGATCGCCACCAGCTTGCGCACGGTCTCGGGATAGATGCCGGTGTAGCGCAGGCTGATATTGCCGCCCAGCGAATGGGCGACGATGGTGACGGGCGCCAGCGCCTGCTGATGGATGAGCTGCGCCAGGTCGTAGATGTAGGCCGACATCGAATAGTTGCCGTCGGGCGACCACTGGCTGTCGCCGTGCCCGCGCAGGTCCGGACAGATGATGTGCCAGTCCTTGCGCAGCGCCTGGGCCACCCAGTCCCAGTTCCGGCAGTGATCGCGCCCGCCATGGACCAGGAGGAGCGGCGGCGCTTCCGGATTGCCCCAATCGACGTAGTGCAGACGCAGACGCTGCGAAAAGAAGACCCGGGACGTCGGGCCCGGCATGCCGTTCAAGGTACTCATGGCGCGACTGTATAGACCGTCCGCCCGAAAAGGAGCAGCCCATGTCGACGGGGATGAAATACCGCCCTGGGCTCGCGGCCGGACAGCGCCTCCGCGGTGCCGTCCAGCATGTGTCCGGCCCTGCCCGGCGTGAGGAGGCGCGACGCATGCCCGGTGACAGTTCCGGCGCTTTGGGCGAGACTTTTGCCATGATGAGTCCCGAGCAGAACGACCTGATCACCCGCGTCGGCCCCGGTACCAGATGCGGCGCCCTGATGCGCCACTACTGGCATCCCGTCGCCCTGACGGATGAACTGCCGGCGGAACGCCCGGCCCGGGCCGTGCGCGTCCTGGGCCAGGATTTCGTCCTGTTCCGCGACGAGCGCGGCCGCTACGGCCTGCTCGATCGCGACTGCCCGCATCGCGGCGCCGACCTCGCCTACGGCCGGCTCGAGGATGGCGGCCTGCGCTGCCTGTTCCACGGCTGGCTGTTCGATGTCGACGGCAAGTGCCTGGAAACGCCGGCCGAGCCCGAGGGCAGCGTGCTCTGCCAGCGGGTGCGGCAGCGTTCCTATCCGGTCGTGGTGAAGAACGGCATCGTCTTCGCCTATCTTGGTGAGGGGGAAGCGCCGGCCTTTCCCGATTTCGACTGCTTCCTCGCACCGTCGACGCACGCCTTCGCCTTCAAGGGCCTGATCGAGTGCAACTGGCTGCAGGCGCTGGAGGTCGGCATCGATCCGGCCCATGCCTCCTACCTGCACCGTTTCTACGAGGACGAGGATGCCTCCGCGGCCTATGGCAAGCAGTTCCGGGCCGCCTCTTCCGATTCGGACATCCCGATGACGCGCCTGTTGCGGGAATACACACGGCCGCAGATCGACGTCGAGGGCACGGACTATGGCCTGCGCCTGTTCGCGCTGCGCAGGCTCAGCGACAAGCACACCCACGTTCGGGTGACCAACCTCGTCTTCCCCTACGCCTTCGTGATCCCGATGAGCGCAGAGATGACGATCACGCAGTGGCACGTACCGATCGACGACACCTCCTGCTACTGGTACGCGATCTTCACCTCGTTCGGAAAGCCGGTCGACCACGCGCAGATGCGCGCGCAGCGGCTGAAGCTCTACGAACTGCCTGACTACCGCCCGCGCATCGGCCGGCACAACCAGTACGGCTACAATGTCGCCGAGCAGGCGACGCAGACCTATACGGGCATGGGCTTCGACATCAACGTCCACGACCAGTGGGCGGTCGAGAGCCAGGGCCGCATCCAGGATCGCACGCGCGAACACCTGGGCTACAGCGACAAGGCGATCGTCGCCTATCGCCGCATGCTGCTGTCGGCCATCGGCCAGGTCGCCAACGGCGAGAAGCCGCCGATGTGGCTCGACGCCCAGCGCGCGGCGACCGTCCGCGGGCCGATCGCCATCGACGGCATGGGGCCGACGCAGGGCTGGCAGGCCTACTGGAAGGACGTCGATGCCCGCCGCCGCGGCGCCTCGAGCTGGGCCGCCCAGACGAAACCGCCTCTGGTCGCCTAGAGCCGATGCATCTCGCCGAAAAGGCCGGTCTTTGGAGCAAAGACCATCAGGCTGCCGCTCGCGACGTCGAGCGGCGCATCCAGGCCGACGGCCTCACCGTCGTCCGCCTCTCCTTCGCCGACCAGCATGGTCTGCTGAGGGGCAAGACGCTGGCGGCCGCAGAAGTGGCCGCCGCGATGACCGATGGCGTCGGCTTCACCACGACAATGCTGCTCAAGGACACCGCACACCGCACCGTGTTCCCGGTCTGGAGCGCCGGCGGCGGCTTCGGCATGAAGGAACTCGAGGGCGCCGCGGACGTGATGATGCTGCCCGATCCGGCGACCTTCCGCGTCCTGCCCTGGGCGCCGCACACCGGCTGGATGCTGTGCGACGTCTTCTTTGCCGACGGCCGCCCGATGCCGCTCAGCACGCGCCATGTCCACCGGCAGGCGTTGGCGGCGCTGGGCGCGGCCGGCTACGACTTCCTCGCCGGCCTGGAAGTCGAGTTCCATCTCTTCAAGCTCGAAGCCTCCAGGCTTGGAGCGGCTGACGCCGGCCAGCCCGGCGAGCCGCCCGACGTGTCGCTGCTGAACCAGGGCTACCAGTACCTGACCGAGCAGCGCTACGACGCCATGGATCCCATCCTCGAGATCCTGCGCGCCAACGTCGCCGGCCTCGGCTTGCCCCTGCGGTCGATCGAGGTCGAATTCGGCCCCAGCCAGGTCGAGTTCACCTTCCGCGCCGGCACGGGTCTCGAACCGGCCGACGCCATGGTCCTGTTCCGGAGTGCCGCCAAGCAGGTCGCGGCGCGGCATGGCTATCATGCCACCTTCATGTGCCGCCCCAAGCTGCCCAACGTCATGTCGAGCGGGTGGCACCTGCATCAGTCGCTGATCGACCGGAAGACCAGTGGCAACGCATTCGCCGACCCCGGCCAGCTTCTGTCTCCCGTCGGCCATCACTACATGGCCGGCCTGCTGGAGCATGCCCGCGCCGCGGCCGCCTTCAGCACGCCGACGCTGAACGGCTACAAGCGCTACCGCCCCTTCTCGCTGGCGCCGGACCGCGCCATCTGGGGCCGCGACAATCGCGGTGTCATGATCCGCGTCCTGGGCGGACCGGGCGATCCGGCCACGCATCTCGAGAACCGGGTCGGCGAGCCCGCCGCCAATCCCTATCTCTACATGGCGAGCCAGATCGTCTGCGGGCTGGACGGCCTCACACGCAAGGCCGATCCTGGTCCCTCGGCCGACACGCCCTACGAGACCAGGGCGACGGCACTGCCGCGCACGCTCGGCGAGGCGCTCGACGCGCTTCGCGAGGACCGGGCCTTGCGCGCCGGATTGGGCGATTTCTTCGTCGACTACTATCTGAAGCTGAAGCAGGCGGAGATCGACCGCTTCAACCTCGACGTCAGCGACTGGGAACAGCGCGAGTATTTCTCGATCTTCTGAAGAGGACCGCATGACCGCCATCGCCGTCGTCACCACGGTGGCCAGCAAGAAGGAGGCGCATGCCATGGCGCTCGCCCTGGTCGAGGCCAGGCTCGCCGCCTGCGCCCAGATCTCGCGGATCGAGAGCGTCTATGCCTGGAAGGGCCGGATCGAGCAGGGCAAGGAATACCGCGTCCTGTTCAAGACCACGGACGCGCACTACGACGCCGTCGAGAGCGCGATCCGCGGCCTGCATTCCTACGAGCTGCCGGCGATCCACGCCTTCGCCTTCGAGCGCATCAGCGCCCCCTACGCCGACTGGATCGAAAGCAGCACAAGCTAGGCGAAGCGCCCGAGCACCGCGGCCGTTTCCTCGACCAACCTTGCCATCAACGCCGCCGTCGGCATCTCCCGCGCGAATGTCGGCGCCTGTCCGCTCCAGAGCGGCATGAATTCGCTCGATCCCTTCGGCTCGCTGGCCGCGCGCAGCGGATGGGACGCTCCCGCCGCCAGAGGAAAGGCCGGCGCGTCGGGACTCATCGGGCCGACTTCGCCGATATAGCGGTTGACGATCGAGCGCGCGGGACGGCCGGTGAAGATGTTGGTGAGCGTCGTGCTGTTGTCGTTCGCCTGCTTCAGCGCCACACGATGAAGCGGCGCAGTCCTCGCCTCGGGCGTCAGCAGGAAGGCCGTGCCGATCTGGACGCCCGCGGCCCCCAACGCCAAGGCCGCCGCAATGCCGCGGCCGTCTCCGATGCCGCCGGCCGCGATCACCGGCACCCTCACCGCATCGACGACCTGCGGCACGAGCGCCATCGTGCCGGCCTGCCGGGCGATGTCGTCATTCAGGAACATGCCGCGATGGCCACCTGCTTCCACGCCCTGGGCGATCACCGCGTCACAGCCCTGCTGCTCGAGCCAGCGTGCCTCCTCGACACTCGTGGCTGAACTGATGACGACGATCTTCGCCTTCCTGAGCTTCTCCACCAGAGCGGCATCAGGCATGCCGAAGTGAAAGCTGACGACCTTCGGCTTGTATTCCAGGACCACCTCGCAAAGCGCACCATCGAAGGGCGCACGCACGGGCCCGCCCGTGCCGGCATCCGACGACAAGCCGAACTTGCGATAGTAGGGCGACAGCCGCTCACGCCAGCGGCTTTCCCGGCCCGCATCCATGATCGGCGCCTTGTGAACGAAGAAATTCACGTTGATCGGACGGCCGGTGGCCTGCTGCACAAGCTGCAGCTCCGACCGCAGCGTCTCGGGCGTGAGCATTGCCGCGGCGATCGAGCCGAGTCCGCCGACTTCCGACGCGGCGATCGCCATCTGCGGCGAGCTTGCGCCGGCCATGGGCGCCTGAAGGATGGGATGATCGATCCCGAAAAGATCGAGCAGGCGACGGTCGTGCCACTTCATGGGGTCTCTCCTTGCGAGGCCCGGACTCTATTCCGCCTTTTCCATCTCGTTGAACGATTTATAATGATCTTTCCCATCTGGAAAAAAGATGACCATGGACATCAGGGATCTTGCCACCTTCGCCGCCGTCGCGAGGTTCGGCGGCATCGGCCGTGCCGCGCGAGAACTCAACACGGTTCAATCGAACGTCACGCAGCGGGTCCGGCGTCTTGAGAGCGATCTCGGCGTGACGCTGTTCGAGCGCAGCCGCGCGGGCACCGCGTTGACGGCTGCGGGCAAACGGCTCGTCCCCTATGCCGCCCGGCTCGATTC
Organism: Pseudomonadota bacterium; assembly: GCA_018240685.1. Classification (GTDB taxonomy): domain Bacteria; phylum Pseudomonadota; class Alphaproteobacteria; order Reyranellales; family Reyranellaceae; genus Reyranella. The sequence goes on along the minus strand of JAFEFG010000039.1, from coordinate 13,678 downwards.
CCTGCTGGCCGAGGCGCGCCGCGCCGCCCGTGATGACGGCACGCCTCAGGGAACGCTCGCCATCGGCGCCCTGGAGACGACGGCGGCCTTGCGCCTGTCGCCGCTCCTCGCCTCCTATGCCACCGCCCATCCGCAGGTTGATATCGTCCTGCGCACCGGCACGACCGCCGAAATGATCGATCAGGTCCTCGATCGCGAGCTCGAAGGCGCCTTCACATGCGGCCCCGTCATGCATCCCGATCTCGTTGCGACGCCGGCCTTCAAGGAGGAACTGGCCCTGTTGAGCGCTCCGCCGATGCGGCCAATGCGCAATCTGCTCGGCCAGCCGGATTTGCGGCTGGTGATCCTCCGCGCCGGTTGTTCCTACCGGCAGCGGTTGGAGGAAATCCTGGCCCGACGCGGGATCGTCGGCCTGCGTCGCCTCGAGTTTGGTACGCTGGAGGCGATCCTGGGGGCTGTCGCGGCCGGCCTCGGCATCACGCTGTTGCCGCGCTCCCTGATCGGTCCCGCCTGGCGGGGCGGACAAATTGCAGTACACCGCCTGCCCGCCACCGAGGCCTCGGTGCAAACTGTCTTCGTGCGACGCCGCGACATTGCCTGCTCGCAGGCCCTGCGAGCTTTCCATAAGCACGTCACCCGGAAGTCGATCGGCTGAACCAGGGCGGACGTGGCGATTGATGTGGCATAGCCAGCCCGCAATGTGATCTTGTTCGTGCCCAGTTCGATTAACTTCAGGAGTACGAGATGGAACTGTGGCAGCTCGACGCGACGGACCTGGCGCGCCTTATCCGCACCGGCCAAGCTTCGGCACGGGAAGCCGTTGATTCGGTGCTGGGTCGCCTGCACAAGGTCAATCCGGCGATCAACGCGGTCGTCCGGGTCCTGGAGGAAGATGCCCGCGCGGCCGCCGAAACGGCCGACGCCGCCCGCGCCCGCGGCCACGTGCTGCCGCCGCTGCACGGGGTGCCCGTCACGACCAAGATCAACGTCGACCAGGCTGGCCTGCCGACCGACAACGGCGTCGTCGCTCTCAAGGACTTCATCGCCAAGGAAGACAGCGCCGTCGTGGCCAATCTCAAGCACGCGGGCGCGATCGTCATCGGCCGCACCAATGCGCCGGCCTTCTCGATGCGCATCTTCACCGACAACGCGCTGCACGGCCGCACGCTCAACCCCCTCGACCCCAGCGTCTCGCCCGGCGGCTCGAGCGGCGGCGCCGGCGCGGCGACCGCCACCGGCATCGGCGCCATCGCGCACGGCAACGACATCGGCGGCTCGGTGCGCATCCCGGCCTACTGCAACGGCGTCGTCGGCCTGCGCACGGGCTTCGCGCGCATCCCCTCGCTCAATCCCTCGACCGCCGCCACCGGCCGTCCCATCGGCGCGATCCTGATGGCCGTCCAAGGGCCGCATACGCGCACGATCCGCGACGCGCGTCTCGCGCTCGAAGTGATGGCACGCGGCGACCGGCGCGACTGGCGCTGGAACGACGTGCCGATGCAGGGCCCGCCGGCGGCCCGGCCCATCAAGGTCGCGATCGTGCCCGAGTTCCCGGGCAGCAAGACCCATCCGGCCCAGGCCGCGGCCGTGCGCCAGGCCGGCAAGCATCTTCAGAGCGCCGGCTACGTCGTCGAGGAGATCATGCCGCCCGACCTCGAGCGCGGCGTCGAGCTGTGGCACATGATCTGCGTCACCGACGTGTTCGGGGGCCTGTGGCCGCAGATGCAGAAGGTGGGCGATCCCGACGGCATCGCCTCGATGCGTGCCTGGCTGGAGGTGCACAAGCCGGTAGACCTCGCGACCTACGTGAGCGCCCTCACCGAGCGCGAGGGACTCCTGTTCCGCTGGATGTCGTTCATGCAGCAATGGCCGCTGGTGATCCTGCCCACGCTCGCCGATCTGCCGCCCAAGCAGGTTGCCGATATCTCCGTCGAGGGACAAAAGGGGGTCCTCGACTCGATGCGGCCGGCGCTGCTCGCGCCTCTCCTCGGCCTTCCGGGCCTTGCCGTTCCCGTCGGTCGCCATGGCAAGCTGCGGACCGGGGTGCAGATCATGTCGATGCGCAACCGCGAGGATCTCTGCCTCGATGCGGGCGAGGTGATCGAAGCGGCGGAAGGCGTCGTCACGCCGGTCGATCCCGTCAAGGCCTGAACGCCGGCGGGCTCCATTGCGGGACACAGACCGCAGGGAATCTCCGCCAACGGAACAACGGGCCGGCGGCACCCCGCCGGCCCCAAGACACAACAGGGAGCAGGTTGATGTCCGAATCGTTGTTGCAGACCACCGTCGTCGGCTCCTATCCCCAGCCCGACTGGCTGGTGAACCGCGCCATGCTGAGCAAGGTCGTGCCGCGGACGCGCATGAAGGAGATCTGGCGCATCCCCGAACCTTTCCTGCAGCAGGCGCAGGACGACGCCACCCTGCTCGCCATCCGGGACATGGAACGCGCCGGGCTCGACATCATCACCGATGGCGAGATACGCCGCGAAAGCTATTCCAATCACTTCGCCACGGCGCTCGAGGGCATCGACAACGAGCATCCGGCCGAGATCGTGAACCGGACGGGCAACCGCACGCCGGTGCCGCGGGTGGTGGGCAAGATCAGGCGGACGCGGCCCGTCGAGGTGCGCGACATGCAGTTCCTGCGCGCCAACACTGAGAGGAAAGCCAAGATCACCCTGCCGGGGCCGTTCACCATGGGACAGCAGGTGAAGGACGAGTTCTATGGCGATGCCGAGGCCATGTGCATGGACTACGCCCAGGCGGTGAACGAGGAAGCGCATGACCTGGTGAAAGCGGGCGCCGACGTCATCCAACTCGACGAACCCTGGCTGCGCAACAATCCCGATGAAGCCAAGCGCTACGCGGTCAAGGTCATCAACCGCGCCCTGCAGGGCATTACCGTGCCGACCGTCGTGCATCTCTGCTTCGGCTATGCCGCGGTCGTGCCCGGCCTCAGCAAGCCGACCGGCTACTCCTTCCTGCCGCAGCTTGCCGACACGATCGCCCAGCAGATCTCCATCGAATCGGCGCAGCCCAAGATCGACCTCGGCGTCCTCAGGGACCTCGCTCCCAAGAAGGTCATGCTGGGCGTCATCGATCTCAACGATCCGGACATCGAGACGCCGCAGAAGGTTGCCGAGAGGATCCGCGCCGGCCTCAAGTATCTCGCTCCCGACAAGCTGCTGCCGGCGCCCGACTGCGGCATGAAATACCTGCCGCGCGCGACGGCCTTCGGCAAGCTGAAGGCGCTCGCCGCGGGAGCGGCCCTCGTACGAAGCGAACTCGGCTAGCGGACGGTCGACGCGCCCGTCCGGCTCGCAGAGCACGTCGCGATCCCATTCTTTCTTTGCCCGCCCTTGCGGTCAGGCGTAGCGTGCCCCGGAAAAAGGGGAAACGCTTGAGCTACGACTACATCATCGTCGGCGGCGGCTCTGCGGGCTCGGTGCTGGCGAACCGTCTTTCCGCCCGCGGCAGCAACAAGGTTCTGGTCTGCGAGGCCGGCCAGGACACACCGCCCGGCGAGGAGCCCCCGGAGATCCGGGATTCCTACTCGGGCACGGCCTATTTCGATCCGCGCTTCCACTGGACCGAACTCAAGGTCCATACGCAGGTCATCTCCCACAACAACCCCGACGAAAACCGCCCACCGCTACGCAAGTACGAGCAGGCGCGCGTCCTGGGCGGCGGCTCCTCGATCAACGGCCAGATGGCCAATCGCGGCGCGCCGACCGACTACCGGGAATGGGTGGCGCGCGGCGCCGAGGGCTGGGAGTGGAACGACGTCCTGCCCTACTTCAAGAAGGTCGAACGCGATCTCGACTTCGACGGCCCGTACCACGGCAAGGACGGCCGCATTCCGGTCCGCCGCATCCCCGTGGAGCATTGGACCGGCTTCGCGCAAGGCGTCGCCGAGGCGTGCAAGGGCGCGGGCATGACGTTCCTGCCCGACCAGAACGGCGAGTTCGTGGACGGCTACTTTCCCGTCACGCACTCCAATGCCGCCGAGCAGCGCGTGTCGGCGGCAATGGGCTATCTCGATGCCGACACGCGCAAGCGCCCCAACCTCAAGATATCGACCGGCACCCAGGTGACATCGCTGCTCTTCGACGGCACACGCTGCACGGGCGTGATGGCGATGATCCAGGGCAAGGAAGTCGAGCTGCGCGGCCGCGAGGTCATTCTCTCGTCCGGTGCGATCCACTCGCCGGCCCATCTGCTGCGCGCCGGCATCGGCCCGGTCGGCCATCTCAGGGACATGGGCATTCCCGTCCTGGCGGCCCTCCCAGGCGTCGGCCAGCGGCTGATGGATCATCCCTCGATCTCGCTCTCCTCCTTCATCCGCCGCGGCGCGCGGACGAACGCTCACACGCGGCGACACATCCAGCTCGGCATTCGCTACTCTTCCGGGCTGCCGGGCGTCCCGAAGGGAGACATGTTCGTGGCCGTGGTCAACAAGTCGGCCTGGCATGCCGTCGGCGAGCAGGTCGGCTCGCTTCTGACCTTCATCAACCGCACCTACTCCGAAACCGGCCAGGTGAAACTCGCCTCGCGGGATTGGCGCAGCGAGCCCGCCGTGGAGTTCAACCTCCTCTCCGACAGGCGCGACCTCGACCGGCTGATGACGGGGTTCCGCAAGATGGCGGCGCTGCAGCTCACTCCGGCGCTGAAGTCGGTCACGGACAACCCGTTCCCCGCCTCCTACTCCGACCGCGTGCGCAAGATCGGCGTGGTCAATGCCCGCAACAAGTTCCTGACCGCAGTGGTCTCGAGATTCCTCGACGGCCCGGCCGCCTTGCGCCGCTACATGATCGAGAACTTCGTGATCGAGGGCTTCACCTTCGACCAGGTGATGACGGACGACGACGCCCTCGAGGCGTTCGTGCGGAAGGCGACGATCGGCGTGTGGCATGCCTCCTGCACCTGCCGTATGGGTCGGCCCGACGATCCGATGTCGGTGGTAGATACGCAGGGACGCGTCAAGGGCGTGCAGGGACTACGGGTCGTCGACGCCTCGATCTTCCCGATCGTCCCCTGCGCGAACACCAATTTCCCGACCTTGATGACGGCCGAGAAGATCTCGGATGCCATCCTGGCGGCGTCATAGGAAACAGTCGGCGAAACAAGCGTATCGGAGGAGTCGTAATGGTCGAGCGCGTTCTGGTCGTGGGTCCCAAGGACTGTCTGGCAATGGTGGACGATCTCGCCCCCAAGGGGTTCGAAATCGTCAAGGCGCTGCACAACTCGCCGGAGCAGAAGGCAGCCCTGCCGGGCGCCCATTACTTCGTCGGCTTCGTCCAGCAGTACGTCACCAGGCAGCTCTATAAGGATGCGCCCCATCTCAAGCTCGTGCAGATGCTGAGCGCCGGATACGACAAAGCCGACCTCGATGCCGCCCGCAGCAGCAAGGTGCCGCTCTGCAACAACGGCGGCGCAAATTCCGTCGCCGTATCCGAGCATGCGCTGCTGCTGATGCTGGCCGTGTCGCGGCGGCTGATCACGCAGCACGACAACGTCTCGGCCGGCCGCTGGCACGGCAACGCGCCGCCGACCGTCCACGAAGTGCGCAACAAGGTGCTGGGGATCATCGGCCTCGGCACCATCGGCAAGAAAGTCGCCCGCCTCGCGCTCGCCTTCGGCATGGAGGTTCACTACTACGACATCGCCCGCCTCAAGGAGGAAGAAGAGGACGCGCTGGGTGTGCGCTTCCGGCTGCTGCCGGAGATCCTGCGCGGCTCCGACATCATCTCTCTCCACGTGCCGCTGAACGACTCGACCCACCACCTGATCGGCGCGCAGGAGCTGGCGGTCATGAAGAAGTCGGCCATCATCGTGAACACGTCGCGCGGGCCGGTGATCGACGAGAAGGCCCTGACCGAGGCGCTGGCGGCCGGCCGGCTGTTCGGCGCCGGCCTCGACGTCTTCGACGAGGAGCCGACGCCGGCGGACAACCCGCTGCTGAAGCTCGACAATGTCGTGCTGACCGCGCATCTGGCCGGGCCGACCTTCGAGAGCAATATCACGCGCCTGCGCAACGGCTTCGACAACGTCCAGCGCGTGGCGCGCGGCGAGCCGGCGCTTTGGGTCGTTCCCGAACTGGTGTAGTAGCAGATTGGCGGCCGGCCCCATTTCGGGGTCGACCGCATCTCCCACCTGCGGGCCGCGGCGTCGCTCGGCGCGGCTGCGCAAGCCAGCCCGATAGTTATCAAGAACGAACCTTCTCGACCGGACACGCGCCGCAGCAAAGCGTATACTTTAAAATTAATAGTGGTTTCGCGGCTCCTTCGTGACCGGCGAAAAATGAGGCACCGACCACGAGCAGCCGCGCCTTCGAACATCGTTTCGGGAGGGCCTGCCATGGCGCAGCAACAACACATCCGCAATCCCATCGAATGGGGATGGGACCAGCTCAAGCATACCGGTCGCGCCATGGATCGCGCCGCACATTCCATGGATGGCGCCTGGGAGAAGACGGGCGCGGCACCACTCGTCGTCCATCGGATCAGCGTGAACGACCTGCGCGAAGTGCTGCGCAAGGGCCTCACCGACTTCGGCGCCTATCGCACCGATGTCATCTTCCTGTGCCTCATCTATCCGGTCGCCGGCCTCGTCTTCGCCCGGCTGGCATTCGGACACGGGATGCTTCCCCTCATCTTCCCGCTCATCTCGGGATTCGCGATCATCGCCCCCTTCTTCGCGGTCGGCCTGTACGAGATGAGCCGACGCCGCGAGCTCGGGATCGACAAAGGATGGTCGGATGCGCTCGGCGTGGCCTCTTCCCCGGCCATCGGCTCCATCCTCGTGATGGGCCTGCTATTGGCGGCCCTGCTGGCCCTATGGCTGTTCGCTGCCCATCTCATCTATCTCCTGAGCTTCGGCCCCGAGCCGCCTGAATCGCTCGCGGTCTTCGCCCAGGAAGTCTTCACGACACCGGACGGCTGGACGATGATCGCCGTCGGCGTCGGCGTGGGATTCCTGTTCGCCCTCGTCGCCGCCGTCATCAGCGTCGTGACATTCCCCCTGCTGCTCGATCGCAATGTCGGCGTGCTGACCGCGATCTCGACCTCGGTCCGCGTCGTGCAGACCAACCCCGGCACCATGGCGCTGTGGTGGCTGATCATCGCCGCCGGCCTCGTCGTCGGGGCGATCCCGCTCCTGCTTGGCCTGGCGGTCGTCCTGCCGGTGCTCGGCCATGCGACCTGGCACCTCTACCGCAAGGTGCTGCCGCGATAGCGCTTCAGCGGATCACGATCTCGACGCGGCGATTCTGGGCCTCGCGCACGCCGTCCGACGTCGGAACCAGCGGCTGCGCTTCGCCGCGACCGACGACGGAGATGTCCGTCGCGCTCACGCCGTCGCGGATCAGCGCATCCTTGACGGCGTTCGCGCGTCTGAGCGACAGCGCGATGTTGTAGTCCTCCGATCCCGAACGATCGGTATGGCCTGTCGCGGTGATGCGTGCGCCGCCCTTCTTCTTGTAGGCGTCGGCCGCGCGCTGGATCGTGTCCAGCGCCTCCTGCGAAAGGTCGGCACGATCCCAGCCAAAGAAGACCATGAACGTGGGGGCGACGATCACCTGGCCGATCTCGGCGCACCAGACCGTCCGGTCCGTCGTATCGTCCCGGTTCTTGCGATCTGTGATGTCCTGCGTGTCGTCCGACACGTGCACCGTGATGTCCTTGATGGTGTCGCGGTTTTTGCGGTCGGTGATGTCGGTGCCGTCGTAGCAGGGACCCGGGCGGCGGGAGACGGCGCAATCGGCAACCTGCCTGCCGGGGCTGTCCGCGCAGCCCGCCAACACCAACAGTCCGATCGCAAACGCAACTCTTCGCATCCTGGCTCCCCACATCTCCGATGCAGCAAGATAATCGCAATCCCCGCCGCCTGCCACCGACCGATACCCGCAGGGACAAGCTGAGGATCGGCCACACCGCACCGCACATATTAATTTGAAATACAAATTATTTGTCATTAGAAGCAATTTGATGACTCCCCCTACGGCTCCTCGCTTCCGGTTCGGCATTCGCTTCTCCCTGCTCGCCCGCGCATGGCGACGCGAACTGGACCATGTCGTTGCCGGGATCGGCCTGACCGACGCCACCTGGGCCCCGCTGGTTCACCTCGAGGAATTCGGCGAAGGGATCACCCAGAAGGACCTCGCCTGCCGGGTCGGCATCGACAGCTCGAGCCTCGTGCGCCTGCTCGACATCCTGAACGAGCGCGGCCTGATCGAACGCCGCACCGATACGAGCGACCGGCGGGCGCGGCAGGTCTTCCTCACGCCAGCCGGCCGCAGGGTGCTGGCCGACATCCGGCGCGCCCTCCAGGCCGTCGAAGCGAAGCTGCTCGCCGATCTTACGGACGAGGAGATCGCCGCCACCCTCGCCCTGTTCGACAGAATCGGAGCGCGGCTGCAGCACCTGCAGGAGAAACGGAAGTCGACCGCATGACCTTCGTCGAAACGATTTCGCGGCTCGGCTTCGACCCGCCGCGCCTGCGCTTCGGCGTGCGCACGGCTATGGCCGCCTGTCTGGCGCTCCTCGTGTCGTGGCTGATGGGCCTCGAGCATCCGCAATGGTCGGCGATGACGGTGTGGGCGGCCTCGCAGCCCACACCCGGTCCGCTCATCGAGAAGAGCTTCTTCCGCGCCATCGGCACGGTCGTGGGCGCACTCGTCGGCGTCTTGATCGTCGCCGCGAGCGGTGGCGAGCCCCTCCTCCTTGCACCGGCGCTTGCGGCCTGGGTCGGCCTCTGCGCCGGCGCCGGCAACCTTCTGCGCGGCTTCATCTCCTACGGCACGCTGCTGGCCGGCTATTCGGCCTCGATGGTCGCACTGCTCAACGCCGATCATCCCGGCCATATCGTCGCCCTCGGCATCGATCGCACGTCGACGGTCCTCGTCGGCGTCCTGGTGGCGCTGCTGGTCGGGCTGGCCTTCGGCACCAGGCAGGCGGATGAAATCGTCGGCCGGTCCCGCCGCCTCACGGCGCGTGTCCTGCGCGACATGGCGGCGAGCCTGGATGGCGCGGCGCGCGACGTCGAGCGCGAGCAGCATGCCATCCTCGCCGAGATGGCGGCGATCGACGAAGGGCTCGATCCCCATGGCGCGGGTTCGCTGCGCTCGCGCCGCTCGGCCCGGACGATGCGGTCGATCCTGGTCGCCCAGGTCGCCGCCCTGCTCTGGCTCCGGCGCCATGACGGCGGCGAAGTCGACCGTGCGGTAGCCGCGGCGCTGCGCCGGGCCGCCGACGCGCTGGAGCGCAATGCCAGCCCCTCGACCCTCGTCGGCACGCTGGAAGAGGCGGAAGCGCTGACATGCGGCCACGGGGCGCTGCATCGAGCCGTCGCCGGCCTCGCCGCGGCCATTCGCGATCGCATGGCATTCCGCGACCAGTCGATCGAGCCTCCCGCCGCGCGGCATCCCGTCGTCCTGCATCGCGACTGGATCACCGCCCGCCACACCCTGCTGCGCACCTTCGGCACCCTCCTTGCCGTCGGCGCGCTCTGGGTGGCGACCGGATGGAGCGGCGGCGCCTATGTCATGCTCGGCACGACGGTGATGCTGTCGCTGTTCTCGACCTTCGACACGCCGGCCGCCATCATGCGCCATGTCCTGATCGGCCAGATCTTCGGCGCAGCGGCGGCGATCGCCTGCCGCTGGCTCGTCTGGCCGGCGGCGGAGAACGGGCTCCAGCTCGTGCTGCTGATGATGCCCTTCGTGCTGTTCGGCGCGCTGCCCTTCGCGCATCGCCGGACCACGGCAAGCGGCACCGACTTCAACATGATCCTGCTCCTGCTGCTGCAACCCGCCTTCCCCCTGTCGGGCACGATCGGACATTTTCTCGGCATGGCGGCGGGCGTCATCGCCGCGCCCATCATCGCCCTTGCCGCCTTCCGCCTGGTGCTTCCCACCGACCCGCGGCGACGCATGGACAGGCTGGTCACAATGATGGTGCACGAGCTGCAGAGCATGGCCGCCGACGGGGACGCCGCCCGGCACGAGCAGGTCTGGCGCGCCCGCCTCTGCCACCGGCTGCTGACGCTGGTCCGCTGGATGGAGAAGGCCGACGCCCGGAAACCTTCGGCCGCAGCCGGCAGCATGACGGTCATGCAGCTCGCCGAATGCGTCCGGAACCTGCACGACCTCGCCACCGCGCCCGACCTGCCGCGGCCAGTCCGACGCAGGGCGATCGCCGCCCTTGCACGGTTGCGCCGGATCGGACGCGACCCCGTGCGCGCCCGCTACACGCTCGACCGGATGGCCTCGACTTTGTCTCGCGCGAAGCTGGCAGGCGCTGGCCTCTACGCCGGCGCGGCCAGAGCGTTAAGCGACAATATGGCCTTCTTCAGCCGAACGGTGTCGCCGTAGCGTAGGCGCCACGGCGAGCCGGACCTGTCGGCTTGTCGGTCAAGGTGCCGCACAGCGACGATGAAATAGCCGCTCGCCGACAAAGTCAGCGGGGCGAAGCACTGTCCCCATTCGCTGCGCCAGCGGAACGAACGATATCCGTTGTCGATGACAGACCAACACCTTCATCCAGCGAGCGCGCCTTGGCCGCCATCGCGATCGGCACGATCAGGCACGCCATCACGGTGAAGTAGACCAGAAGAATGATCAGCCAATCGGTGACGGTGCCGATATCGTCGATCTGGTCGCACCGTCGAAACCCGGTGTCCGTCATTGAACCCTCGCGGCTACGCACTCGGGGAACAAGCCCCGCAAGGATTTCAGCAACTTCCATGCCACGGCCCTGTGATGCGGCATCAACGATCGATGCATTCGCTCACGCCGAATATGCCGGGACCGTGCACCACGCGAGCTCTCGCCACTTCTTTCGTCGGGAACAAGCGCCGGGCTTCGGGTACAGCGGTCTCCGATCTCTGCCAGTGCGTATGTGTCGGCGAAGCAGAGCAGGCGATCCAGATCTGCCTGGTCCTCCTTTACACGCGTAGGTGATAGCTCTCAGACTCGCCGTAGTACGCGTTTGGTCACAACACGCCCATAATCGACGGCGCCGACACTTGCGGATTTCATGCGATCCATTACCGGCCTAACACCGCGCGGTTGCGGACTGAGTCCCATCTTGCGCAGGAAATTGTTGGCTCTGTAGAAATCTCTATGCACCCACGTCGGGAACTCGAAGTTCAGGCTCAAGGATACCGACACGCAGGTCCCGTTCCGGACCCAGTGAGCGCCATGTGTAGGAATATGTATGCCTTCTCCCGGCGCCAAGGTGTAGCGAACGGCCTTTTCCTCAGCGATCGGGCGATAGGTTCCAAAGTCACTGTACGAATAATATCGCTCGAGATCTCGTTCTGAGACGACCGAACGATCGGTCGGGTCGCATACCCATACGGACTTATTGCCGGCCACCTGGATAAGGAAATTTATCTCAGCATCAAAATGCAGAGGCGTAATTCGATTCGGCGAGTTGATAATTACCAGCATTTCGGGATTCTGAAGCATTCTGGCCATATCGGGTCCCAGAACGCCCCAGATGAACTCCGCGAATTCGTTGAGAACCGCGCCATATCTGGGGTTCTTCTCAACGTGCTTCATGATGATCCAGGCATCAGACGTCTCCATCTGGCCAATGAGTTCCGGCAGGGAAATCTTCGGAACCGGGATCGCTCCCCATCTGTCGCTGATGGATACCGGCCCCGCGTCGAAATAGAAGTCTTCCGGCCTCAGCTGTATCTCGCTGGAAAGCACACGCAATGCGTCCAACGAGAACAGTTCATTGTTGTGAAGTTCGTGCCTGATATTGAAGGGGCGACGATGAATACTGTCGCGCGCAGCCTCCGGCGACTCAACCGCCCATCCGACTGTTCCATCGGGCATTCCCAACTTGAGGCTCGGAGACATCGCAGCGCTCCTCGTTCTGTTTGCCTACCTTGCTGACCTGGGTCGACTCGATGATTTCATACGCCACCATGGCTGCCGCAGAATTGGGAACGCAGTGAACAAGCAGCGTCGCCGGGCCCATGCATCTCGTTCAGTGCCGCGCCCGACCGTTCGCGAAAACGGACTGCCTACCCACTCTTTGCCAATCGCTCTCAAGGCGCGAGGCAATTACACGGGGGAAGATTTCGCGCCTCGGCCACCCTGGGTCGATAGTCGCTACTCGCTTTCGACCGAATCAATTGTTTTCAACGAAGGGTAATGAAAAGTAAGTGGCATCCGAGTGTCGAGTTCACTCTGGACGCAAATCAGCGTACCGAAAGGCGAGGAATGGTAGTCTGCCCACCGAGGCGGCCCCGCCCCACCCCACCCGGGCTGGCAGAGCACGACAGACACTGGAAAATGATGGGCTGGACGATGCGCCGACGCGAAAAACGCTGGCGGGCCTGAAAAAACCGAAGGTAATGGCGGAGAGGAAGGGATTCGAACCCTCGATAGGGCTTTAGACCCTATAACGGTTTAGCAAACCGCCGCCTTCGACCGCTCGGCCACCTCTCCGCAGCCCGTTAAGACCCCGGCGGTCGATATCCACGACGGATGCGCGGCGGTTCTAGCGGCGGTCAGGCAGGGTGTCAAACCGGGCCGCGAATTCGTGCGGTTTTTCAGGCCCTTGGCGTCTGCAGGCCAGTCGTGCGAGGGTCGCGCATGACCCAATCCGCCCCCAGTTCGATCGAGATGCTGAAGCGTCTCGTGGCGTTCGACACGACGTCGCGCAACTCCAACCTCGAGCTCATCAAGTACGTCCAGGCCTATCTCGCCGAATCCGGCGTGGAGAGCACGCTCGTCCCCAACGAGGAAGGCACGAAGGCCAACCTCTTCGCCACTATCGGTCCCGAACGCGAGGGCGGCATCGTGCTCTCCGGCCACACCGACGTGGTCCCCGTCGACGGCCAGCCCTGGAGCACCGATCCCTGGGACCTCACGGAGAAGGCCGACGGCAACCTCTACGGCCGCGGTACCTGCGACATGAAGGGCTTCATCGCGGCCGCCCTCTCGCATGTTCCCGCCTTCCGGCGCGCGGCGCTCAAGGTGCCGATCCACCTCGCCTTCAGCTACGACGAGGAAATCGGCTGCCTGGGCGCCCATTCGCTGGCCGAGCGGCTGGTCGGCAGCGTGCCACGCCCCCGCGCCGTCATCGTCGGCGAGCCCACCATGATGTCCGTGGTCAACGCGCAGAATGCGGGCGGCGGGATCATCGCCACCTTCACCGGCGTGGAGGCGCATTCCTCGATGACCCATCTCGGCGTCAGCGCCATCCACTTTGCCGGCGACTTCATCCATTGGCTGAACGAGCTCCAGGACGAGCTCGCGCAGAGGAAGCGCACGGACATCGACACCGTGCCCGGCCACACGACCATCAATGTCGGCGTCATCAACGGCGGAACGGCCGGCAACATCCTCGCCCGCGAATGCGTGCTCAACTGGGGCTATCGCACCCTGCCCGGCGACGATGCCTGGGAGGTGCAGCGCCGCGCCGAGAAGTATGTCGCTGAGCTTCTGCTGCCGAAGATGCGTTCCAAGCATCCCGACGCCAACATCACGCTGAAGCGCCGCTCCTTCGTGCCCGGACTCAATCCGCGGGAGAACGAGGAAGCGGCCAAGCTTGCGCTGGAATGGACGGGCGGCAACCGCACCTACGCCGTTCCCTACGGCACCGAGGCCGGGATCTTCCGCAATCATGGCATTCCGACCGTGATCTGCGGGCCCGGTGACATC
>JAFEFG010000038.1 GCA_018240685.1 Pseudomonadota bacterium | reverse complement strand
CGCTTCGCCACCGGCGCCATGAGCTTCGGCTCGATCAGCCGCGAGGCGCATACCACGCTTGCCATCGCCATGAACCGCATCGGCGGCAAATCGAACACCGGCGAGGGCGGCGAGGAGGCGGACCGCTTCAAGCCACTGCCCAACGGCGATTCCATGCGCTCGGCCATCAAGCAGGTGGCGTCGGGCCGCTTCGGCGTCACCGCCGAATATCTCGTCAATGCCGACGACATCCAGATCAAGATGGCGCAGGGCGCCAAGCCCGGCGAGGGCGGCCAGCTACCCGGCCACAAGGTCGACCAGAACATTGCCCGCGTGCGGCGCTCGACGCCGGGCGTCGGCCTGATCTCGCCGCCGCCGCACCACGACATCTATTCGATCGAGGATCTGGCGCAGCTGATCCACGACCTGAAGAACGTGAACCCGAGAGCGCGCGTTTCGGTGAAGCTCGTCTCCGAGGTCGGCGTCGGCACAGTCGCGGCCGGCGTCAGCAAGGCGCGCGCCGATCACGTGACGATCTCGGGCTACGAGGGCGGGACGGGCGCCTCGCCGCTCACCTCGCTCACCCATGCCGGCTCGCCGTGGGAGATCGGCCTGGCCGAGACCCAGCAGACGCTGGTGCTGAACGGCCTGCGCGGCCGCATCGCGGTGCAGGTCGATGGCGGCCTGCGCACCGGTCGCGACGTCGCAATCGGCGCGCTGCTGGGCGCCGACGAGTTCGGCTTCGCCACCGCGCCGCTGATCGCCGCCGGCTGCATCATGATGCGCAAGTGCCACCTCAACACCTGCCCGGTGGGCGTGGCGACGCAGGATCCGGTGCTGCGCAAGCGCTTCACCGGCCAGCCCGAGCACGTCATCAACTACTTCTTCTTCGTCGCCGAGGAGCTGCGCGAGATCATGGCGCGGCTCGGTTTCCGGACGCTGAACGAGATGATCGGCCGCGTCGACCGGCTCGACATGCGCCGCGCCGTCGACCACTGGAAGGCGGGCGGCGTCGACCTGTCGAAGCTGCTCCATGCGGCGCCGGCCAAGGCCGGGGTGGCGATCTGGAACACCGAGCGGCAGGATCACGGGCTCGAGAAGGCGCTCGATCACCAGCTGATCGAGGCGGCGCAGCCCGCGCTCGAGAAGCGCCAGCCGGTGCAGATCGAGCTGCCCGTCAGCAACGTCAACCGCACCGTCGGCGCCATGCTGTCGGGCGAGGTGGCCAAGCGCTACGGCCATGCCGGCCTGCCCGAGGACACGATCTCGATCCGGCTGAACGGCACTGCCGGCCAGAGCTTCGGCGCCTTCCTCGCGCACGGCGTCTCGCTCGAGCTCTCGGGCGATGCCAACGACTATGTCGGCAAGGGCCTGTCGGGCGGGCGCGTCGTTGTGCGCCAGCCGCTCGGCACCAGGCGCGACCCGCTGCAGAACATCATCGTCGGCAACACGGTGCTCTACGGCGCGATCGCCGGCGAGGCCTACTTCGAGGGCGTCGCGGGCGAGCGCTTTGCCGTGCGCAACTCGGGTGCGCTCTGCGTCGTCGAAGGCACCGGCGATCACGGCTGCGAGTACATGACCGGCGGCGTCGTGGTGGTGCTGGGCGACACCGGCCGGAACTTCGCGGCCGGCATGTCGGGCGGCATCGCCTACGTCTACGATCCCAAGGCGCGCTTCAAGGACCTGTGCAATCCGGCGATGGTCGAGCTGGAGAAGGTGGGCGCGCTTTCGGACGCGCCGCTCGACGATCCGGGCCGGCCGCGCCAGCGCGCGCACGATGTCGAGGACAACGGCATGGGCGACGTGCTGCGCTTCGATGCGGAGCGGCTGCGCATCCTGGTCGAGCGCCATCACCTCCATACCGGCAGCGCCCGTGCCCGCGAGCTGCTGGAGGATTGGGACCGGGCCCTGCCTTGCTTCGTCAAGGTGATGCCCAGGGACTACAAGCGCGCGCTTCTGCAGGCGCGCGAACGCGAGGCGGCCAAGGCGGTCGCGGCGGAATAACGACAACTCCTCCCCGGTGCGGCCTCCGCAAGGGGAGGTAACGAGAAGCGAGAGGGGAGTAGCAGGCCATGGGTCTTCCGACCGGCTTCCTGGAGATCGAGCGCAAGGACCGGCCCTATGAGAAGGTCGAGGCGCGTCTCAAGACGTGGAAGGAATTCGTCCTGCCGCTGCCAGCGGAGGAAATGCGCCGGCAGGCGGCACGCTGCATGGATTGCGGCGTGCCGTTCTGTCACAACGGCTGCCCGGTCAACAACATCATCCCCGAATGGAACGAGCTGGTGCGCCGCGACCAGTGGCAGGCCGCGCTCGAAGTGCTGCACTCGACCAATAATTTCCCGGAATTCACCGGCCGCGTCTGCCCCGCCCCCTGCGAGGCCTCGTGCACGCTGAACATCGACGACAATCCGGTCACCATCAAATCGATCGAATGCGCCATCGTCGATCGCGGCTGGGAGGAGGGCTGGATCCAGCCGCTGATCCCGGCAAGGAAGACCGGCAAGCGCATTGCCGTGGTCGGGTCGGGACCGGCCGGCCTCGCCTGCAGCCAGCAGCTCGCGCGCGCCGGTCACGCCGTCACGCTGTTCGAGAAGGCCGACCGCGTCGGCGGCCTGCTGCGCTACGGCATTCCCGACTTCAAGATGGAGAAGCATCTGATCGACCGCCGCATGCGCCAGATGGAGGCCGAGGGCGTCGAATTCCGCACCGGCGTCGAGGTCGGCTCGACGCTGTCGGTGAAGTCGCTGCTCGAAGGCTACGATGCCGTGGCCCTGACCGGCGGCGCCGAGTGGCCGCGCGATCTCGAGGTGCCCGGCCGCGAGCTGAAGGGCATCCATTTCGCCATGGACTTCCTGGTGCCCCAGAACAAGCGCGTCGCAGGCGACGACGAGGTGCGGGCCGCGCCCAAGGGCACGATCAGCGCCAAGGGCAAGCATGTGGTGGTGATTGGCGGCGGCGATACCGGGTCCGATTGCGTCGGCACCTCGAACCGCCACGGCGCCGCGTCGGTGACCCAGCTCGAGGTGATGCCGCGGCCGCCGGAGAAGGAGAACAAGGCGCTCACCTGGCCGGACTGGCCGCTCAAGCTCAGGACCTCCTCCTCGCACGAGGAGGGCGCGGAGCGCGACTTCGCCGTGCTCACCAAGCGTGCGGTAGGCTCGAACGGCAAGGTCGAAGGGCTCGAATGCGTGCACGTCGAATGGGTGATGGGTACCGATGGCCGCATGGCCATGAAGGAGATTCCCGGCTCGACCTTCACGCTGAAGGCCGATCTGGTCCTGCTGGCCATGGGCTTCCTGGGACCCCGCCGACCCGGACTGCTTGAGCAGGCGGGCGTGGCGCTCGACCCGCGGGGGAATGTCGCGGCGACCGTGCAGGATTACCGGACGTCGGTTTCCAAGCTTTTTGCCGCTGGCGATATGCGGCGCGGCCAGTCGCTGGTCGTGTGGGCGATTCGCGAAGGGCGGCAGTGCGCGCGCTCCATCGACGCCTTCCTGATGGGCGAATCGACGCTGCCCCGCTAGGCGGACCTTGTTGCGCGTCCTCTTTGACGCGCTCTTTCCGCGATAGTCACTCGTATTTGTCGCAGCAATCGCTTGCGTGCGACGAATGGTGCCGTTCAACCGGAACTTGTTCTAGAATTGCATCGTGTGGCGTGGGTGACGCCAAGTTGTGACTTGGGGAAGCGATGAAATTCCTGCTCATTCAGGGCGCGAACATGGAGTACTTGGGGACGCGACAACCGGAACTCTATGGCACGACGACGGCCAAGGAATTGAACTCCATTGTCCGCCGGCGGGCGCGGGAACTCGGCGTGGAGCTTGAGATTCTATACACGAATACCGAAGGCGAGGCGGTTTCGGCCATCTACAAGGCCGACCGGGAGGGGATCGACGGGGTATTGTTCAACCCCGCGGGATTTCTCTATGCGGGCCATGCCCTGCGCGACTGCCTGCGCTCGATCCGGGTGCCGGCGATCGAGGTCCACATGACGAACATCGAGAAGCGCGGCTACAGCTCCGTGACGGCGGAGGCGGTGGTCGGAATTGTCGCCGGATTCGGCGTGGATTCCTACCGGCTGGCCCTTGATGCGATGGTCGCTGCTGTCAAATCGACGCAGGCCAAGTCCCACTCCTGAGAGTGGTGAGCGCGTAGCCGCCGAAGGTCCAGTCGAAGGGGAGGGGCGCGCGGCGGCGCCAGCTGTGCTCCACGTCGACGCGCCAGCTCCGCTCGGCTCCGGCAACGGCCGAAGCCGTTCGGCCCGTCCAATCGATGGTGACGGTGCCCTGCAGCTGCAACAAGTCGCCGTTGGCGAAGTCGAGGAACAGCAGGCCGGCGCGTGGGTCGCCGAGCAGATTCCCCAGTGTGTTGAAGAAGCGGTTGCCGGGAAAATCGGGGACCATGAGCGTGTCGCCGCGAACGTCGACGAAACCGGGACGTCCGCCGCGATGCGAGATGTCGAGCCCGCCCTGATCGGCAGGGCCGATGGCCGGCCGCGAGCGGCTGGCGACGAAAAATGTGTCCGCTGCTGCGATCAGCTCCCGCGCCGCGGGGTCGAGCCCGTGAAGCCGTTCGATCGGCCTCGGCTGGCGCGGACGAGCGACGGGCGTGCGCTCCTGGATGTACTGGGGGCAATTGCCGAAGCTCTGGTCGATGGCCACGGTCATGCCGCCACCGTCGCGCGCGGCTACACGGCCGTTGGCTCGGTTGCGACGCCGCGTCGACAGATCGAGGCCCAGGAGACCGATGGCGCGCCCTTCCTCCAGTCCTGTCGCCGCGGGGTCGTCCGCCAGGGGCAGCGCGTCGATGCGCAATGTCGTCGGATCGGGTGCGCGGGTGAAGCCCGGACGGCCGTGCACCAGCGAAGCGACGGGCCAGCCGTTCAGGTCGGTCGTCGCGATGAACAGATAAGGCAGCAGGGCGAAGAACGCGCGATGCTGGTCGGGCATGAAGGCGCGGATGCCGGCGCCGCTGCTCGCGCGTTGGGCCAGCGACTGTGCCGCGAGCTCGTCGGCATGGAAGGGCGACGTTTGCATGCTGGCCTCAGGCCGTGCCGGCAGGCAGCTCGGGCCACGACTCCTTGGGGTCGTACCAGGGGGCCGACTGCGACCGCCAGATATGGAGCTGGGGAATTCGCCGGATCTCGGTGTCGAGGCATCCGAGACGCAGGAGCACGACCGGCTGGCTGGCCCGCTCGGCCATGATGTGGGAGCCGCATTTCGAGCAGAAATGGCGGACCTTGCCCGGCGAGGATTCGAACGCACCCAGATGCTCCGCGCCGCGCGTCCACCGGAACGTCTCGCGCGGTACTGCGGCCACCGACGAAAAGGCCGTGCCGTGGGTCTTCCGGCAGGTCGGGCAATGGCAGTGAACGATGCGGTCGATCGTGCCTTCGGCTTCATAGGCGACGGAGCCGCACAAACATGTTCCAGTGAGCATGTGATCCTCCTTTGCGGCAAAGGTAGGAATTGCGGCGTGTGCACTGAAGCGCACATGATAAAAGAGATAATTCCAATACCAGGAATAATGCATGGATCGCCTCGATGAGCTTGCGATCTTCGTGGGGATCGTGGAGGAGGGCAGCCTGATCCGCGCCGCACGGCGGCTGCGGCGCTCCCCTCCCGCCGTGACGCGCGCGCTGGCGTCGCTGGAGGACCGGGCCGGCAGCCGCCTGATCGATCGCACGACGCGCCGCTTGGCGCCGACCGACGCCGGCCGGGCATTGTTGGAACGGGCACGTCTTCTCCTGGGCGAATACGACGCGGCCATGCAGGGAAGCCGCGACGCGCCGATACGGGGCGTACTGCGCGTCACCGCGCCGGTGCTGTTCGGCCGCCGCCACGTGGCGCCGGTCGTCGCGGCCTTCCTCGACGCCTTCGAGGAAGTCGAGGTGGAGCTTGTGCTGGCGGACCGTAACGTCGACCTGATCGACGAGGCGATCGACGTGGCGATACGCATCGGTCCGCTTGCCGATTCGAGTCTTCTGATGCGGTCCATCGGCGAAGTGCGGCGACTATGGGTGGCGAGCCCAGCCTACCTCAAGACTCACGGCACCCCGCAGCGGCCGGAGGACCTGGCGCGGCATGTCGCTGTGCTGGGGACCTCTGCCGCGGCGCAGAACTGGAACTTTGGCCGTGGTCGCCGGCCGCGTCGGCCGCGCAGCCGGCTGCGCGTCGATGATGTCGAGACGCGCCTTCAGGCGGCCCGGGCCGGACGCGGCATCGCACATCTGCTGTCCTATCAGGTGGCCGACGATCTCGCGGCAGGCCGGCTGGTGCGGCTGCTGCGCGAGCATGAGGGGACACCCCTGCCGGTGAGCCTGCTGACCAAGGGCGCGGATCATCGCGCCCCCAGGGTCGAGGCCTTCGTCGATTTCGCCTTCCAGCGGCTCAGCCGTTTGTCGGTGGTGCAGCCGGAACGTCGGTCGGCCGGCAAGGCCGCGGCGCCGTGAAAGTGCCGAACCGCCGGAGTCCCTCAAGTGCGGCAACGCCTCTAGAGGCGACCGTGGCTTTCCGCGTGGTGCTTGCTCGCCTCGCTCGCGTGGTGCGTGGCGTGGATGGAATGGCCGTGCGCGGAATGCGCGTGGTGCGCGGCCTTCTCCGGCGCATCGGCCTCGTGGTAGCGGGCCGCCTCGCGATGATGGCGAGCGGCCTGCTCGTGATGGTCGGCCGCCGTCTGGTGGTGCTCGATGATCCTGTCCTTCGACATGACTGCCTCCGTCCGGGTGGCGCGTCCGGCCCCTGGCGGCCGGCCGCGGCCCGAGCCTAGGAAAGCGATATTGCAGCCGGATGACCGCGACGGCGCGGTCGATCAGTCGGGAGACGTGCCGAAGCGCCGCTGCCAGAACTCGCGCGAGCGCCGCTCGCCGATGTCGCAGCCGAGTTCGTAGGCCGGACGGACAAAGCGCGTGTAGTCGTCCTCCTGGGCCATGACAGGCTTGCGCACCTGCGCGATCTTCGTTCCGTCACGAAGCGCGAGCGAGGCGGTGTCGCCGTCCGTCCGCGGGCCGCGGTCGGCGACTTCCTGCAGCAGCTTCTTGCGCACGGCGCGGGGAAAGTCGGCGAAGTTCTTGGCCACTTCCACGAACGAGCGCGGGCCGCCCGTCACGCAGTGGAGATAGTATTCGTCGAGATCCGCCTCGGCGGGAAAGCCGAACGGGTTCGGCCGGTCGTTCATGATCGGCAGGCCGTTGATGCCAATGCGCACCTTCAATGCCTCGGTGCGCGTGTCGGTGACGAGGCCGCCGTCGTTGTTGGAGCCGTCGCCCGAGATGTCGAGCACCTTGCGGTCGGGATCGTAGGGCAGCCGCGCGAAGAGGCCGACGGCATAGTGGATGGCGCCGCTGATCGAGGTGCGCCGCGCGATGGACACAGGTTCGGCTTCGAGCCGGTCGGCGAACGCGGCGATCGCCGCTTCGCTGTCGAGCAGTGTCCAGTCGATCAGGAGCTTCTGCATCCAGGAATCGGACCACTCGAAATAGGCGACGGCGATGCGGCCGTTCGGGCCGCCCAGGATCGCCCGGGCGATCGCCGGATCGCGGAACGCCATGACGTAGCCTTGGCGCTGCAGATGTGCCTCCTCGGGGTCGATGCTGCCGGAGATATCGATCGCCAGCGCGAGCGCGAGATCGATCTGCTTCTTGTCCTGCGCGGTGGCAGGCAAGGCGGCGAGCAGAAGGGCGAACAGACAGGCGAGATGACGCATAGGTGATCTCCGCGTCGGCTGCCGGATACGAGGCAAAAATCATACCGCCGGACGGAAAGGGAGGCCAAGCCCGGTCTGGACGCCGGCGGTGTCGGCTCGTTAGCCTGCGGCAAAAGACCGACGGAGGAAACGATGGATCTGACCCTCAGCCCCGAGGACGAAGCCTTTCGCGACGAGGTGCGCCGCTTCCTGGACGAGACTCTCGGCGAAGACCTGCGCGAGGCGGGCCGGAAGACCGGCGGTGTCTTCTCCGACTTCGCCGCCGGACTGCGCTGGCACAAGATCCTGGCCAGGCGCGGCTGGTCGGCTCCGACCTGGCCCAAGGAATATGGCGGTACCGGCTGGAGCGCCACCCAGCGCTACATCTTCTCGCGCGAGTGCACGGCGGTCGATGCGCCGCGTATCTTCAGCATGGGCATCCGCATGGTGGGCCCCGTCATCATGAAGTTCGGCACACCCGAGCAGAAGGCGAAGTACCTGCCCGCGATCGTCTCCGGCGAAAGCGTGTTCTGCCAGGGATATTCGGAGCCGGGCTCGGGATCGGACCTCGCGAGTCTCAAGACGCGCGCCGTTCGCGACGGCGACGATTACGTCATCAACGGCACCAAGATCTGGACCACCGGTGCGCACGTCGCCAACCGCATGTTCTGCTTGGTGCGGACCTCGACCGAAGGCAAGCCCCAGGACGGCATCTCGTTCGTGCTGATCGATTCGATGGACACGCCCGGCCTCACGGTGAAGCCGATCCTGACGCTGGCGGGCGATCACGAGGTCAACCAGGTCTTTTTCGACAACGTGCGCACGCCGGTCGCCAACCGGATCGGGCCGGAAAACGCCGGATGGACCGTGGCCAAGTATCTGCTCGAGTTCGAGCGCGGGGGCGACGCCTATACGCCCAACCTCCATGCCCGTCTCGACGACGTGCGCCGCATCGCCCGGGAAGAAGCCGCTGACGGCGCTGGGCGGCTCGCCGACGATCCCGGCTTCGCCCGGCGCCTGGCGGAGACGGAACTCGCCATCGAGGCGCTGGAGATGATCGAACTGCGGGTTCTTTCCGATCTCAGCAAGGGGCTCAATCCGGGAGCGGTGTCGTCGCAGATGAAGATTCGCGGCAGCGAGACCTTGCAGGCGCTCGATCATCTCGGCGTGGAGGCCCTTGCCTGGTACGCGGGTCCGTTCGAGCCCGAGGCCCGCGACCTCGGTCACAACGAACCGACGGTGACGCCGGACTACGGGATCACGGCGATGCCTCTCTATCTCAACAACCGGGCGTCGACGATTTATGCCGGCTCCAACGAGATACAACGCAATATTATTGCGAAGGCCGTTCTGAGGCTCTGAAATTCGCATCTGATGTGAAGGCGATTCTTTCAATGGGTCACTGATCGCCCCATTTCGAAAGCGTCGGAGTTACCTACATTAGTAGGCTTGACTGCTTCCGACGCCGAGGAATGGGTAAATGGGCAAGGGGAAGCCGACCGCCTCGACGATTGGCGGCGTTTTGGCATGGCGTGCCGCGTCGAATCCTGACGCGCCTGCCATCGTGCATGCGCGTCTGCAGGCGATCTCGTTCGCAAGGCTGGTGAGTGCCATCGAGGCACTCGGCAGCCAACTCCGCGCCGCCGGCCTCGGCACGACATCGCGGGTTGGAATTGCATTGCCGCGAGGCCCTGAATCGGCGGTGCTGAGTCTCGCCGTGTGCAGCACCTCGATCCTGCTGCCGCTCAACCCCAACCTCACGGCGGCCGAACTCGAGGAGGAGCTGAAGCAGATCCGTCTCGATGCGCTGATCGTGCCGGAGGGCGACCTGCCTGGCTGGGTGAAGCCATCCGGAAACGGCTTCGGTGTGTTCAAGGCCGCAGTCGCCGATTCCTCCTGGGATCAGATCAAGCTCGAGCAGGTCCTTCCGGTGCCCCGGTCGTGCGAAGCGGCGGAGGTTTCGCCGCAGTCCTGGGCGGCGATCTTCAAGACCTCGGGAACGACCGGCTGGTCGAAGCGCGTGCCCGTGACGCACGAGAACCTGATCGAGATGGCGCGCAAGATGGAGCGGTGGCTGAAGCTCGGTCCGGGTGACCGCTCCACCTGCATCATGCCGATCTATTACAACGCCGGCTTCAAGGCGACGCTGCTGGCGCCGCTCCTGGCCGGTTGCAGCGTGGCGATGCCGCAGACGCCGAGCGCCAACGACATCGATCGATGGCTGGTGGAGTTGCGGCCGACCTGGCTCACGGCCTCGCCGGCGTTCCTGCAGGCCGTGGTCGAGCGGCTGGCCGCACTGCCGGGCGGCGTGAAGCATTCGCTGCGCTTCGTGCTGTCGACCGCCTCGTACCTGCCGGAAGCGACACGGGTCGAGCTTGAGCGTCTCTTTGCCATCCCGGTGGTCGAATTCTACGGCCTGTGCGAGGCGGGCATGATGACCGCACCGGCCCTGCCGCCCGACCTGGCGAAGCCCGGTTCGGTGGGACGCGCTCCCGAGGGCGAACTTGCCGTCCGCGCCGACGACGGCAGGCTCCTGGGGCCAGGACAGACTGGCCAGATCGTACTGCGCGGGCCGAGCGTCATGCCGGGATACCTGTTCGACGACATCGACGGGAAGCCGGCCGGCCTGGAGGATGGCTGGCTGCCGACCGGAGATCTCGGCACGATCGATGAACAGGGCTTCCTCACGATCGTCGGCAGGACCAAGGAGATCATCAATCGCGGCGGCGAGAAGATCTCGCCCTACGAGGTCGAGAAGGTCCTGCTGGAGCATCCGGCGGTGCGTGAGGCAGCGGCCTTCGCGGTCCCTCATCCGCGGCTGGGCGAGACCGTCGGTGCGGCGGCCGTGCTCCGCTCCGGGGCCAAGGCCACGTCCGCGGAGCTGGTGGATTTCCTCTACGAGCGGCTTGCGCCGTTCCAGATGCCGCGTCAGGTCCATGTGGTGGACAGCATGCCGGTCGGCGCCACGGGCAAGATCTCGCGACCGAAGCTTTCCGAAACCTTCCGGACGCGAGGCGCGGAGCCCGTCGAACAGCCGGACTCGCCGCTGGAACTGCAGATCGCCGAGATCTGGCAGCGGCTCCTGAAGCGCACCGACATCGGCATGGATGACGACTTCTTCGAGATCGGGGGCGATTCTCTGCAGGCGACGGAGATGTTGCTCGAATTGGAGGAAATGAGCCGTCACGCGATCGCGCCGTCGGAAGTCGGGGCCCGCCTCACGATCCGCCATCTGACCGAGGTCCTCGCGCACTCGGCGGAGTCGAAGCGTGAGATCCTCACCCTGGCCAAGCCGGGACAAGGCACGCCGCTGTTCTTCTTCCACGGCGATTTCTCGGGATGGGGCTTCTATGCCTTCCGTCTCGTCGACCTCCTGAAGAAGGAGGGACCGGTCTATCTGCTTCACTCCATCCTGGATCCAGACAAGGGCATCGAGACGCTGGAGCAGATGGCCAGCCGGTATCTCCCGTTGATCATGCAGGTGGCGCCGAATGGCCCCGTCCGGCTGGGCGGCTACTGCCATGGCGGGCTGGCAGCGCTGCAGGTCGCACAAGAGCTCGAGAAGGCGGGCCGCCGCGTCGAGAGCGTCGTCCTGATCGATGCCCTGTCGATCAACGCGCGGCCGATCATGCGCATGCTGATGCCGTTGGTGACGTTCGTCAGCCGCTTCGTGCCCGGTGCGTTCGGACGCAAGATCCGTCGCAGCGGGCCGCCGACGCTCTGGCGATTCGTGACCCATCTCCTGCATGGGGACATGATGATCGGGAGGCGAATGGCAAAGGTGATGCGGACCGGGCAGTCCCTGGCCTGGGACGAGTCGCAGCGGTCGGATTACTACCGCGCCATGTCGAAGTTCGTGCCGGCGCGCATCAAGGCGAAGATCATCTGTCTTCTTTGCGACGAATACAGGACGAAGGAAGAATATGCGGCTGCTTCCTGGAAGCACGTGAGCCCGACGGTGCAGTCCGGCAATCTTCCCGGCCGGCACAACACCTGCATCACCACCCACGTCGACGTCCTCGCCGACTGTTTCAATCAGATGTCGGCCGCATAGCGGTCGGAAGAAGGTCGATGCCGGCCGCGGATCCCGCGCCCGGAAGGCGCGAGTGGGCCGTCGCTGCGGCAGGTCGCGCCGGTGCATCGCCCCTGTGCGTTGCGGGGGCTTGCAACTGCCTGAAAAAGCACGACATTCTTGGGCATGAGCGACCCCTATTCAGTATTGGGCGTGCCACGGAGTGCCTCCGAAGACGAGATTCGCAAGGCCTTCCGCAAGCTCGCCAAGAAACACCATCCTGATCTCAATCCCGGCGACAAGGCCGCCGAGGCCAAGTTCAAGGAGATCAGCCAGGCCAACGACATTCTCTCCGACCCCGAGAAGCGTCGCCGCTACGACGCGGGCGAGATCGACGCCTCCGGCCAGGAAGTGCCGCCGCGCGGCTTCTACCGCGACCAGGCAGGCGGCGCCGGCGGCACCAAGTACCGCCGCTCTGGCGGACACGAGGAATTCGTGGACATGGGCGGCATCTTCTCCGAGATGTTCGGCAACCGGCGCGGCTTCGGATATGGCGGCGGCCCGGGCGGCGAGGAGGGCTTCGAAGGCTTCGACATGAGCGGCCTTCCGGTCAGCTACACGCTCACCGTGCCTTTCCTGGTGGCCGCGCGCGGCGGCAAGCAGCGGGTGAACCTGCCCAACGGCAAGACGCTCGACATCGACATTCCCGAGGGCGCGACCGACGGCCAGACCTTGCGGCTGAAGGGCCAGGGCATGCCCGGCAGCGGGGGCAAGCCGGCGGGTGACGCCTATATCGAGATCCGCGTCCAGCCGCACGCCTTCTTCGAGGCGCGTGACAACGACGTCCA
Source organism: Pseudomonadota bacterium (assembly GCA_018240685.1). Taxonomy (GTDB): domain Bacteria; phylum Pseudomonadota; class Alphaproteobacteria; order Reyranellales; family Reyranellaceae; genus Reyranella. Next base: position 28,151 of record JAFEFG010000038.1, on the reverse strand, counting down.
CATGGAGTTGCCGGTGACGCTCGCCGAGGCGGCGCTGGGCGGCAAGGTCAAGGTGCCGACCGTCGGCGGCCCGGTGATGCTGAACGTGCCGGCGGGCTCCAACACCGGCGCGTCGCTGCGGCTCAAGGGGCGCGGCCTGCTCGACCGCAAGTCGGGGCAGCGCGGCGACCAGTATGTGAAGCTCAAGGTCGTGCTGCCGGACAAGGTTGACGACAAGCTGAAGGCATTCCTGGAGTCGTGGGACGCCGGGCGCGCCTATGATCCGCGCAAGGACATGGAGCAGTTCACATGACCACTCTCGACGAACTGTTGCGGCAGGATCGCCGCCTGACGCTCATCCATGTCGAGCGCTGGGTGGCACGCGGCCTGCTGCGTCCTACCGGACCGGCGGAGCACTGGAATTTCGAGCAGATCGATGTCGCGCGCGCCCATCTGCTGGCCGAACTCGCCGACGATATCGGCCTGGACGACGATACGGTCGAGGCGATGGTCGGGCTGATCGACCAGGTCCACACGTTGCGGGCCCAGATCAGCCTGCTCGGGCAGGCGATCGCCGAGCAGCCGACGGCAACCCGCGACTCGATCGCGGAAGCGGTGAAGCGCCTCTATCAACGATGACGGCCGGCACGCTCGATGCGCGCCGTCCCGTCCAACCCGACCGTCAGGACACGAGGAAGCGCGTCAGACGCCGCGGCGGCCGAGTTCCCTGACCTCGGCCAGGCGGCGCCGGATCTCCTCCTTGCCGCAGGTGCCGACGCTGCCCAGCAGCGTCGCGCGCACCGGCGAGAAGCCGACGAAGCGCAGGATGTTGCGTTCGAGGTTCTTCAGCCCATGGGCGCGGAAGAACCAGCGATAGATGAAGGCCGGCATGCCCATGGTGACGATGACGCGGGCGGAGCGGCCCTGCAGATGCTTGATGGGGAAGCCGCTGGGGCGATAGGAGAAGGCGAAGCCCGGCCGCAGCGTCTGCTCCAGGAAGGCCTTGAGCACAGCCGGCACGTCGCCCAGCCACAGCGGATAGACGAGGACGAGGTGATCGGCCGCCCGGATCCGTTCCTGGGCCGCGGCGATGTCGGGCGGCGGCGGTCCCTTCTCGAATTCGGCCTGCGACGACACGAAGCCGAAATCCAGGCTCGCGACGTCGAGCCGTTGAACGGTGCGGCCCGCCGCGCGGGCGCCGTCGGCATAGGCCTCCGCCAGGGCGTGACAGAGCCCCTTGCTTCCGGCATCGGGATGGCCGTTCACGATCAGGACGGTGCGGACGTCGCGGGACATGCGCCGCCATCGTCCGCATCTGTCCTCGCGGCTGCCTTGATCTGGATCAGCCTGCGGGCGTCGCGCCCGATCGGCGGTTCAGGGCCTGCCAGATCTTGTGCGCGGTGAGGGGCATGTCGAGATGGCGGACGCCGAGCGGGCGCAGCGCATCGAGGACGGCGTTCGCGACGGCCGCCGGCGCGCCGTTGGTCGGCAGTTCGCCCACGCCCTTGAAGCCCAGGAAGTTGTTGGGCGACGGGGTCGACATGGTTTCGATGCGGAACGACGGGACATTGTCGGCGCGCGGCATCGCATAGTCCATCAGGGTGCCGCTCAGGAGCTGGCCCGTGGCCTCGTCGTAGGTCGCCTGTTCCATCAGGCCGTTGCCCAGCCCGAGCGCCATGCCGCCGTGCATCTGTCCGGCCATCAGCCGCGGGTTGAGGACCACGCCGCAGTCGGCCATGGCGGTGAGCCGGTCGACCCGCACGACGCCGGTCTCGGGATCGACCTCGACCTCGCAGACCATCACGCCGGTGGGAAAGGTGTCGATCCGGTCGGCGAACTCCGCATCGCCGGAAAACGGGTTATGGACGGCAAGCTCGAACAGGCCGATGCGCCGGTCGGTGCCGACAACCTCGAAGGTGCCGTCGTGGAAGACGATGTCGCTGGCGGCGGCTTCCAGCCTTTCGGCTGCCAGATCGCGGCCGCGCTGGATCACCACGTCGGCGGCGCGCTTGAGCGTGGTGCCGCTGATGATGGTGGAGGAGGAGCCACCCGTGCCGCCGCCGCGGGGAATGGTTCGCGAGTCGCCCTGGCTGATCTCGATCCGCTCCATCGGTACGCCGAGCGCTGCGGAGAGGAGCTGCGAGAATACGGTCTCGTGGCCCTGGCCCTGGCTCTGCGTTCCCAGACGCGCGATCAGGCGATCGGGCTCGACCTGCACCACGACATGTTCGTCGGCGATGCCGCCGGTGCCATGCAGGTGACAGGAAAGGCCGAGGCCGCGCCGCAGCCCCCTCGCTTCGCTGGCCGCACGCCGCGCCGCGAAGCCCGCCGAGTCCGCCGTCGCGAGCGCGTCCTCGAACAGCCGGGCACAGTCCGACGCATCGTAGGTGTAGCCGCCCGGCGAGGCATAGGGCATGTCCTCGCGCTTGAGCAGGTTCAGCCGCCGCAGGTCGGCCGGGGTCCGGCCGGTTTCGTGGGCGGCGATGTCCACCAGCCGCTCGAGCAGGAACAGCGTCTCCGGCTTGCCCGCGCCGCGAATGGCGTCGACCGGCACCGTGTTGGTGAAGGCGCAGTCGAAGTCGATGCGGATCGCGGGAATGCGATAGAGGCCGGAGATCACCTTGGCGAGCCCGGTCGTCGGGATCGTGGGCGCGAACATCGAGATGTAGGCGCCGAAGTTCGCCTCGGCCTTCACGCGCAGGCCCAGGAACCGTCCGTCCCTGTCGAGGGCCAGCTCGGCCGAGGCGACGAGATCGCGTGCATGCGTGTCGGCCACGGAAAGTTCCGACCGTTCGCAGCTCCAGCGCAGGCTGCGGCTGAGCTTGCGCGTCGCCCAGGCGATCAGGACAGCCTCGGCATAGAGCGGGAACTTCGGTCCGAAGCCGCCGCCGACATCCTGCGTGACCAGGCGCAGCTTGTCCTTCGGCACGTGCAGGATCTTCTCGCATATCAGGCGGTGCAGGATCTGCACGCCCTGGGAGGAGAGGGTGAGGGTGACCGTGTCGTCGCCCATATCGTACGTCGACCAGGCGGCGCGCGTTTCCAGATAGTGCACGATCTGGCGCGGCGAGCGGATCGACAGACGCGAGACATGCGCTGCCCGAGCGAAGGCGGCATCCGTTGCGGCGGCATCGCCTTTGCCCCAGCGACACATCAGGTTGCCGGGCGCCTGCTCGTGCAGCACCGGCGCGCCGGGGGCGAGCGCCTGGGCCACGGTGACGACGGCTGGAAGTTCCTCGTAGTCGATGGCCAGGAGTTCGGCCGCATCACGGGCCTGGTCGAGCGTCTCCGCCACGATCATGGCGACGATGTCGCCGACATGGCGCACCTTGCCGACAGGCATCGGCAGGTGCGGCGGCTCGCGATGGCGTTCGCCCGCCTCGTCCTTGATCTCCACGATCGCCGGCAGGTGGCCCAGCCTGTCCGCGGCCGTATCCTCAGCGGTGTAGATCGCCACGACGCCCGGCGCGGCCAGGGCGGCTTCCCTGTCGATCCCGACGATCCGCGCATGAGCATGCGGTGAACGCACGAACAGCACCGCCAGAGCGTCGTCGGGCGCGGTGTTGTCGGCATAACGGCCGCGGCCGAGGAGGAAGCGCCGGTCCTCGCGCCGGGCGACGGGCTGGCCGACCTGCGGGATTGATCCGCTCATTCCTGCCTACGCCGCCATCACGTCGCTGATGACCTTGAGGGCGGTATCGATGTCGGCGCGGCTCACGTCGAGATGGGTGACGGCGCGGATGCGCGTGCTGCTGCCGGCGCTCGTGCCCATGCCGACGCCGCGCTCCCGGCAGGCCTCGACCAGCCGGGCCGCCGTCCAGCCGGGCTTCTTCACATCGAAGAAGACGAGGTTGGTCTGCATCCTGGGGGCGTCGCACTCGAGGCCCTTGATGTTGGCGATGCCGGAGGCGAGGTGATGGGCGTTGTCGTGGTCCTCGGCAAGCCGGTCCCAATTGTGATCCAGCGCATGGAGCGCCGCGGCCGCGATGATGCCCGACTGCCGCATGGAGCCGCCCAGCATCTGCTTCTGCCGCCACGCCTCCTTGATGAACTCCTTCGAGCCGGCGAGGCTCGCGCCGACCGGCGCGCCGAGGCCCTTGGTATAATCGAGCCAGAGCGAGTCCACGCAGGCGGCATAGTCCTTCGCTTGGGTGCCCGACTTCACGCAGGCATTGGCGAGGCGGGCGCCGTCCATGTGCAGCGAGAGCCCGGCCGCGCGCGCCACCGTCGCGACGCCCTGCATGGTGGCGAGCGGCCACACCGTGCCGAAGCCGGCATTCGAGGTGTTCTCGATCGAGACCAGACGCGAGCGCGGGGCGTTGCGGCTGTTGGGATCGCGAATCGCGGCCTGGACCTGCTCGCCCGTGAACACGCCATTGGGCCCGTCGAGCATGCGGATCATGACGCCGGAATTGGCCGCGGTGCCGCCGGACTCGGCATTGATGATGTGCGCGGTCCTGTCGGCGATCACCTCGTCGCCCAGCCGGCAATGGACGCGGATCGCGATCTGGTTGGCCATGGTGCCGCTGGGCAGGAAGACGGCGTCCTCCTTGCCCAGGAGCTCGCAGACGCGCTGTCGCAGCCGCTCTACCGTTGGATCCTCGAATTTCTGCTCGTCGCCCACCTCGGCTTCGGCCATGGCCTTGCGCATGGCGGGGGAGGGCTTGGTCTTGGTGTCGCTGTAGAGGTCGATGAAGCGGTTTTGCATGGCGCTACGGGTACTCCTAGGCCACCATAGCGGCAAAGGAACGGCGGAGGAAATATGAGCCAATTTGCGGCTGGTCCCCTACCTGACGTCATGCCGGAGGAACTGCTGTACGGCGTCGACGGGGCGCTCGCGACCGTGACGCTGAACACACCGCAGCGCATGAACACGATCTCGGGGCCGATGCTGAAGCAGCTCACCGACGCGCTGGTCCGGGCCAACGAGGACAAGGCCGTGCGCGTGGTCATCCTGACCGGAACCGGCCGCGCCTTCTGCGCCGGGCTGAACCTCGAGGCCCAGAGCAAGGGCACCGACAATCTCAGCGTCGGGGCCGGTGCCACGCCCACCAACATCGACCTTCGCAACACGCCGCCGCCGGTATTGCATGCCATGGACAAGCCGGTGATCGCCGCGCTCAACGGCTCGGCCGCCGGCTACGGGCTCGACCTTGCGCTCGGTGCCGACATCCGCGTGATGGCCCGCTCGGCCAAGCTCGCGGCGTCCTATGCCAAGCGCGGCGTGCTGCCGGAGTCCGGCGGAACCTGGTACCTGCCGCGCCTGCTGGGCTGGGCCAAGGCCGCCGAGATCATCTTCACCGGCCGTACCCTCGATGCCGACCAGTCGCTGACCCTGGGGCTGGTGAACAAAGTGGCGGCCGACGGCGACGTCATGGGGGAGGCCCGCGCGCTCGCGCTCGAGATCGCGGCCAATGCGCCGCTGGCGATCCAGGCTGCCAAGCGGATGATGCGCATGGCCTGGAACGAGCCCTTCAACGAGCATGTCCATCATGTCTTCCTGCAGCTCCTGCCGTTGATGCAGACGGAGGACATGAAGGAGGGCATCCGGGCCTTTCTCGAGAAACGGGAACCGAAATTCCACGGCCGTTAGGCGGGTGCTGCTGCGACGCTGCAGCACGGTCAAGGCCTCTTTGCCAAGGCGATTCCGGCGAGGAATTCGGCTGGGATCGCCCAAGCCGGACATGAAGTCGGCCGGGACGAGCCATCGCGCGATGAGGGTGGTCCGGAGGGTTTTTTCCAACGTTGGGAGGCGGGCAACGCGGAATGTCGTCATAGCGGGAGCGGTCGCAGGTCTCTTGATGGCGGGCGGGGCGCAGGCCCAGCAGGCCGCCTATAATACCTGGATGGGAATGGGCGTGGGCAGCGGCGCCTTCAAGACCAAGGCCGAAGTGGGCGGTGGCGGCAGCATGGACGTCACGGGCGCGATCAAGGATGGCGCAAGCCAGGTCCTTCTCGACGGCTACTGCAAGTCCGGCGGGCCGCTGACCAAGAAGTAAGACCCGCCCGTCCGGGATCGTGCTCCGTTCGGACGGGAGCGATCCCGGCTCAGGCCATGACGACGGCGACTCGGCCGGTGACGCTCCGTTCCAGGAGGGCGCGCATCGCCTCGGCAGCCTGATCGAGCCGGAAGGTGCGATCGACGTGGGGCCGGCAGAGGCCCGCCTCGCACCATCCCCGGATGCGCTCCATCAGGGCGAAGGTGCGGTCGGCCTGTTCGAAGCGCGCATCGTGCGGACTCCAGCCGACATAGTAGCCGTAGTTGAAGCCCATCACGGCGATCGACTTCACGAGCAGGATGTTGGCCGGGATCTGGGGAATGGTGCCGCTTGCGAAGCCGATCGGGCAGATGCGTCCCTCGACCGCCAGGCATCGCAGCGATTGGGCGAAGATGTCGCCGCCGACCGGATCGTAGACGCGGTCGACGCCGCGGCCGCCGGTGAGCTTCAGCACCTCGTCGCGGAAGTCCACGACCTGATAGTCGATGACATGGTCGGCGCCGTGGGCCTTGGCGAAGGCGGTCTTGCGTGGGCCACCCGCCGTGGCGATGACCGTCGCGCCCAGGATCTTCCCGATCTCGACGGCGGCCATGCCGACGCCGCCGGCGGCAGCATGCACCAGCAGGGTCTGGCCCTTCTGGACGTCGAGGGCCATCGGCCAGGTCAGCGCTCCTCCTGAGGTCGGATAGGAGATGGCAAGCTGGACCGCCTCGACGAAGCCGACATTGCGCGGCTTGGGAAAGACGTTGACTTCGTGGGCCACGGCCTCCTCGGCCAGTCCGCCCCAGTCGAGGACGGCCACGACCTCGTCGCCGACCTTGAGGCGCCTGCAATCGGGATGGACTTCGGTCACCACGCCGGAGGCTTCGGTCCCCGGCGCGAAGGGCAGCGGCGGCTTGCGCTGGTACTTGCCGGCGATCACGAGCGTCGTGGCGAAGCTGATGCCGGCGGCGTGGATCCGGATACGCGCCTGGCCGGGCTTGAGCGGTGGACGGTTGACTTCTTCGAGACGGAGGTCTTCGGGGCCGCCCCACTGGCGGCAGATCATCGCTTTCATCAGCTCAGTCTATAACGCGACCAAGCCGCACGAGATACGGCGTTCCGTGAGACGGAAGCAGGTCTATGATGCTGCTGGCGGCGTCGCGTATTTATCGGACAATCAAGCAAAGCAAAGGACAAGGGAGCACGCCATGACGATCGCGGCAGAGCCTCGGACGGCGAACGGCAGGGAAACGGCATCCGGCAAGATGGACCGGTGGGAAGTCATCATCATCGGCGCCGGGCTGTCGGGGATGTACCAGCTGCTGAAGCTGCGCGAACTCGGCTTCAAGGTGCATGTCTATGAGGCCGGCGACGGCGTCGGCGGCACTTGGTACTGGAATCGCTATCCCGGTGCGCGGTTCGATTCGGAGAGCTGGACCTACGGCTTCTCCTTCTCCGACGAATTGCTCAAGGAATGGAACTGGACGGAGCATTTCTCGCCGCAGCCGGAGACCCTGCGATACTGCAACTTCGTCGCCGACAAGTTCGATCTGCGCCGGGACATCACCTTCAACGCGCGCGTCAAGGCCGCGCGCTGGGATGAGCCGGCGAACGAATGGGAGGTCGTGTTCGAGGACGGCGGGCGTGCCCGCGCGCGCTTCCTCATCACGGCCATCGGTCCCCTGTCGGCGCCCACCATGCCGACGATTCCCGGCGTCGAGAACTTCAAGGGCGAAGCCTATCACACCGGGCTCTGGCCGCATCATCCGGTCACTTTCGCCGGCAAGCGCGTTGCCGTGATCGGCACCGGCGCCTCGGGGGTGCAGACCATCACCGAGATCGCCAAGACGGTCGGCCATCTCACCGTCTTCCAGCGCACGCCCAACTGGTGTGCGCCGCTGCGCAACAGCAAGATCGACGCCAAGACGATGGAGGAGATCAAGGCGAACTATAACCAGATATTCGCCCGCTGCCGCGACCACTACGGCTGCTTCATCCACGACGCCGATCCGCGCAACGCGGTCGACGTGACCGACGAGGAGCGCGAGGCCTTCTTCGAGAAGACCTACAACACGCCGGGCTTCGCCTTCTGGCAGGGCAATTTCCGCGACGTGCTGGTCGACAAGCGCGCCAACGACTTGATGACGGACTTCGTGATCAGGAAGATCCGGGCGCGCGTGAAGGACCAGAAGATCGCGGACAAGCTGATCCCGACCAACCACGGATTCGGAACCCGGCGCGTGCCGCTCGAAAGCGGCTACTACGAGGTCTACAACCAGCCCAACGTGAAGCTGGTCGATCTGCGCGAGACGCCGATCGAGCGCATCACGGAGAAGGGCATCAAGACCACCGATGCCGAATACGAATTCGACATGATCATCTTCGCCACCGGCTTCGATGCGATCACCGGCGCCTTCGACCGCATCGACATCGCCGGACGCGGGGGACAGAAGCTCAGGGACAAGTGGGCGGACGGGCCCCACACCTATCTCGGCCTGCAGATCGAAGGCTTCCCCAACATGCTGACCCTGGTGGGCCCGCACAATGCGGCGACTTTCTGCAACATCCCGCGCTGCATCGAGCAGAATGTCGATTGGGTCACCGACCTGCTGAAGTACATGCGCGCCAAGGGCCTCCAACGGGTCGAGGCGAAGCCCGATGCCGAGGCGGTCTGGACCCAGCACGTCCACGACACGGCGGCACGGCTGCTCCTGATGACGGTCGATTCCTGGATGACGGGCGTGAACAAGAACGTTGCCGGCCGCCAGAAGCGGACCTTCGTCGCCTATGCCGGCGGTGCGCCGAAATACCGCCAGAAGTGCGAGGAGGTCGTCGCCCAAGGCTACGAGGGCTTCTCGCTGGCATAGGACCGGTGTCCGGCGGGCGCGTAAGGCGCGGCTATCCGGTGCGTCGGTGCCTTCCGCCAGGGGAGGGGCGTTGACGCCGGATGTGGCCGTTACCGGACCGTGATTTCGTTCGCAGTTCGTGCCGCAGCAAAGGCCGGGTTGGGAAGGTGAACATGCTCACCACGCGTCCGTCAAAACGGGACAAGGTCGGTTTCCTCAATCGCGATCTCATGTACGACCTCCTGGAGGGTGATGTGCCGGTTGGCAGCCTCGTCTACATGCCCAGGACCCTCAGTGCGACGATTGCGATCGGCGACCAGAAATACTCAGTCGCCCGCGTGAGCGACCGTCCGGACGAGCGTCTCTATCAGGCGCTGATCCGGATCATGACAGGGAGCGAAAAGCCACCCGTCAACCCTTGGGCGCTCAAGGACGAGGCGGGCCGGACGTTGGCCTTGGCCGAAGAGGTGAAGCGCGGATTTGCGGTCAGCCGCGCCGATGAGAGCTTCTCGTTTCGCAAGGGCACACGCCCCTATCACCTCTATCGTGACGGGCACGACCGGCCGCTGGGTTCGGTCGGGCAGGCGACGTTCTTCACGCGCACGCTGCACATGGACTTGCCCGCCGAGTTCGATCCGGCATTTCAGGTTTTTCTCCTGACTCTGCTGCTCAGCCTGACGATGAAGCAGCTCGACAGTTCGAGCAGCTACTCGGCGTAACGCTGCCGGCTCGTTCACCTGGCGCACTTTGGCAAACAGGGGCCACGCAGTCAGGCTGCGACGGCCGTGGTCGACGGCGCGGCGCGCAAAGGTGCGTCGTAGAGCACTCGCCCACGACTGCCCTCGCATTCCGGTGTTGTGCTGCCGGTGGCACGCTCGCCGCGACGCTGGGATCTCTGCGGAACCGGCCAACCGGCGCGCTTTTCCCAACGCAGCGCCGTCAATCCGATTCCGCCACGCAAGACGGAATGTCGTTGCGCGACGCCGCCGTTTACGAAACCATCGCCGCCCATCGTTTGACTGAATTCCTGGAGGAAGCCATGCCCGATCTCATCAAGACCGTCGAAGACGGCGTGATGAAGCTCGTGTTCAATCGTCCCGAAGCCATGAACGCGCTCAGCCGCGACATGATGACGGCGTTCAGCGATTCGCTGGAGGAGGCCGCCCAGTCGCGGGAGATCGGGTGCGTGGTGGTGCGGGGTGCAGGCGACAAGGCCTTCTGCGCCGGCGGTGACGTCAAGTCGATGGCGGCCGGCCGCGACCAGGACAAGACCTATGAGGACAAGGTCCACGACCTGCGCGAGCGCATGCGTGTGTCGGAACTGCTGCACGAGATGGGCAAGCCCACCATCGCCATGGTCAACGGCGTGGCGGCCGGCGCCGGCCTTTCGATCGCGCTGGCGGCCGACATGCGCTTCGCGGGCAAGAGTGCGCGCATGACGACCGCCTTCGCCAAGGTCGGCTTCTCGGGCGATTTCGGCTCGCACTATTTCCTGCACAAGCTCGTCGGCACCGCCAAGGCACGTGAACTCTACTTCACGGCCGAGATTCTGAATGCCGAGCAGATGGAGAAGCTCGGCCTCGCCAACCGCATCATCGACGACGCCAATCTCGACGGCGAGACGATGGCCTTTGCCAAGAAGCTCGCGGCGGGGCCGCGCGTCGCCTGGTGGCATGTGAAGAAGAACATGAAGGTGGCCGAAGAAGGAACGCTCTCCGCGGCACTCGACAGCGAGGCGGCACGCATGATCCGCACCGGCGAGACCAACGACCACAAGGAAGCAGCGCGCGCCTTCGTCGAGAAGCGCGCCCCCGTCTTCAAGGGGAACTAGTCGCGGACCGGCGGGAGCGGGCGGGGCTGCCGCGGCCGTACGCTCCCGCCGCCGCGATGACGGCGCCGGCGATGCCCGCCGGCATCGCGATGATGGCCGCGATCATCAGGGCTGCGTAGAGCAGGGCCGACAGGCCCTTGCCCCAGCCCGCGACGAGGCCGGGCAGAAACTCCAGGATGACGCCGCCCACGATCGCCCCGGCGACGGAATAGAGGCCGCCCACCACGACGCCGAACAGCATCTGGATCGACAGCGCGAAGCTGTAGGCTGTGGGCCCGACGAAGCCGAACTGGAAGGCGGAGAGGCATCCCGCCAGCGCCAGGTAGCCTCCCGCAATGCCGGACGCCGCGGCGCGCATGTGAACGACGTCGATGCCCTGCGCCGCCGCGGAAAGATCGTGATCGCGGACCGCCAGGAGCGCGCGGCCGGACCGGCTGCCGAGGAGATTGGAGGCGATCCAGGCACCTGCCGCCAGCAGGGCGAGCGCCAGCAGGAACGACCACTGGTCATTGCTGAGAAGCGCGATGGGGGACGCGGGGGAGTCGAACGAGAGGCCCTGCACGCCACCCGTCCAGCGCTCGATCACGCGCCAGCGCAGGAGCTGTGGAAAGGCGATCGCGAGCGCGTAGCCGATCAGCGCCTGGGTCCACAGGCTGTGGCCGCCCGCGACCCGGCCCAGCCCATAGCCGGCGCAGAAGCCGATCAGAGGCGCCAGCAGGAGCGCCCCATAGAGAGGGAGTGCGGTATGGTTCGCCAGCAGCGCGGCAGCATATCCGCCCATTCCATAGAGCGCAGCCTGGGCGAACGAGAACTGGCCGCTGATGCCGCAGAGAATGACGAGCCCCAGCAGTGCGATCGACCAGATCGCCGCCTGGGTGAAGCGGAAGACGACGAAATCCGGGAAGCAGAACGCGAGGCCGGCTGCCGCGAGGAAAGCCATGGTCGTGATCGTCCGCATGGCGCTAGCATAGGCTCCAATCGAAGGAACCGGGAGAGATGCCATGAAGCTCAGGCAATGCGTGTTCGTCGCGAAGGATCTCGAAGCTTCGCGGGAGGAGTTGTGCGACGTGCTCGGGATCGAGGTCGCCTACCGGGATCCGAACGTGGCGAAGTGGGGGCTCGCCAATGTCGTCTGTCCCACCGGGCATGATTTCCTCGAGATCGTCTCGCCCACGCAAGACGGCACGTCCGCCGGACGCTACCTCGAGCGCCGCAAGGGCGACGGCGGATACATGGTGATCCTGCAAGTGCCCGACGCCGTCGCCGAACGGCAGCGCATCACGAGCCTCGGCATCCGGGCCGTCGAGCAGAAGGACCTGCCCGAGTACAAGTACACGCACTTCCATCCGGCCGACACGGCCGGCGTCCTGCTCTCCATCGACCAGACGATCGCGCCGGCCGGCACTGATCCCAAGCTCTGGTGGCCGCCGGCGTCCAAGGACTGGCTGAAGCATGCGCGCTCCGACGTCACCAACGGCCTCGCCGGCGTCGAGATCCAGTGCGTCGACCCGGACAAGGCGGCGGACCTGTGGTCGAAGATCCTCAACCGGCCGGTCGAGGGCGACATCATCCGTCTCGACGACGATGGCGAGATCCGCTTCGTGCCCGTCGCCGACGACCGCGGCCCGGGCGTTTCCGCCTACGACGTGCGCGTCGTCGACCGCGAGCATGTGCTGAAGGCCGCTCACCACCGGCACAAGCAGCATGGCGTCGGCCAGGTCGAGGTGTGCGGCTGCCGCATCAATCTGGTGTGAGCTCCGTCGGCGAAGGCGATCCTTGCCCCGCATGATCCACCCCTTCACGCTGGGACATGTCGGCGGCGCGCTGGTCGCGGGCGCCGTTGCCGGTACGTTTTTCGACGGTGTCGCGGTCGTGACCTTTGCGGCGATCCTCGCCGCCAACGCCGTGATCGGTACGTTCATCTGCTGGCGATGGCCGGGCCTCGATGCGAGCGCCTGGAAGCTGTGGCTGGCCGCCAGCCTCGCTAATCCGCTGGTGCTCGCCGGTCTTGTCTGGTCGGGAATTCAGTACGACTGCCTGTTGGGCGACAAGACCGGTTGGGGCTGCATGTTCTCCGAGGTCGGGCCGTTCGCAGCAGGCATGGGCCTGCTGCCGCCGGTCCTGGGAGTGGTGATGCGCCGGCTGCTGCGGCGAGCCTAGCGTCCGCTATGCTGCGATCGCCCGGTCGAGGCGGTTGTGGATGATCTGCTCGGCCTCGCTGACGATGCGCTCGACGAGTTCCTTGCAGGTCGGGATGTCGTTGATCAGGCCCATGCAGGTGCCGGCGGACCAGATGCCGTGCTCGAGGTCGCCGGTCTCGTAGACGATCTTGCCCTTGGCACCCGCGACGACCGGGCCAATCTCCTGGATCGTCTTGCCCTCATGCTCCATCTCGATGGTCTTCTTGGCGACCGAGTTGCCGTAGACGCGGCTGGTGTTGCGCATGGTGCGCAGGATGAGCGCGGTGCTGCGCTCGTCGGAGGCGACGATCTTCTCCTTCACCTTCTGGTGGATCGGCGCTTCCTTGGTGGCCATGAAGCGCGTGCCCATGTTGATGCCCTCGCAGCCGAGCGCCAGCGCCGCGACCAGGCCGCGGGCATCGGCGAAGCCGCCCGAGGCGATCATCGGGATCTTGATCACGTTGGCCGCGGCAGGCAGCAGCACGAGGTTGGGCACGTCGTCCTCGCCCGGATGGCCGGCGCACTCGAAGCCGTCCATGGAGATCGCATCGACGCCAGCCTTCTCCGCCGACAGGCCGTGACGCACCGAGGTGCACTTGTGGATCACCTTGACGCCCGCTTCCTTGAGCTTGGGCAGGAACGGCTTGGGATTGTTGCCCGCCGTCTCCACGATCTTCACGCCGGAATCGATGATGGCGTCGACGTACTCGCCGTAGGGCCGCGGCACCAGCGTCGGCAGGATAGTGAGGTTCACGCCGAACGGCTTGTCCGTCATCTCCCGGCAGCGCTTGATCTCCTTGCGCAGATCTTCCGGGGTCGGCTGGGTGAGGCCGGTAAGGATGCCCAGCGCGCCGGCGTTCGAAACCGCCGAGGCAAGCTCTGCTCGCCCGACCCATTGCATGCCGCCCTGAACGATCGGGTGCCGGATGCCGAACATTTCCGTGAAGCGCGTCTTGATCATCTGTCGTTTCCCCGCTGGGTTGCTTGCGCAAGCATTAGCGAACCGGCGGCGATGCGGCTAGCCCACGGACCGCTTTGCGGGCAGTGCTTCCGCAAAGCGGATCATCGAGGGCGCCGCGCGACTCGGACGCCCCGTCGTCGAACGATCATGTACCGCCGGCAGCCTCGCGAACGAGCTCTGCGAGCGCGAGCGATGCGGTGAGGCCGGGCGACTCGATGCCGAACAGGTTGACGAGGCCCGGAATGCCGTGCTGGGCCGGCCCCTGGATCGTGAAGTCCTGCGCCGGCGCGCCGGGGGGAACGATCTTGGGCCGGATGCCGGCATAGCCGGGCTGCAGCGCGCCGTCCCTCAGATCGGGCCAGTAGCGGCGCACGGCGGCATAGAACTTGTCGGCGCGGTGCGGATCGACGGTGTAGTCGATGCTGTCGATCCACTCGACGTCGGGGCCGAATTTCGCCTGCCCGCCGAGGTCGACCGTGATGTGCACGCCAAGGCCGCCCGGAACGGGCACGGGATAGATCAATCGCGAGAAGGGCGAACGTCCGGCGAGGGTAAAGTAGTTGCCCTTCGCGTAGTAGGCCGTCGGGATGCGGTCACCGGGCATGCCCGCGATCATGCGGGCGAGGGCAGGGGCGTGCAGGCCGGCCGAGTTGATCAGCAGCCGGCAGCGGAGCTTCATCGGCTCGGCCCCGCCGACCTCCAGTTCGATACCGTCCTGTGTCGTGCGGCCGCGCTCGACCGGACTGCGAAAGGCGAACATCGCGCCCCGGCTCTCCGCATCGCCCTGCAGGGCGAGCATGTAGCCGTGGCTGTCGACGATTCCCGTTGCCGGCGACAGCAGCGCAGCGGTGCAGTGAAGGTTGGGCTCGAGCGCCCGTGCCTCGGAGGCGCTCAGCAGGCGCATGCCTTCGACGCCATTGGCTTCTGCGCGTTCCCTGATCTCGTCGAGACGCTGGGCTTCCGCGTCGTCGGTGGCGACGATGAGCTTGCCGCAGTTGCGGTGCGGGACGCCGTGCTCTGCGCAATAGGCATAGAGCATGCGCCGGCCGGCAACGCAGGTCCGCGCCATGAGGCTGCCCTTGGGATAGTAGATGCCGGCATGGATGACTTCGGAATTGCGCGAGGAGGTCTCCGTGCCGATGGCCTCGGCGGCTTCGACGACGATGACCTCACGGCCGGAAAGGGCAAGCGCGCGCGCAACGGCAAGACCGACGACGCCGGCGCCTGCGACGACGCAGTCGACCGACTCGAAAGGGGACGAACTCATGGGCGCATGCTAGAACCCGTCGTCCGTTTAGTCACGAAGCAGAGGTTTGCGCGCGACATGAAAGGCGCTTTGGTAACAGGGGCGGGTCTCAGGATCGGCCGCGCCCTGGCGCTGGCACTCGCGGCGGACGGATACTTCGTATTCGTGCACTACAACAGCGCGGCGACAGAGGC
The DNA here is from genome assembly GCA_018240685.1 of Pseudomonadota bacterium. Lineage (GTDB taxonomy): Bacteria > Pseudomonadota > Alphaproteobacteria > Reyranellales > Reyranellaceae > Reyranella. Next base: position 12,933 of record JAFEFG010000038.1, on the reverse strand, counting down.
GCGCGAGACCGTGGCGGAGATCGCGGCGGCAGGCGGACGGGCGAGGGTCGTGCGCGCCGATCTGTCGTCCGCGCGCCAGGCGGAGAACCTGGTGGCACGTTGCAGCGTGCCGGGCGTGATGCTGACATGTCTCGTGAACAATGCCTCGCTCTTCAAGCTGGACCGCGCGCCCGTCGCCACGGCGGCAGATTTCGACCGGCACATGGCGGTCAACCTGCGTGCGCCGCTGCTGCTGTCGCAGGCGCTGGCGCGCGGACTGCCGGAGGACGAGACGGGCGTGATCGTCAACCTGCTCGACCAGAAGCTCTTCAATCTCAATCCCGATTTCCTGACCTACACGCTTTCCAAGATCGGGTTGCAGGGAATGACGACGCTGCTCGCGCAGTCCTTCGCACCGAGGCTGCGCGTGGCGGGAATCGCGCCCGGCCTCACCTTGCGCAGCGGCAGCCAGACCGACGCCCGCTTCGCCGAGCAGCACACCGCCAATCCGCTGCGCGTCGGTGTGACGACGGACGATCTGGTGCGCGCGCTGCGCTTCATCCTCGCGACGCCGAGCTTCACCGGCGACACGCTGATCGTCGACAGCGGCGAGCACCTCACGGGTCGTCCGCGCGACATCGCCTTCGACAGCCGGAAGAAGAAATCGAAATGACGCTCCCCACGAACCGCCGCATCTTCATCCGCGATCTCCGTCTCCAGGTCTCGATCGGCATCCACGACTTCGAGAAGGAGGGGCCGCAGATCGTGGTCGTGAATGTCGACCTGCTCCTGGCGCCGATGGACAAGCCGCACGCGGACCGCATCGCCAACGTCCTGAACTACGATGTCGTCCACGACGGCATCGTGGCGCTCGCCAGGTCGCGCCACTTCAACCTGCAGGAGACGCTGGTCGAGGCGATCCTCGATCTTTGTCTGGTCCAGCCCGGCGTGATCGAGGCGCGCGTATCGACCGAGAAGCCCGACGTCTATCCAGACTGCCGGGTGGGCTACGAGGCGGTTCGTCGGCGGGCGTCACCCTGACCGTGCTCCCATGACTGCCCTTCCGGCGGGCAGGATCCGCCGCGCCACGGTCGTCCTCCTGCTGGCAGCGCTGATCTGGGGATCCATGATCCCGGTGCTGGCGGCGCTGGCGCAGCACTACGACAAGTGGCTGCTGTCGTGGCTGCGGTACGTGCTCGGCATGCCGGTCCTGTGGGTGGCCGTCGCCGTCACGGCCCGGCCGGCTGCTGTGCCCAAACCTCTGCGGGCGGGCCAGCTCCTGCAACTGGGAGCAGCAATGACCGCCTTTTCGGTGCTCTACACTTTCGGTGTTTCCCGCTCCCATCCCGCGACCGCAGCGATCGTGCTGACCTGCGGCCCGATCTGGGCGGCCTTGCTTGCCCGTGTGATGCTGCGGGCGGCGATGCCGCCGGGGTTCGTCCTCACGCTCGTTCTCGTCGTTGCCGGCGGCGTGCTCGTCGTCCTCGGCACGCCCCGGAATGCGGCGACGCGCGGCGGTTTCGGATTGGGCGGTGGCGAGATCCTGCTCGTGATCGCCCAGTTCTGCTGGAACTGGTATTCGATCCGCGCCCAGCAATGGCTCTCGGATCGCGGCCAGATCATGCTGTCGGCGCTGACATCGACGGTGGCGAGCGTGCTCCTCGGCGTGGTCTGCCTCGCCGTCTGGACCACGGTCGGGATCACCTGGCCGAGCCAACCGCCCACGGCGCTCGATATCGGCATGATCGCCTGGGTCGGCGTCTTGGGCGTGGCCGCCGCCGTCCTGCTCTGGAATGTCGGCGTCTCCCTGGTCGGCGTTCCAGTCGCCTCGCTCTATTCCAATTCGGCACCGGTCTTTGCCATTGGCCTTGCTGCGTTGATGGGAAGCGAGCCGACATGGCTGCAGATCGCGGGCGGGGGGCTTGTGCTGGGCGCGATCGGGCTGCTGCAACTCCGCCAGATCAGGAGCGTACGCCGATGAGGCCCGCGGCCCAGCGCAACCTCCTGGGCGCGTTTGCGGCCATGGTGTTCGTCGGCGCCAGTTGGGGCGCGAACGTGCCCGTGACCAAGGTCATACTGCGCGACTTCGACCTCATCCCGATGTCGGCGGTGCGCCTGGTGGTCGCTACGGCGTCGCTGGCCCTGCTCCTGTCGGTAGTCGAAGGCCGCCGCGCCCTCAGGATGGACCTGGGTTGGCTGCGGTTCCTTCTGCTCGGCCTCATGATGTCGAGCTTCTTCGTCATGTACGCACTCGGAATCTACTACAGCAACCCGATCTCGGCGGCTGCGGTGCAGGTGGCCGGCCCGCTGGTGTCGGCCGTCACGGTCCGGCTGGTGACGGGCGCCCGGTTCGATCCGGGATTCGGCGTGGCGCTGGTATTGACCCTGCTGGGTGGCGCGATCCTCTCGGCCGGCAGCCTCGCCGGTCGCGGCCCGGTCACGCTCGGCGGCGGCGAGATCATCGTGCTGATGAGCAATGCGCTGTGGGCGCTCTACAGCATCAAGGCGCAGGCGTGGTTCGACCGCGCCAGCCAGCTCCACCGGGCCTATGTCGCGTCGCTTTCGGCTCTGGGTTGGCTCGTTGCCGCCAGCCTGGTCCTGATCGCCCTCGGGACGGCGCGGTCGCCCTTCGGCGTGACCGACGGCTGGGCATGGACGCAGCTGCTCGTGGTGGCCGTGCTCGCGAGCGGCTTTGGCGGCTACTTCTGGAACATCGGCGCCAGCCGGCTCGGCGTTGCGATCGCCTCGCTGTGGGTCAATCTGGTGCCGTTCTTCGCCGTCCTGTGGGCGATGGCCTATGGCTTCACGCCGAACATCTACCAGATCGCAGGCGGCTTGGTCGCCCTGGGCGGCGTGGTGTACATGCAGTGGCGCAAGCTTCAGACCATGAACACGGCCTCCCCATGACTGATCCGGTTCTCAAGGTGCGCGGCTGCCGGTGGATTGACGTCCCCGGCGCGTCCGACGCACGCGGCAGCGTGAATTTCCTCGAGTTCGGCAAGGCGCTCGATTTCCAGCCGCGGCGCATCTTCTGGCTGCATCACGTGGCCCCCGACCAGTGGCGCGGCCGTCACGGGCATCGCGAATCGAAGCTCGTCCTCGTGGCCCTCAATGGGCATTGCCTCGTGCATCTGGACGACGGCACGGTCAAGGCGCAGGTGCGACTCGATGACCCCGCCAAGGCGCTCTACATGGAGCCTTGGGTATGGCACGAGTTGACCGATTTCGCCCCACAGACGGCGGTGATGGTCATCGCCTCGTCTTTCTACGAAGAGGCTGAATACTTGCGCGACTACGAGACCTTCCGGCGTGAGGTCGGAGCGCGGGGAAGGTGATTCCCTTCCTCGACATGAAGGCGGCCTATGCCGAGCTGAAGCCCGAACTCGACGCCGCCTATCACCGGGTGATGGAGTCCGGCTGGTTCGTGCTCGGCCGTGAAGTCGAGGCCTTCGAGGCGCAGTACGCCGCCTTCTGCGGCACACAGCATTGCGTCGGGCTCGGCAACGGACTGGAGGCGCTCGAGTTGGTGCTGCGCGCCTGGGACATCGGTGCCGGCGACGAGGTGATCGTTCCGTCCAACACCTACATCGCGACCTGGCTCGCCGTGACGGCAGTGGGGGCGAAAGTGGTACCGGTCGAACCGACGCCCGCAGGCCCGAACATCGACCCGGACCGGATCGCCGCGGCCATCACGTCGCGAACCAAGGCCATCATGCCGGTGCATCTCTACGGGGAGCCGGCCGATATGGATGCGATCATGGCGCTGGCCGGGCAGCGCGGGATCAAGGTCATCGAGGACGTGGCGCAGGCCCAGGGAGCCAGGGTCCGCGGGCGCCGCACGGGCGCTCTCGGCCATGCCGGCGCGCACAGCTTCTTTCCGACGAAGAACATCGGTGCGTTCGGCGACGGCGGGGCCGTGACAACCGACGATGCGACGCTGGCCGATCGGCTGCGGGTGCTGCGCAACTATGGCAGCCGGGTGAAGTACGTGAATGTCGAGCGCGGCTACAATTCGCGTCTCGACGAGCTGCAGGCGGCCTTCCTTCAGGTGAAGCTGCGGGTCCTCGACGACTGGAACGAGCGCCGCCGGCGCATCGCGGCGCGCTACGACGATCGTCTTTCCGGCATTCCGGGCCTCGGCCTGCCGCGTGCGCCGCAATGGGCGGAGCCCGTCTGGCATCTCTATGTCGTTCAAACCGGGCGGCGAGCCGAACTCATGAAAGCGTTGGAGAAGGCGGGCATCGGCAGTCTGATCCACTATCCCATTCCGCCGCATCTGCAGCAGGCCTATGCCGATTTCGCCCTGCCGAAGGGTGCCTTTCCCCTGGCGGAGAAGCTTGCCGATACGGTGCTCAGCCTGCCGATGGGGCCGCACGTGCCGGAGAGCGCGGTGGACGAGATCGCTGCAGCCGTGCGCGACGCACTGTCCTGATTCCAGTTCCCCGATTGCGCATCGATTCGGTCGCGTCCTGGCGAGATCGGCAGGCGTGATATCCGCTTGTCTATGACGGTCCACCCCTTATAGTCGAGCGGATATAATGGAGGCGGTCGTGAAGATCAGCGCCCGGAACCGGCTCAAGGGCAACATCGTCGAGGTCAGGAAAGGCCAGACCACGGCGCACGTGCGCATCGACGTCAATGGGTCGATCGTGACGGCTTCGATTACCAACGAGGCAGTGGACGAGCTTGGCCTTGCGGCGGGACAGTCCTGCTACGCGATCATCAAGGCATCGGACGTCATGGTCGGTCTCGACGGCTGAATCACGATGGTGCGGCTGAACGAGATCCGGGCCGGAGAACGGTCGGTCGACCTCCCGGCGAAGGCGGATGCCGAGCTGTACTTCATCGGCCGGATTCGGACACCCTGGACCGACCGGCTGACGTGCCCGCGCCAGGGGCGGGGCGATGGTCCCACCTGCCGGATCGAACTGTCCCCGCCCTGGGAGCAGGGCCTGGATGGCATTTCGCAGTTTTCCCGGCTCGAGGTTCTCTACTGGCTGCACGAGTCGCGCCGCGACCTGGTGTTGCAGAGTCCGCGAAACGACGGCCAGGCTCGCGGCGTCTTCTCGCTGCGCACGCCCGTGCGGCCGAACCCCATCGGCACTTCCATCGTCGAACTCGTGCGGATCGAGCGAGCGACCCTGTTCGTCCGCGGGCTCGACTGTCTGGATGGCACGCCGTTGATCGACATCAAGCCCGATCGCACCCTGTTCACGCCCTTGGCGCCGGCGCAGTCGGGCGATTTCCAGGTCGGAGACGCCGGATGAATCCGGGGCGCCGCGGCGTCCTTGCCGGCATGGCAATGGCGATGGCGGCTCCTGCGATCGGCCGGGCCCAGTCGCGCGAGGCGATCGATTCGGTCGGACGCCGGATCCGGATCGCGGGCAGGCCCCAACGCGTCGTTGCCGCCGGTCCTCCGGCATCCCTCCTGCTTTATGCGCTCGCGCCCGACGCCTTGGTCGGCTGGGTGCCCGCGCTGCCGGACGCGGCCAAGCCCTACCTCCTGCCGGCGGTGCGCCGTCTGCCGGCGACGGCCAGGCTGACCGGGCGGGGAGGAGCTCCCGATCTCGAAGCCCTCAAGGCACTGCGGCCCGATCTGATCGTCGATTTTGGATCGACGGCAGACCGGTACGTCGGTCTCGCCCGGAACGTGCAGGCCGCAACCGGCATCCCCTATGCGCTGATCGACGGTAGCCTCGACAAGTCGCCGGCCGCGTTGAGGCTCGCGGCCGCCATGCTGGGACGCCATGAGCGGGGCGAAGCGTTGGCGGCCTATGCGCAGGAGACGCTGTCGCGCGTCGATGCGGCGACGAAGGCAGCGCCTTCGGCCTCGCGGCCACGGGTCTATCTGGCGCGGGGCGCCGATGGGGCGCAGACGCCGCCGGGCGGGTCGGACCTCGCCGAAATCATCGAGCGGGCGGGCGCGCTCAATGTCGCCGCCGGCGGCTCGGGGCGGGGGAGCGGTTCCCGCATTTCCGTCGAACAGATCCGGGACTGGAATCCCGATCTCATCATCGCCTTCGACCGCGCGATTTTCGAGGCCATCCGCACCCGTCCAGAGTGGCGCTTCGCGCGGAGGATCGTGGCGGCTCCCGGCCTGCCTTGGAACTGGCTGGGAGAGCCACCGTCGATCCAGCGGCTGATCGGGCTCAGATGGCTGGCGGCCCTGTTTCATCCGGAGCAGTCCCACCCGGATCTCGCGGTCGAGGCGCTTGATTTTCATCGCCTTTTCTATGGGGTTGCGCCCTCAGGTCCCGACTTCGGGTCGATGATCGGCAACGCGATGTAGGGCGAGCCGATTGACCGCATCGGGGCAGTCGCGAAACACACGAAACCCGATATGCCACCCGCAACATCGCCACGATACACGCCCCTGCCTAGATAGGCGCGCCTCGACTGTGGAGGGTGCAATGGTCCAGCTTATCGGCACCATCGCTTTCGGCCTTGCTGCCGCCGGTTTCGTCCGCTGGGGCGAGCCCATCATCGGCTGCCTTCTTGTCGTCTGTGCGATCGTATGGATCGCGACGGCGCTTCTACCGGGTCGTCCTGACCGCGCGCCCTCGCGCGGCGGCCAACTTCGCCTGGAGTAGCGCCCGCCGCCGGCCGTCGTCGAGGGGTTGGCGGCGGCCGGCGGCTCGGTTTCCGGTCCCAAGTCCCGAATGCAAGTGCCGGCCGCAGTTCCAGATCTGGGGAGATGGGACTACCGTCGGCGGCCTGTCGCGGAACGGCCGGCCGACGCGCCGTCGTCAGCCCGGCAGGCCGAGCCTCTCGCCGCGATAGGCGCCGCTCAACACGCGCTCCCACCAGCCGTGATTGTCGAGGTACCAGCGGACCGTGTCGCGCAGCCCCTGCTCGAAAGTATGGCGCGGGGACCAGCCCAGCTCGCGCTTGATCTTGCTCGCGTCGATGGCGTAGCGCGCATCATGGCCGGGACGATCGGTCACGAACTCGATCAGCTTCTCGCGTGGCCCCGCGGCCGCGTCGGGACGCATCTCGTCGAGCAGAGCGCAGATCGCACGCACCACGTCGATGTTCCGTTGTTCGCTGTCGCCGCCGACGTTGTAGGCCTCGCCGGGCCGGCCCTTGCGCAGGACCAGCGTCAGCGCCTCGGCATGATCCTCGACATGCAGCCAGTCGCGGATGTTCTCACCCTTGCCGTAGACGGGCAGCCGCTCGCCGCGCAGGGCGCGGATGATGATCAGCGGAATGAGCTTCTCGGGGAACTGGTACGGGCCGTAGTTGTTGGAGCAGTTGGTGGTCAGCGTCGGCAGGCCGTAGGTGTGGTGCCAGGCGCGCACGAGATGGTCGGAGGCGGCTTTGCTGGCGGAGTAGGGTGAGTTGGGCTGGTAGGAGGTGGTCTCGGTGAACCGGCCGGTCGGTCCTAGGGAACCGAACACCTCGTCGGTCGAGATGTGCTGGAAACGAAAATGCGTCCGGCCTTCCGTGTCGAGGCCGCGCCAGTAGTCGAGCGCGGCATCCAGCATCACGTAGGTACCCTGGACATTGGTGTCGATGAAGGCGGCCGGGCCGTCGATCGAGCGGTCGACATGGCTTTCCGCCGCGAGATGGAGCACGGCGTCGGGCCGCACCTCGCGGAAGATTTCGGCGATCGCGGCACGGTCCCGGATGTCGGTCTTGTAGTGGCGGTGCCGGTTGCTGGAGCCCGCCTCGGCAAGGGACTCGAGATTGCCCGCATAGGTGAGCTTGTCCACGTTCGCCACCGACCAGTCGGTATCGCGGATGACGTGGCGCACGACCGCCGAGCCGATGAAGCCTGCGCCGCCGGTGACCAGGAGTTTCATGGCCTCCTTGTAGGCCAAGGAGGTGCAGGCCTCCAAGCCCGGCCGCAGGCGCGGTGCGCCCTCCGGCAGCCCGGCTCAATGATGCAGGATCTGCCCGAGGAAGGTCCTGGTGCGCTCGTTGCGCGGATTGGCGAAGAACTCGGTCGGCGGGCCCTGCTCGACGATCTCGCCGCGATCCATGAAGATCACGCGGTCGGCCACGGCGCGGGCGAAACCCATCTCGTGGGTCACGCACAGCATGGTCATGCCTTCAGTGGCAAGCTCGATCATGACGTCGAGCACTTCCTTCACCATCTCCGGGTCGAGCGCGGAGGTCGGCTCGTCGAAGAGCATGATCTTCGGCCGCATGCAGAGTGCGCGGGCGATGGCGACGCGCTGCTGCTGGCCGCCGGAGAGCTGGCCGGGGTACTTGCTGGCCTGCTCCGGGATGCGCACACGCCGAAGCAGGCTCATGGCGATGTCCTCGGCCTCCCTCTTCGGCATCTTCTTCACCCAGATCGGTGCCAGGGTGAGGTTGTCGAGGATGGTGAGGTGCGGGAAGAGGTTAAAGGACTGGAACACCATTCCGACTTCGCGCCGGATGGCCTCGATGTTCTTTACGTCGTTGGAGAGCGTGACGCCGTGGACGGCGATGTCGCCGCGCTGATGCTCCTCGAGCCGGTTGATGCAGCGGATCAGCGTCGACTTGCCCGAGCCCGACGGTCCGCAGATGACAATGCGCTCACCCTGCTTCACGTCGAGGTTGATGTCGGAGAGCACGTGGAACTGGCCGTACCACTTGTTGACGCCCTTGAGCTGGATCACGGACGGTGCCTGGGAAAGGTCGTGAGCGGCGGTGATGGCCATCTTAGCGGCGAGTCCCTTTATTGAGCTCGGTTTCGAGGTACTTCGAATATCTCGACATCGAGAAGCAGAAGCAGAAATAGACGAAGGCGGCGAACAGGTAGACCTCGCTGGGGAACCCGGCCCACTTGGGGTCGACGAGCGCTTGGTTCGCGGTGTTGAGGAAGTCGAAGATGCCGATGATCAGCACCAGCGACGTATCCTTGAAGAAGCCGATGAAGGTGTTGATGAGGGGCGGGATCACCACGCGCAATGCCTGGGGCAGGATCACCAGCGCCGTCTTCTGGAAGTAGGTCAGGCCCATCGCATCGGCGGCTTCGTACTGCCCCTTAGGCAGCGACTGCAGGCCGCCGCGGACGACTTCGGCGATGTAGGCTGCGGCGAAGAGGATGACGGCCACGAGCGCGCGCAGGAACTTGTCGATGGTCACGCCCGACGGCAGGAACAGCGGCAGCATGACCGACGCCATGATCAGCAGGCTGATGAGGGGCACGCCGCGGATGAGCTCGATGAAGCCCACGCACAGGCCCTTGATCAGGGGCAGGTGCGAGCGCCGGCCGAGTGCCAGGAGGATGCCGAGCGGGAAGGCGAAGAGCAGCCCGTAGGTGGCGAGGATGATCGTCACCGGCAGGCCGCCCCACAGGCTGGTCTCGACGTAGCTGAGCGGCGCGATCGATATCGTGAAGGCCGGCAGCAGCCCGAGCAGACGCAGCATCAGCCCGACGAAGCCGATACCGGCCACCGCCCGCCACGCATTGATTTCGGCGGCGGAGCCTGCGGTGCTGCGCAACGTCGCGCCGGCGACGCCTACGATCAGGACGATGGAGAAAATCAGGCTGCTCGACAGGTTGATCTCGCCGAACATCAGCAGGAAGCTCACGAAGCTCCCGATCGACCAGATCCAGATCAGGCGCTTGTTCCACATGCGCCGGTCGGCGCTCAGGATCAGCATCGCCAGCATGGCGATCACCGCGAAAAGCGGCCGCCAATGCTGCTCGTAGGGAAAGGAGCCGAAGAAGATATAGCGGTACTTCTCGTGGATCAGCGCCCAGCAGGCGCCGTGGCCGCGGCAGTCCTGGCCCGACGGGGCGGTCCACACCGCGGTGAGCACGGCCCACTCGATGAACCAGTTGAGCAGCCAGACGATCGCCAGGACCAGCGCCACGGTCGTGATGCCGTTGCCCCAGCTCGAGAAGAGGTTCTGGCGGATCCAGCCCCAGGCCCCGCTGTCGGTCGTGGGCGGCGGAAGTTGTCGGCGCTCGCCGACGGGGACGTCGGTCATCGGTCAGCGCTCCCGAAGCGCGATGCGCTTGTTGTACCAGTTCATGAAGGCCGAGATGCTGAGGCTCACGCTCAGATAGGCCACCATGATGATCACTATGTTCTCGATCGCCTGGCCGGTCTGGTTGATGGTGACGTTCACCGACGCGACCAGGTCGGGATAGCCGATGGCGATGGCCAGCGAGCTGTTCTTGGTGATGTTGAGGTACTGGCTGGTCATCGGCGGCACGATCAGGCGCAGCGCCTGAGGCAGCAGCACGAGGCGCATCGCCTGGGCGCGCGACAGGCCCAGGGCCGCTGCGGCCTCGCTCTGGCCCTTGTTGAGCGCCAGGATGCCCGAACGGACGATTTCGGCGATGAAGGCCGATGTGTAGACCACGAGGCCCAGCAGCAGGGCGGTGAATTCCGGCTGGATCACCGTCCCGCCGACGAAATTGAAGCCCCTGAGTGCCGGCCAGCTCATCTGGTGCGGCGCGCCGCCCGCCAGCCAGATCAGCAGGGGTACGCCCACGATCAGCCCGGCGCCCGTCCAGATCGAGGGGAACGGCTCGCCAGTCGCCTCCTGGCGCTTCCTGCCCCAGCGATGGACGGCGAACGCTGCCGCGATTGCCACCAGAAGGCCGAGTCCCATCCAGGCATGAACGGGATTGGCGGCAGGAACCGGGAAATAGAGCCCGCGGTTGCTGAGGAAGATCGAACCGAGGAAGCTGATCGCCTGGCGCGGCCCCGGGAAGGCCTCGCTGATGATCTTGTAGAAGAGGAACAGCCAGAGCAGCAGCGGTACATTGCGGAAGGCCTCGACGTAGCTCTCGCAGATCTTGGCCAGGAGCCAGTTCGGTGACAGCCGGCCAATGCCGATCAACGTGCCGAGGATTGTCGAGAGGATGATGCCGAGCACCGCCACCTTCAGCGTGTTCAGCATGCCGACCAGGATCGCCCGCGCATAGGTGTCGGCGGGCGAGTAGGAGATCATGGAATCGCCGATTTCGAACCCGGCTTCGTGGCTGAGATAGGCATAGCCGCTGGCGATCTTCTGCCGGGCCAGATTCTCGACCGTGTTGGAGACGAGATACCACGCCAGGAGACCCACCAGCCCCACCACCACGACCTGGAAGACCCAGCCGCGGATGACCGGGTCGTTCCAGGGCGCGATCTTGGGATGCTGCTGAGAGCCGATCGACTCGACAGCCATGCGCTTTAGCCCCCCTGAATGCCGCGATTGTGCGGCATGCCCTTTGTTGCGCGCAGTGTAGGAGCGGATTTCACAGTTGCAACCGGCGAAACCGCCGCTGCGCGCGCAACGTCATCGGATCGGCTCGGCGTATTGCAGGCCGCCCTTCGTCCACAACCTGTTCAGGCCGCGGTCGATCTTGAGGATCGAACCGGAGCCGACGTTGCGTTCGAAGCTCTCGCCGTAGTTCCCGACCTGCTTGACGATGTTGTAGACCCACTTCTCGTCGACGCCGAGCGCCTTGCCCATGCCGGGCGTGACCCCGAGGATGCGCTTGATGGTCGGGTTCTCGCTCTTCAGCATCTCGTCCACGGTCTTGGAGCTGATGCCGTATTCCTCGGCCTCGAGCATGGCGTACTGCGTCCAGCGGACGATGTCGGCGAACTGCTGGTCGCCATGGCGCACGGCCGGCGCCAGGGGTTCCTTGGAGATGATCTCCGGCAGGACGACGAAGTCATCGGGCTTGAGGGGCGCCGGCACGTTGGCCGCACGCGTCGCATAGAGCCCCGACGAATCCGTCGTATAGACGTCGCAGCGGCCGGAGAAGAAGGCGGCACGGATCTCTTCCACCTTCTCGATGACGACCGGCTTGAAGCTCATCTTGTTGGCGCGGAAGTAGTCCGCGAGGTTGAGCTCCGTCGTGGTGCCGGGAGCCACGCAGACGGTGGCGCCGTTCAGCTCCTTGGCGCTCTTCACGCCGAGCTTCTTGGGCACCATGAAGCCCTGGCCGTCATAGTAGGTGATGGCCGTGAAATCGAGGCCGAGCGCGGTGTCGCGCGTCAGCGTCGCCGTCGTGTTGTTGGACAGCATGTCGACCTCGCCCGACTGCAGCGCTGTGAAACGCTGCTGGGAGGTGAGGGGAACGTACTTCACCTTCTCCGAATCGCCGAACAGCGACGCAGACACCGCGCGGCAGACGTCGACGTCGAGACCCGTCCACTTGCCCTGGCTGTCGGCGGACGCGAAGCCCGCGATGCCGGTGGGCACCCCGCAGATCAGGTTGCCTCGCGCCTTGATGGCGTCAAGATCCTTGCCCGCCCAGGCATTGCCGGACGCAAACACTGCGGCCAGGCCGAACGCCGCCGCCAACGAAGCCTTGTGCATTGAATTGCCTCCCCTGATTTGGCCTCGCCCAAGTCTCACCTCCCGCAGGCAAGCAAGCAACAGGCCAAATGACGACCGCCGCCCTTTTGGGGCGGCGGCGTACCAGGGGCTCGAGGCTCCGGGATCAGCGGATGGGCGGGGCGTACTGGATGCCGCCCTTGCTCCATAGCGCGTTCAGCCCGCGGGCGATCTTCAGCGGCGAGCCCATGCCGACGTTGCGTTCGAAGCTCTCGCCGTAGTTCCCGACCTGCTTGACGATGTTGTAGACCCACTTTTCGTCGACGCCGAGGGCCTTGCCGATACCCGGGGTGACTCCGAGGATGCGCTTGATGGTCGGGTTCTCGCTCTTCAGCATCTCGTCCACGTTTTTGGACGTGATGCCGTTTTCTTCGGAGTCGATCATGGCGAACAGGGACCAGCGGACGATGTCGGCGAACTGCTGGTCGCCATGGCGCACGGCCGGGCCCAGCGGTTCCTTGGAGATGATCTCCGGCAGGACGACGAAATCATCGGGTGTGAGGGGCGCCGGCACGTTGGCGGCGCGGGTGGAATAGAGGCCCGAGGCGTCGGTCGTATAGACGTCGCAGCGACCGGAGAAGAAGGCGGCGCGGGTCTCTTCCACCTTCTCGATGACGACCGGCTTGAAGCTCATCTTGTTGGCGCGGAAGTAGTCCGCGAGATTGAGCTCGGTGG
>JAFEFG010000037.1 GCA_018240685.1 Pseudomonadota bacterium | reverse complement strand
CCGGCCGACGCGGTCATAGAGCTCGCGGTAGAGGGAAACGGACGGTGCCGTTTCATGCGTGATCTCGATCGCCGACGCCGACGCCGGCGCTTGCCCGCGCCTTGTCCAGTCGGCGGGGGCGAGTTCGAGATGCGTGATGGTAACAGGCAGCCGGCCGTCCGCGCGCGGCGGCGGCTGATGGGCAAATCGATCAGGCACCGGTGACGATCGGCGTGTCGGCGCGGCCACCCCATTCGGTCCACGAGCCGTCATAGACCGCCGCTTCGGGAGCGCCGACGAGATACAGACCGAGTGCCACGACGCAGGCGGTCACGCCCGAGCCGCAGCTTGCCGTTACCTTCTTGCCGGGATCGATGCCGGCGGCGGCAATGCGCTCGGAGATCTGCTCTGCCGGAAGCATCGTGCCGGTCTTCGGATCGATCAGATCGTTGTACGGCAGGTTGAAGGCGCCGGGCATGTGGCCGCCGCGCAGGCCGACCCGCGGCTCCGGCGTTTCACCCCGGAAACGCCCTGCAGCCCGCGCATCCACGATCTGTTCGCGCTTGCTGTCGATCAGCTCCTTCACGTCGTCGATCGAGCGCACCAACGTGTTGTTGAGACGCGCCGTGAAATGGCGCTCGCGCGCAGGCGTGGGATCGTCGGTGACGGGCCGGCCCTCGGCGATCCACTTCGGCAGACCGCCGTCGAGGACGGCGACGTCCTTGTGCCCCATGGCACGGAACATCCACCAGACGCGCGCGGCGCCGGTCATGGGCGTGGTGTCGTAGATGACGATCTTGTTGCCGTCGCCCAGGCCGAGCTTGCGGACGCGCGAGGAAAACTTCTCGGGCGAGGGCAGCATGTGGGGAAGGGGACTCGACGTGTCGGCAATCTCATCGATGTCGAAGAAGACCGCGCCCGGAATGTGCTGGTTATCGAATTCCGCCTTCGGGTCGCGTTTCTGCGCCGGAAGGTAGAAGGAGCCGTCCACGATGCGCACGTCCGGCGCGCCGAGGTGGGCGGCCAGCCATTCTGTGCTGACGAGAGCGTCGGGTCTTGCATAGGCCATCGGAGAGTCTTCCTCTTGGGCGTCAAACGGTTCGCAATATGGATGCTGGCTCTGGAATCGGGTCGGTCGCCTCGCGTCGTCCTACGACAGCGAGATAATGAACCGTCGGTTCATCTTGCCCTTGTTCTCGATCTTGGTGCACTCGACCCGACCGATCTCGGCGGTGCGTCCGACATGGGTTCCGCCGCAGGCCTGAAGGTCGACGCCGTCGATCGACAGCAGCCGCACGCGGCCGGCGCCCATCGGCGGACGCACGCTCATCGTCTTCACGAGTTCGGGGCGGGCGACGAGTTCCTCGTCGGTGATCCATTGCGCCGCAACCGGCCGGTCGGCGGCGAGAAGCCTGTTGATCTCCTCGGTGACCCACTCCTTGGTCGGAACCTCGCCCTCCAGATTGAAGTCGAGACGGCTCTTGTCGGCGCCGACCTGGCCGCCCGTCACGTTGCCCTTGATGACGGCCGACATGACGTGCAGCGCCGTATGCATGCGCATGTGCCGATAGCGCCGATCCCAGTCGAGGAGGGCATGGACCTTGGCGCCGACGGCGGGCTTGGGTGCGTCGGGCGCGAGGACGTGAAGGATGTCGCCGCCATCCGCCTTGATCGTGTCGACGACACGCGCTTCGCCGCCGTCCCACCGCAGCAATCCGGTATCGCCGGGCTGCCCGCCGCCGGTGGGATAGAAGATCGAGCGGTCGAGGCGCACGCCGCGCTCCTCGACAGCGCTCACCGCCGCATCGGCTTCCTTGATGTAGGCATCCTGACGGAAGAGTTCTTCGACCATGGGCAGGATTTAGGCGCTTGCCAGTCGGGCTGCAACTTCCTTGGCGGTCGGCATCGACGGCGCCGCGCCGAGCCGCCCGACGGAACAGGCTGCGGCGGCGTTTCCGTAGCGGGCGGCTTCGACCGGCGTGGCGCCCTGCGCAAGGCGCGCGGCAAAGGCGCCGACGAAGCAATCGCCGGCGCCCGTAGTGTCTACGACCTTGGCCGCGAAACCAGGAATGAGAATGGATTGCTCGGCAGTCACGACCATGGCGCCGCGTGGGCCGAGCGTCGCGACGACGGCGCGAGGTCCCTTCGCGCGAAGCTTCTGGCAGGCTTCGACGATCCGCCGTTCGGAACTCGCCGCGCGCAGCCGAACGCCTGTCGCCTGCGCCAGCTCGATCTCGTTCAGCACGACCACATCGACCGACTTCAAGAGATCCGCGGGATGCGGCTGGAACGGCGCCATGTTGAGCACGGTGCGTGCTCCGGCCCGTCGCGCCTTGCGCATGATGGCGCGCGTGGCCTCAACGGGGGTCTCGAACTGCGCCACCCAGACTTCGTCGCGCCGCGGCGCGGTGCGCACCATGGCCGTGCTGAAGCGGCTGTTCGCGCCCGAGGCCACGGTGATGGCGTTGTCGCCTTGGGCGACCTGGATCAGGGCGAGGCCGGTGGCTTGCCCCGGCACGACATGCAGCCCGCTGGTGTCGACGTCGTTGTCGGCGAGAAAGGTGCGCAAGGTCTTGCCGAACGGACCGTCGCCGACCGCCCCGATCATGGCTGCGGCGGCTCCCACGCGTGCCGCCGCGATCACCTGGTTGAGTCCCTTGCCGCCGGGAAGGAAGGTCACCTCTGCGCCCAGCAGCGTCTCGCCCGCAGCCGGTCGTCGTGCGCTCTGCACGACGACATCCATGTTGAGACTGCCGCAGACGACGACCCGGCTCATGCCGCCGTCACTTCATCCAGGGAGGAACGGGCAGGTTCCGCTCGCGCAGGAAGGTGGGATTGAACAGCTTCGACTGGTAGCGCTGGCCGCCATCGCAGAGGACTGTGACGATGGTCTTGCCGGGGCCCAGTTCGCGGGCGAGGCGCATCGCCCCCACCACGTTGATGGCCGTCGAGCCACCGAGCACGAGGCCCTCGTGCTCGATGAGATCGAACAGGACGGGCAGGGCCTCCTGGTCGGTGATCTGGTAGGCAGTGTCGATCGGCGTGCCGTCGAGGTTGGCCGTGACGCGGCCCTGGCCGATTCCCTCGGTGATGGAGGTGCCCTCGGACTTGAGCTCGCCCTTCGTCGCCCAGTTGAACAGAGCCGAGCCCATGGGATCGCTGAGGGCGATCGTCACGGCCGGGTTGCGCTCCTTGAGCGCACGGGCGATGCCGCCCAGCGTGCCGCCGCTGCCGACGGAGCAGGTGAAACCGTCGACCTTGCCGTCGGTCTGCTCCCAGATCTCCGGCCCGGTGGTGCGGTAGTGACCGTCGCGGTTGGCGATGTTGTCGAACTGGTTCGCCCACACGGCGCCGTTCGGTTCCCTGGCTGCGATCTCGTCGGCGAGGCGGCCCGAATAGCGCACGTAGTTGTCGGGATTGGAATAGGGGACGGCGGGCACCAGCCGCAGATCGGCGCCGCAGAGCCGCAGCATGTCCTTCTTCTCCTGGCTCTGCGTCTCCGGCATCACGATGATCGACCGGTAGCCTCGCGCATTGGCGACCAGGGTGATGCCGATGCCGGTGTTGCCGGCTGTCCCTTCGACGATCACGCCGCCGGGACGGAGCTTCCCGCGTCTCTCCGCGTCCTCGATGATGGCAAGTGCCGCACGGTCCTTCACCGAGCCGCCGGGATTGAGGAACTCTGCCTTGCCGTAGATCGCACAACCGGTCGCCTCGGACGCCGCCCTCAGCTTGATCAGCGGCGTGTTGCCGATGCTTTCGACGAAACCGGACCGGACTTTCATGATGAAATGCTCGCTTCGTAACCCTGCGTTTGCTCCCTGGCCGGACCGTAGACAGGGATGAGGGCCATACGCAACCGTCACGACCAGCGGCGTCGCACCTCGTCGCGACGGAGCGCGAGCCACTGCAGCGCCACGACGGTGACAGCGTTGTCGACTTCGTTGCGCTCGACCATGGCAAAGGCTTCGCTGAAAGGCAGCACCTTGACGAAAATATTCTCTCCTTCGGCCTCGAGACCGAAGATTCCGCCGGCGTTCTCGGTGTTGGCGCGGCCCAGGAAGATGCGGCAGGCTTCCGAGCAGGCGCCGGGCGTCAGCATGATGTTCTGGATCGGCCAGATGTCGGTGATGGTGAGGCCGGATTCCTCGACCGCCTCGCGCCTGACCATGGCCTCGGCGGTTTCGCCATCCTCTATGATTCCGGCCACGGTCTCCCAGGTGAAAGGATGATGTCCGGCGACATAGGCGCCGGCACGGAACTGGCGGATCAGCACGACCTCGTCGCGGCCGGGGTCGTAGGGGAGCACGGCGCCCGCCTGGCCGCGCTCAAAGACCTCGCGGCTGATGATGTCGCTTTGGCCGCCCTGATGCAGGCCGTGACGGAAGAAATAACGCGTGACCCTGAAGTGGCCCTGGAAGGCGAGTTCCTTGCGGACCACTTCCACCGTCTCGTTGGTCAGTTCGAGTTTGCTCATGAGGACTCCGCGACGCGACCCGGAGCCGCTCGATAGCTCAACTCGGCGGTGCTGGCGAGCGCCGCTCGGTCGCCTGCGGGGCGCGATGAACGGCGCACGTGGCCGCTCGCTGCCCGGCGCGATCCTGTCCGGAAAAAACTACGGCGCGCCTCCCGTGGGGCGCGCCGTAGCGGTCTGGCTCCGGAGGCAGGGTTCGAACCTGCGACCCGGCGATTAACAGTCGCCTGCTCTACCGCTGAGCTACTCCGGAAGAATTCGTCGCGACCGGCGGTATGCGGCCGCGAAAGCGCGGTCTTTTGGCAGAGCGTCCCCTCGCATGCAAGGGGAACGTTATCCGCACGCGCCGCGTGGAGGCCTGGGCCGGAATCGAACCGGCATTGACGGATTTGCAGTCCGCTACATAGCCACTCTGCCACCAGGCCGGCCGCAGAAACGGGGCTGCTATACGCGTGGGTTGCGGGAGCGGTCAAGCCGGACCGCGACGCGGCGCCCTTTGACGCTGTCGGTCGCCGCCGCCTATAAGCAGCACAATATTTAGGGGTCCAGCCTTTGGGGTCCAGCCTATGACGGATTACTCGGTCGCGCGTCGTAACATGATCGAAGGCCAACTCAGGCCTAACCGCATCACGAATGACCAGTTGCTCGCGGCGGCGGCGGATTTGCCGCGCGAGCGCTTCCTGCCCGATGCCGTGAAGTCGATCGCGTACGCCGACGACGACGTGCCGGTGGGGGGCGGACGCTACCTCATGGAGCCGATGGTCCTTGCCCGGCTCATCCAGACCCTGCAGCCGGCGGCGACCGACAGGGCCTTGGTCGTGGGATCGGGCCGCGGCTACGGGGCGGCGCTTCTGGCGCGCCTGGTCAAGAGCGTGGTCGCCGTCGAGGCCGATGCCGCCCTGGCCGGTTCGGCCGAGCAGACCATCAAGGAACTGGGCATCGACAACGTGCAGCAGGTCGTCGGCGAGATGGAGGCGGGCGCTCCCGCCAGCGGCCCTTACGACGTGATCCTGATCGAGGGCGCGGTGCGCGAGATCCCCCAGGCGATCCTCGACCAGCTAGCCGAGGGCGGCCGCCTCGGTACGGTGATCGGCGGTGCGCCGGGCACGCTCGGAGTGGCTCACCTCGTTGTGAAGGAGGGCGGTGTCACTTCCAGCCGCCCGTTGTTCGATGCAGGCACACCACTCCTGCCGGGGTTCGCGCCACCGCCTCGCTTCATGTTCTGACCATTGCCGCCGCACCGAGGGGTCGCCGAAGGGCTGTTCACTTCTGTCGGGGCGATGATAGGGTCTTGTCGGGAAAAATGGGGGTATTCATGCGTAACCGACCAGCCTTGAAGCACACTGGCGCAGCCGCGCTGTGCGCGCTGGCGGTTGGTCTCGGCAGCGTTCCGGATGCCTCGGCGCAAAGCCTGATCGAGGCGCTTTCCAGTACGTACAACAGCAATCCCGACCTGCTGGCAGGACGCGCGTTGCTTCGGCAGACCGACGAGACGCTGTCCCAGGCGGTCGCGAACTGGCGGCCCAAGGTCACGCTGTCGTTCGAAGTCAACAAGATCGAATACGACTTCCAGGCCACCCCGCAGTCGGTGTGGGCGCTGCGACCGTTGTATGGCCGCTTCACGGTCCTGCAGGCGACACAGCCCTTGTTCCGCGGCGGCAAGACGGTGGCCGACACCAAGGCGGCCCAGGCGAACATCCAGGCACAGCGCGCGGCGCTCGCCGACACCGAGCAGTCGGTGATGCTGGCCTCCGTCCAGGCCTATGCCGACCTCCTGCAGGATCTCGGCATCGTCGATGCGCGGCGGAACAACGTCAGCGTGCTCGTCCAGCAGCTCGATGCCACCCGCGAGCGCTTCCGCGTCGGCGAACTCACCATCACGGACGTGGCCCAGGCGGAAGCCCGCCTGGAGCAGGCGAAGGCCGATCTCGTTCTGGCCCAGGCCCAGGTGCGCATCGACGAGGCGGCGTTCCAGCATCAGATCGGCATGAAGCCGGGCAAGATCGCCGACCTGCCCCTGGTCGGCGCCCTGCCGGCCTCGGAAGAGGAATGCGTCTCCCTGGCGATGGACAACGTACCGAGGGCGGTGAGTGCGCAGCAGCGTATCGTCGCGGCCCGATACGGCGTGAACAGCGCGATCGGCAGCCTGCTGCCCCAGGTCAACCTGGTCGGGTTCATCTCGCAGCAGTTCGACTACCTGTATCCGGGCGACCGGTATTACCAGTACGGCGTGCGGCTGCAGGCGACCGTGCCGATCTACCAGAACGGCAGCGAGTGGTCCCAGGTCCGGCAGGCCAAGCAGCTCGTCGGCCAGCGCCGCAACGAACTCGACAGCGCCCGCCGGACGGCGGCCGAGAACGTGATCCGGGCCTGGCGCAACCTCGACTCCGCCCGCTCGCGGGTCGTCTCGTTCGACGCCCAGGTGCGCGCCAACGAAGTCGCCTTGAACGGCGTGCGCCAGGAGGCCCTGGTCGGCTCGCGTACCACCCTCGACGTGTTGAACGCGGAGCAGGAGCTTTTGAACTCGCAGGTGAACCTGCTGCAGGCTCGCCATGACACGCAGATCAGCTACTACGGTGTCCTGGCCGGCATCGGCCGCCTGACCGCCCGGACGCTCGGATTGCCAGTCGAATATTATGACGAGGAGAAGTATTATAACGAGGTGGGCTCCCGTTGGATCGGCTGGGGCAGCACCGACTCTGGAACGAAGAAATGAGCGACGGCCGAAGCACGAACAATGACCCGTCGATGGACGACATTCTTGCCTCCATCCGCAAGATCATCTCCGACGACGAAGCGCGGGCCCAGCTGGGCGAGCCTCCGATCCGCCGCGAGGAGGTCAGGGACGCCCAGGCGGCAGCGGCAGCCGCAGCCGCCAACCCTGACGACGTCCTTCTCCTGACCGAACTGGTGGAGGAGCCGCGTTCCTCCGATCCCCAGCCAACCCCCATCCCGGTACCTCCTACCGCTGCAGTGAGTGCCTCCGTCATGTCCGAATCACTCCCAGAGCCCTCCGAATCCCTGATCGGCTCCTCCGTCGCCGGCGCGACCTCGTCGGCCTTCGATCGCCTGAACCAGGCCGTGCAGGACAGCGTGCCGCCCCCAAGGGCCTCAAGCCCGGGCCCGGCACTGGGCGACGGTGGCAAGACCATCGAGGAGATGGTGAAGGACATGCTGCGGCCGATGTTGAAGGACTGGCTCGACCGCAACCTCCCACCGATCGTCGAGCGGTACGTCGAACGCGAGATCGTCCGGCTCACGCGCCGCTGATCCCCGGGGCATACCTCCCATCGAACGCCACGGGGCCATCCGTGGCGTTTTTCGTTATAAGGCAAGCGATGCTGGACAAGACTTACGACCCCAAAGAAATCGAAGCGCGGCGCTACCCCGAATGGGAGCAGTCGGGTGCCTTCAAGGCGCACCCGGAATCCGCCAAGCCGCCTTACTGCATCGTGATCCCGCCGCCCAACGTGACGGGCAGCCTGCACATGGGCCATGCGCTGGACAACACGCTGCAGGACATCCTGATCCGCTGGCGCCGCATGAAGGGCGACGACGTGCTGTGGCAGCCCGGCACCGATCACGCCGGCATCGCCACGCAGATGGTCGTCGTACGCAATCTCGAGCAGGAAGGAATCGGCCTCGCCGTGGAAGGCGCGGCGGCAGGGGACGCCAACAGGAAGCTGCTGAACCGCGAGGAGTTCCTCGCCAAGGTCTGGGAGTGGAAGGCCTATTCCGGCGGCACCATCACCAGCCAGCTCCGGCGTCTGGGAGCCTCGTGCGACTGGAGCCGCGAACGCTTCACCATGGACGAGGGGCTGTCGCGGGCCGTCGTGAAGGTGTTCGTCGACCTCTATCGCCAGGGGCTGATCTACAAGGACAACCGGCTGGTCAACTGGGACCCCAAGATGCTGACGGCGATCTCCGACCTCGAGGTCGAATCGCGGGAAGTGAAGGGGCACCTCTGGTACTTCAAGTATCCGATCGAGGGCAGCGACGAGCACATCGTCGTCGCCACAACGCGGCCCGAGACGATGCTGGGCGACACCGCGGTCGCGGTGCATCCGGACGATCCGAAATGGAAGCATCTGATCGGCAGGCACGCGGTCCTGCCGCTGGTCGGGCGGCGCATCCCGATCGTCGGCGACGAATATTCCGATCCCGAGAAGGGCTCGGGCGCGGTGAAGATCACCCCGGCACACGATTTCAACGACTTCGAGGTCGGCCGCCGGCACAAGCTCGAAGCCATCTCGATCTTCGACAAGTTCGCGCGCGTGAACGAGAACGCGCCCGAGAAGTATCGCGGCCTCGACCGCTTCGAGGCGCGCAAGAAGGTCGTGGCCGACATGGAGGAGCAGGGGCTGCTCGAGAAGATCGAGCCTCATACCCATGCCGTCCCCTATGGCGATCGCGGCGGCGTGCCGGTCGAGCCGTTCCTGACCGAGCAATGGTACGCCGACGCCAAGAAGCTCGCCGAGGCGCCGATCGCGGCGGCCCGCGACGGCCGCGTGACCTTCGTGCCCGAGCGCGGGCGCGACGACTTCTTCCGCTGGATGGAGAACATCGAGCCGTGGTGCATCTCGCGCCAGCTCTGGTGGGGCCACCAGATTCCGGCCTGGTACGGGCCGGATCGCAAGGTGTTCGTGGCCATGTCGGAAGGCGAGGCGAAGGCGGAGGCCCGTAGCCACTACGGCAAGGATGTGCCGCTGGAGCGGGATCCGGACGTGCTCGACACCTGGTTCAGCTCGGCGCTGTGGCCTTTCTCGACGCTGGGCTGGCCTGACGAGACCGATGCGCTGAAGAAGTACTATCCGACCTCGGTGCTGGTTACCGGCTGGGACATCCTGTTCTTCTGGGTCGCCCGCATGATGATGATGGGCATGCACTTCATGGGAGACGTGCCGTTCCGGACCGTCTACCTGCACGGCCTGGTCACCGACGAGAAGGGCCAGAAGATGTCGAAGTCCAAGGGGAACGTGATCGATCCCCTGGAGCTCATCGACAAGTACGGCGCCGACGCGCTGCGCTTCACCATGGCGTCGCTGGCCTCGTCGGCAGCCGGACGGCTGCGCCTGGCGACGGCGCGCGTGGAAGGGTCGCGCAACTTCGCGACCAAGCTCTGGAACGCGACGCGCTTCGCCGAGATGAATGGCGCCGCACTGCCGAAGGACTTCGATCCTGCTTCGGCCAGGCTCACCGTCAACAAGTGGATGCTCGGCGAGCTTGCGCGCGCCAATGCAGCCGTCGACCAGGCGCTGGCCGACTTCCGGCTGAACGAAGCAGCCAATACGCTGTACGAGTTCATCTGGGGCGTCGTCTGCGACTGGTACGTCGAGCTCACCAAGCCGATCCTGCAGGGTGCGGACGGTGCCGAGAAGGACGAGACCAGGGCCGTCACCGCCTTCGTCCTGCGCGAGACGGTGAAGCTCCTGCATCCGGTGATGCCCTTCATCACCGAGGAGCTCTGGGACAAGCTCGGTCATCGGGCGGAGCACGGCATGCTGATCGGCCAGCCCTGGCCGACCGCGCCGGCGATCGATGCTGCGGCCGGCGCCGAGATGGGCTGGCTGGTGAAGCTCATCTCCGACATCCGCTCGGCCCGGGCCGAGCTCAACGTGCCGGCCGGAGCCAAGCTCAAGCTGCTGGTCGTGGGCGCGAACGACACGACCCGCCTGCGGCTGCAAACCCATCAGGCGGCGATCGAGCGGCTGTCCCGCGTCGAAGGCATCGACGCCGCGGCGACGACGGCGCCCAAGGCGGCGTTGCAGATCGTGGTGGGCGAGGCGACCTATGCGCTGCCGGTCGGCGACGTGATCGACCTCAAGGCCGAGAGTGCTCGCCTGCAGAAGGAGATCAAGAAGCTGGCGGACGAGGTCGGCAAGATCGACGCCAAGCTCGGCAACGCCGCCTTCGTGTCCCGGGCTCCCGAAGAAGTGGTCGAGGAGCAGCGAGAGCGGCGTGCCCAGGCCGAACAGACCCGCGCCCGCCTCAGCGCGGCCTTGGAGCGCCTTGGAGCATGAGGGCCGTCCATTAAATAAATGGGAATCTAATGGAAACGGACGGGCTGATTCGTTGCGAATCAACGACTTAGCCCCGGCGCGGCATCCCCGAAAATGGCCGGATTTCCCCGGCGTCAGAAAATTCCGGAAAATCAAAGGATAAGAGGGCATTCTTAAACTGCATCTCGGACCTCGATTGGAGGGATGCAGCCACTGTATGCCACCTCGCGTCGAGAGGCGGATTCCGGTCGTTACCCCGTCGGTGCGAGGCCGTGCGCCTGTCAGGACGCCTTGCGCAGATCGGGCACGTAGGGCCGTGAGGTGAAGTGCTCCTCGTTGCCGCCGCGCGCAAAGCGCAGGCCGGCCTGGAGGAGGGCACCGTCATCGACCTTGTCCAGCGGCACGAAATAGCGATCGTCCGTCTTGAAGACCGTATCGTTGTCCGTCCGATTGTAGCAGATCAGGAGCGTCCAGCGCCGGCTGGACGAGCGATTGGCGTCCGACCGGTGGATGGCATTGCTGTGGAAGATCAGCGCGTCGCCGGGCTCGAGTTCGCCATACTCGATCGGACAGCGTTCGAGGATATGCGGCATCAGCCTGGGGTCGACCTCGTTCTGGGTCGGCGACAGGGGCGTGTGGTCGATGCGGCCGAGCTTGTGCGAGCCGGTGGCGATCTGCAGGCAGCCGTTCTCGCGCGTGGTCCGGTCCAGCGCGATCATGATCGACAGCATGTCCGGCCGCAGGCAGCCGTTGTAGTACCAGTAGCCGTAGTCCTGATGCCATTCCCATGCGCCGCCGACTTCGGGATCCTTCGCCGTCAGCTTGGATTGGAAGTGGTAGACCGGACCGCCCAGAAGCGCCTCCGTCGTGTCGACCATGCGCGCGCAACGCGCAGCGAGGCCGTACACGCTGTCGCCGGCGCGGTTCCAGAGGGCGATGCGGGTCGACCGGCCGTCACTGTCGCGGCGATCGAGGATCGAAGCACGCACGGCCGGATCCTCTTCCATCGCTTCGCGCAGAAGCTTCACCTCGTCCGGCAAGAACAGGCCGCGCGCATAGGTGAAGCCCTTGTCGGCGAACTCTGCCGCCTGCGCGGCGCTCAGCATATTGGTCATGCTTCCTCCGATTATTTTCGGGAAGCTTGGGCCTCGCCCGCCGTGCCGTAAAGGGCCGATCCCGACCGGGATCGGCCCTCGGAACGACCCGCAACCCGGCCCGGATTCCTCGCACATTCGAGCCGGACCGGGGCGAAATCTAGCGCTGGATCGCCCGTGCGCCGGGAGGCGTCATGGGCGGCGCGATCACACAGCCTCGGGCGTTCAGGCGATCGCCCATGTTGTCGTAGCGGAAGCCGTATTCGTCGGTGATCGCGACCGAATGGCCACAGCCGCGATTCATGTCATCCGGCCCGTATTTCGCATGGGCATAGGCGGAGTCCGCCGACATGCCCGTGCCTGAACCCATGGCCGGCCCCATCGGCTGGGCGTGAGCCAGGGCGGTCGTGCCGATCAATGCGGCAACGCAAAGAGCCAAGCGCTTCATCTTCGGTCCTCCTCGATGAACCCTTGTGCCGGCCCAACGCGACGCCGACAGCCAAGTTGCGCCTGTCGCAAAAACACCCCGGTCTGTGCACCATGCCGCCGACATCCTTGCAGGGGACTGACGGTGGAATGCTGGAACCGTCACTGCGGGCGGAAGACGTTGCGTCCGTTCTCCTGCGCCACTCTTACGCGGCGTCCAAGCTGCTCCTGCGCCAGCATGTCGGCCAGCAGCGCCGGATCGTCGGGTGCCATCGCCACGAAACGTTCGTCGGAGTCGCCAAGGCGGCCGAAGATATAGGCCCGCTCGGGGGCATCCTTGCCGTAGGCCACGCAATAGGTCTCGATCGTACCGGCGCCGACAGGCGCCCGGTTCACCCGGCGCTTCGGACCCGCATCGAGTTCGGCCTGGAAGATCTTAGGATCCTGGCGGCGCCACGGCCCATGCGTCGGCTCGGTCGAATACAGCCCGGCCGAATGCTTGGTGAGGTACATGCCGTTGGCGGTCACCATCCCGAACGATCCCGGCTTGCGCCGCACCACGTTCATCATCTCGGCGATCGAGTGCGTCACGTAGTTGTTCCCGGGGCCACCGAAGAAGGGTAGCCCGCCGGTGACACTGATCGGCCGCGGGTCGGCCTCGTCGATCCCCATCTCCGCCATCGCCACCTCGACGGCCGACGGGAAGCAGCTGTAGAGGTCGAATGCCGCGACATCGGACAGCTTCTTGTCGGCCATGTCGAGAGCGAGGCGCGCGCAGCCGCGTATGGCGGGCGAGGCATCGAGGCGGTCGCGTTCGGACACCACCCAGGTGTCGGTGCCGTCGGCGCAGCCGTGCAGGA
The DNA here is from genome assembly GCA_018240685.1 of Pseudomonadota bacterium. Taxonomy (GTDB): domain Bacteria; phylum Pseudomonadota; class Alphaproteobacteria; order Reyranellales; family Reyranellaceae; genus Reyranella. The sequence continues at coordinate 28,057 of JAFEFG010000037.1, read as the reverse complement.
ACACCCAGCGGTCCTGCGGGATGCCCCATTCGCGCGCCTTGCCGACCGACGTGACCAGCACCGCCGCCGCCTGGTCGATGATGGCGTTGGCATTCATCAGGCGCGGGTAGGGAAAGCAGATCCAGCGATTGTCGTCGGAGACGGTTGCCAGCTCCTCGGCGCTGTAGCCCTTGCGGCGGGTGGCGAGGGGATTGTCCTTTGCCACGGCCGCCAGGCGCGCGAACAGCCTGCCCATGGCTTTCATGTGGGTCGGCACGTCGCGTCGCAGACCGCCGCGGATGGCATTCTCCAGCAGGGGATAGAAATGGATCGCGGCACGCAGCTCGTGGCGCGCCTCCTCCTCGCTGAAGCCGAAACGGTTGTCGCCGATGCGCTCGGGATCTCCGCCCGAATCCTCGTTCCAGTCGATCGCGAGACCAGCCTTGCGCGCGTTCTGGGTGCTGCGCAGCAGCTCCGCACCGCAGATCAGGGCAAGCTCCGTCTCGCCGGCCGCGATCTCCTCGGCGAAGCGGTTGACGAGGTACTGGGGCATGTTGCCGCCGGAATGGCTGTAGAGGAGCTGTCGCGGCGCGGCGCTCAGGCGGTTGGCAACGCTCCTGGGCGGGTTGCTCGAGCGGCCGAAGGGCGAAGCAAAGCGCGGACTGATGTCGCTGAAGAATTCCATCACCGCGACGGCGTCGATCCTGCGGCCGAGCGCATCCGCGCCGATCGAAGCCCGGGTGTCGGCAAGCGCCGCGCGGGCGGCCTCGGCACAGAAGGCGACTCGCGAACGCTCGCTCGAGGGCTGGCCCTGCGTGTCGGTGAGCTGGGCGCCGCCCACCAGGATGGGAGTCCGGGGATCGATCATTTCTTTCCTGCCGGGACCAGAGCCTCGATCTCGGCGGCCGTGAAGCCCGCCTCGGTCAGGACGCTCGTAGTATGCTCGCCGAGCGTCGCCACTTTCGGCCCGCTGAGCAGCGGAGAACCGGAAAAGCGGAACGGCGGCGCCGGCGATTTGTAGGCGCCGGCGCTGTCCTCGATGGTGCAGAGCGAGCCGCGATGCGCGACCTGCGGATCCTGCAAGGCTTCGGTCACGGTGACGTAGGGCGAGCAGGGGACGCCGTGCTTCTCGAGGGCGACCACCACCTCCTTCACCGACAGCGTCCGGGACCACTCCTCGAGCTCGTCGATCAAGAGCCCCCAGTTCATGCGCCGGTCGGCGTACTTCTCGAAGCGCGGATCGGTCAGCCAGTCGCGCCGGCCGGCGGCGGTCGCCATGTCCTGGAACGTGCGCTCGCTGGCCGTGGCCAGCATCACATAGCCGTCCCTGGCCTCGATCGGCCCATACATCGGGCGCGAGGGAAGCTCGTAGTCGAATTGCGCGCGGTTGACTTCGCCCAGCAGCATGCCGACCAGGGACTCGAACATCGACACGTCGACCATCTGCCCCTTGCCCGTGACGTGCCGCTGATGGACCGCCGCCAGCAGGGCGCCGAGCGCATAGGCGCCGCTGGCATAGTCGGCGACGAAGATGCCGCAATTGTCGGGCCGCACCCGGCCCTGCTGGTAGCCGAGATGGGCCATGTCGTAGCCCGTCGCGGCATGGATCACCGGCGCGTAGGCCGGGCGGCCGGCGCCGGGACCGGTCTGGCCGTAGCCCGAGATCGCCGCATAGATCAGGCGGGGATTGATCCGGGCGAGTTCGGGATAGTCGAGGCCGAGCCGCTTCATCACGCCGGGCCGGTAGTTCTCGACGAGGATGTCGACGTCCTTGACCAGCCGCTTCACGGCCGCGACCGCTTCAGGCCGCTTCAGATCGAGGACGATGGAGCGCTTGCCCGCATTGAGCTGCCCGAACATCGTGCTGGCGCCGTCGCGTTGCACCGGCCGGCTGCGCATCAGGTCGCCCTCCGGCGATTCGACCTTGATCACGTCGGCACCCATGTCGGCCAGCAGGCGCGCGCAGTGGGGGCCGGCGATCGTGGTCGAGAAGTCGAGGACGCGCAGGCCGCTCAGGGGACGGGGCAGGGGGTCTGTCATGGGATCACCGGACAATGAGGATGAGGACGACGCCACCCACGACCAGCGCGCTGCCGATCCATTCGCCCGCGGACGGACGCTCCTTCAGCACGACGTGGGAAGCGATGAACGTGAACACCAGCTCGATCTGGCCGACGGCGCGGACGAGCGCGGCGTTCTCCAGGGTCATGGCGAGCGCCCAGCCGGCCGAACCCAGCACGCTGAAGATGCCGACCCAGATCGAGGAGCGCCAGTTGACCCAGACTTTGCCGAGCTGTGGCCGGTCGCGGAGGGCGAGATAGACGGCCATGATCACGATCTGGATCGTGTTCATGCAGGCCAGCACGGTGATGCCGCGGACCATGAAGTCGCCGCTGTATTCGTGCTTGGAGGCCTCGCGGATGGTGCCGGCGGCGATGGCGAAGAACAGGCCCGAGAGGATGCCGTAGACGGCGCCCTTGTGAGCGAGGTCGGCTAGCACCGAGCGGATGTTGGCGAAGGAGCCGCGCACCGACAGGATCGCCACGCCGGCCAGGCAGACCAGGATGCCGAGCCAGGCGCCGAGATTGAGAGGCTCCGACGCGATGAAGGTCGCATAGAGCGCCACGAACACCGTCTCGGTCTTGGAATAGACCGTCCCGACGGCGTAGTTGCGCAGCGAGAAGGAGTGGATCATCAGCGACGTCGCCACGATCTGCGCGACGCCGGCCACCGTCACCAGGAGGAAGAACGTGCCGGAGAGCGCCGGCACTTCGCGGCCGGTGCCGAAGACCAGAACGGCCAGCATGCCAAGCGCGAGCGGCGCGCCGTAGAGGTACCGGACGAAGTTCGCTCCATCGACGCTCAGGACATGGCGAATCTTCTGCTGCATCGTCGTCCGGATGTTCTGGAACAGCGCGGCGGCGATGGTGATCGGTATCCAGAGCGGCACGTTTCCCCCTTTGCGGGCGGCAGTGTATGGGGTGTCGGGCCGGCCGTCTTCCGTCCAGATTTCCGCGATGCAGGCCACCCCGGAGTGCGCCCTTCCGGATCCGTCCGCAGGGCATTGACAGGGGCTGCAGCCCGTTGAGCCTAGGAATCGCAGGCCGGCGCGAGTAATGTCCGGCCGAATTTCACTCGAGAGGGCGGAGACCCGCGCGCGATGGCCAAGAAGAAGCAACCGAAGCTGCATCCCAATCCGACTCTGGACAAGGCGAAGCTGCCCAGCCGCTACACCACGGTCGGCCCGGAGCGGGCGCCGCATCGCTCCTATCTCTACGCCATGGGCCTCACCGAAAAGCAGATCAACCAGCCCATCGTGGGCGTGGCGACCTGCTGGAACGAGGCTGCCCCGTGCAATATCGCGCTGAACCGCCAGGCCCAGGCCGTGAAGGTCGGTGTCGACCGCAGCGGCGGCACCCCGCGCGAGTTCACGACCATCACCGTGACCGACGGCATCGCCATGGGCCATCAGGGCATGAAGTCCTCGCTGGCCAGCCGCGACCTCATCGCCGACTCGGTCGAGCTCACCATGCGCGGCCACTGCTATGACGCCATGGTCACCCTTGCCGGCTGCGACAAGTCGCTGCCGGGCATGATGATGGCGATGCTGCGCCTCAACGTGCCGTCGGTGTTCATGTATGGCGGCACGATCCTGCCGGGTAAGTTCCGCGGCAAGGACGTGACCGTCGTCGACGTGTTCGAAGGCGTCGGCATGCACGCCGCCGGCAAATTCTCGGACGGCGACCTGCACGAACTCGAGTGTGCGGCCTGTCCGTCGGCCGGCTCGTGCGGCGGCCAGTTCACCGCCAACACCATGGCCTGCGTGTCCGAGGCGATCGGCCTCGCCCTGCCGGGCTCGGCGGGCGCTCCCGCACCCTACGAGACTCGCGACCAGTATGCCGAGGCCTCGGGCGAGGCGGCGATGAACCTGCTGCGGCTGGGCATCCGACCGCGCGACATCGCCACCCGCGAGGCGTTCGAGAATGCCGCGACCGTGGTCGCCGCGACCGGCGGTTCGACCAACGCGGCGCTGCACCTGCCGGCGATGGCCAACGAGTGCGGCATCAAGTTCGACCTCCACGACGTCGCCAAGATCTTCAAGAAGACGCCCTACATCGCCGACCTCAAGCCGGGCGGAAAGTACGTGGCGCTGGATCTGTTCCAGGTCGGCGGCATCCCGGTCGTCATCAAGGAACTGCTGGATGCCGGCCTGCTGCATGGCGATGCGCTCACCGTCACCGGCAAGACGCTGGCCGAGAACCACAAGAACGTGAAGTTCCCCAAGGACCAGGACGTCATCTACCGCGTGAAGGACTGCATCACGCCCACCGGCGGCGTGGTCGGCCTGAAGGGCAACCTCGCACCCGACGGCGCGATCGTGAAGGTGGCGGGCATGCAGCGCCTGGTCTTCACCGGCCCGGCGCGCTGCTTCGATTCGGAAGAGGCTGCGTTCGACGCGGTGGTGAAGGGCAAGTTCAAGGAAGGCGATGTGCTCGTCATCCGCTACGAGGGCCCCAAGGGCGGGCCGGGCATGCGCGAGATGCTGTCGACCACGGCGGCCCTCTACGGCCTGGGCGTCGGCGAGAAAGTGGCCCTGATCACCGACGGCCGCTTTTCCGGCGGTACACGCGGCTTCTGCGTCGGCCATGTGGGACCCGAGGCACAGGTCGGCGGCCCGATCGGCCTCCTCAAGAACGGCGACATGATCACCATCGACGCCGTCAAGGGCCGGCTGTCGGTCGACCTCTCGGAGCGTGAGCTCGCCAAGCGCCGCAAGGCCTGGAAGCCGCGCAAGAACGGCTATACGGCCGGCGCGCTGTGGAAGTACGCCGAGCTGGTCGGCCCGGCCGTCACCGGTGCGGTGACCCACCCGGGCGCCAAGAAGGAAAGCCACGTCTTCGCCGACATCTGACGATCGGCTGGCATTACCGTCCCTGGCGGAACGCGATCCAGCGCGTTCCGGCCGGGGCCGCTCAGCGCTCGGCGAGGGCGAGCTTGACGCCGAGCGCCACGAACGCGGCCGCGAAGGTCCGCCGCATCCAGGCAAGAATGGCTGGGCGTGAGATCACGTGGCGTCGCACTGCCGACGCGAACAGTCCGTAGCCGACGAAGACGACGAACGTCACCAGCATGAACACGCCGCTCAGCTCGAGCATGCGCGGCAGGGGGTGGGCGGTGTCGGCTGGAACGAACTGCGGCAGGAAGGCGAAGAAGAAGATCGAAAGTTTCGGGTTGAGCAGGTTGAGCAGGACCGCCTCGACGATCACGCTGACGCCCGAGCGCGCCCGGACATCGTTCTCGATCTTGAGGGCGCCCTGCTCCTTGAGCGTGTTCCACGCCATGTAGAGGAGATAGGCGACGCCCAGGTACTTCAGGGTCTGGAAGGCAAGCGCGCTCGTGTGCAGCAGCGCCGCCAGACCGAGGATGGCCGCCGCCATATGCGGCACGATTCCCAGCGTGCAGCCGAACGCGGCAATGGTGCTCGCCTTGTGTCCCCGCGACAGGCCGGCCGCGAGCGTATAGAGCACGCCGGTCCCGGGCGAGATGACGACGATCAGGGTGGTGAGCAGGAAGTCGAGACTCATTCCACTCTCCTAGAGATCGGCCCCCACCGCCTGCGCCACCGAAGTGAAGCCGTCGCGGGCGAGAAGGGCGGCCAGTTCGTCCTTGATGCGGCGCACCAACGGTGGCCCCTCGTAGACGAGGGCCGAGTAGAGCTGGACCAGGCTCGCGCCGGCGCGGATCTTGGCATAGGCATCGGCGCCCGAGCCCACGCCGCCGCAGCCGATCAGCGGGAACTGGCGCTCGACGCGCTGTGCCGTCCGGCGGAGCACGTCGGTCGACAGGGTCAGCAGCGGCGCCCCCGACAGCCCGCCCGTCTCGTCGCGGCGCGCCGCGCGAAGGGAAGGGGGACGCGACAGCGTGGTGTTGCCGACGATGATGCCGTCCATCCGCAGCTCGCGGCAGACGCCGACGATATCGTCGAGGTCGTCATCGGTGGCGTCGGGCGCGATCTTCACGACGAGCGGCACGGAACTTCCCGCGATCGCCTCCTGCACGCGCTTGAGCAGGTCGGCAAGCTGGGTCCGGCCCTGGAGGTTGCGCAGGCCCGGGGTGTTGGGCGAGGAGACGTTGCAGACGAGGTAGTCGGCATAGGGCGCGAGCGCACGGGCGCAGACGACGTAGTCCGCCGCCCGGTCGTCGCTGTCCTTGTTGGCGCCGACATTGACGCCGACGAAGCCGGTGCGTTGCCGCTGCCGAAGCCGCGCCAGGACGGCCTCCAGCCCTTCGCCGGGGAAGCCCATCCGGTTGATGACGCCCCGGTCCTCGGGCAGCCGGAAGACGCGCGGCCGCGGATTGCCGGGCTGTGGCCTGGGCGTCACGCTGCCGATCTCGACCAGGCCGAAGCCCATGCCGAGGGCTGCATCGGGCACTTCGGCATTCTTGTCGAACCCAGCGGCGAGGCCGATCGGATTGGGAAGGCTCCGGCCCCAAAGGTCGATCGCCAGCGAGGACGGGTCCCCACGCCGGTCGGAAGGAAGCAGGCCGGTCCTCAGGCCGGCGATCGCCAGGCCATGAGCCGTCTCGGCGTCGATGCGGGAAAGAACCAGGTTGGCGAGGGCATACCAGACGGCCATAGCCGTCTGGTTAGCAGAGATGCCCTGTGGAGCGCTTCAGGAACCCAGGCCGCCGCGCCCATGCTGCCGCTGGAGATAGGGGGCGCGACTGAACACGACGTTGAACAGATCCTTCATCAGGTCGCCCATCGCCTCGTCGTCGGGCGCCGAGGACACGGCCCGGCCGGTGACTTCCGACAAGGCGAGGTCATTACGGCAATAGACAGCGAAGACATAGACGCGGCCGGGCGTCGCCGGCTGGAAGCGGCTGACGCCGTTGCAGACGGCACCGGACCCCAGGTCGTTCGCCGGGTTGAAGACCAGCACCAGACGATAGTCGGGCCGCGGCGGCTCGGTGGGCTCGTCGTAAGTGAAAGTGAGATGCGGCGGGGGCTTGTTGACCTGCATGACGGGGAGGAGGCGTCGCGCCACCTCGCTCATCTCCATGCCGGGATAGGGATTGCCCAGCAACACGACGCGGAAGGTCTTGTGGTCGGTCGCCGCGTAGAAATCGCGATAGTCGTACTGAATGGCGTATTGGGGCCCGCCGAGCGTGGCCGCGTCGGCAGCGGCACCGGCGGAAAGGCCCAGCGCCAGGGCGCCGGCTGTGACGGTCATCTTGATCGCACGCCAGTCAATCGTACGCCTATCAATCGCACGCATGGGGACGTCCTCCCGTGAATTCCAGTCCAAGACTAGGGCCGCCGGCCGCGGCCTTCACGTCACAATCCCGCGCGCCGCATGTAAGCCGGCTGTAAGCCGTCAGACGTCGAGGTCGCGCGCGAACTTGGCGTTTTCCTGGATGAAGGCATAGCGCTTCTCGGGTTTGCGGCCCATCAGGTTCTCGACCAGCGTCCGCACCTGCATCTCCTCACGGCGCTGATCGGCATCGGCCGCGGTCGGCAGGTCGATCTTCAGAAGCGTTCGCTTGGTCATGTCCATGGTCGTCTCGCGCAGATGCGCGGACTGCATCTCGCCCAGGCCCTTGAAGCGCGTGGTCTCGATCTTGCCGCCTCCGAAGACGTCGCGGATCAGTTCGTCCCTGTGGGCCTCGTCACGCGCGTATTCGGTGCGTCCGCCCTTGCTCAGGCGGAACAGCGGCGGCTGGGCGAGGAACAGGTGGCCGTTCTCGATCAGCTTCGGCATCTCGCGGTAGAAGAACGTCATCAGCAGCGAGGCGATGTGCGCGCCGTCGACGTCGGCGTCGGTCATGATGATGACCCGCTCGTAGCGAAGCCTGTCCTCGTTGTAGTTGGCGCCCGTGCCGCACCCCAGCGCCTGGATGAGATCCTGCACTTCCTGGTTCTCGCGCAGCTTGTCGGCGCTGGCGCTCGCCACGTTCAGGATCTTGCCGCGCAGGGGGAGGATGGCCTGCGTCTCGCGGTTGCGCGCCGCCTTGGCCGAGCCGCCGGCCGAATCGCCCTCGACCAGGAAGATCTCGGTGCCCTCGGCGGCCGTGTTGCTGCAGTCGGCGAGCTTGCCGGGCAGGCGCAGCTTGCGGGTCGCCGTCTTGCGCTGCTGCTCGCGGTCCTGCCGGCGCCGCAGCCGATCCTCGGCCTTGGCGATGACGTGATCCAGCAGGACGTTGCCGGCTTCCTTGTCGCCGACGAGCCAGTGTTCGAAGTTGTCGCCGACGATCGACTCGACCAGCTTCGTGGCCTCGACGCTGACCAGCTTCTCCTTGGTCTGTCCCTGGAACTGCGGCTGCTCGATGAAGACCGAGACGAGGGCGGCTGCACCGTCCATGACGTCGTCGGCCGTGATCACCGAACCCTTGCGGTTGCCGGTGAGCTCGGCATAGCGCTTCAGGCCGCGCACCAGCGCGCTACGGAAGCCCGATTCGTGCGTACCGCCCTCCGAGGTCGGCACGGTATTGCAGTAGGAACGGACGAAGCCTTCCTCGTCGTTGGGCCACCAGACGGCCCATTCGACCTTGCCGCCGGCCGTGCCGTTGCTCTCGCTCCTGGCCTCGCCGGCGAAGGGCTGCGGCACCACGGTCGGCCGCTGGCCGATCTCCGACGTCAGGTAATCCTTGAGGCCGCCGGGGAAGTGGAACGATTCCTCTTCCGGGACCGCGTTGCCCTTGATCAGGCTCTTGTCGCATTTCCAGCGGATCTCGACGCCGCGGAACAGGTAGGCCTTGGAGCGCGCCATGCGGTAGAGGCGCTCGGGCACGAACTGCTGCTTGCCGAAGATTTCCGGATCGGGGTGAAAGGTGACGGTCGTGCCGCGGCGATTGGGAGCGGGGCCCGCCGCCTTCAGCTTCGAGGCCGGCTTGCCGCGCGAGAAGCTCTGCGTCCAGGCCTGCCGGTCGCGCGCCACTTCAACGACGAGATCGTCGGACAGCGCATTGACCACCGAGATACCGACGCCGTGCAGGCCGCCGGAAGTCGCATAGACCTTGCCGTTGAACTTGCCGCCGGAATGCAGCGTGGTGAGGATGACCTCGAGCGCGGACTTGTTCTTGTACTTGGGATGAGGGTCGACCGGGATGCCGCGTCCGTTGTCGCGGATCAGGATCTTGTTCCCGGCCAGCATCTCGAGATGGATGGTATTGGCGTGCCCGGCGACGGCCTCGTCCATGGCATTGTCGAGAACCTCGGCGACGAGATGGTGCATGGCCCGCTCGTCGGTGCCGCCGATATACATGCCCGGGCGCTTGCGGACAGGCTCCAGCCCCTCCAGCACCTCGATGTCACGTGCCGTGTAGGAAGTGTCCTTGCCGGCCGCGGCACGCTTGCCGCTGCCCGATCGTTCGAACAGGTCGCCGTTCTTCGCCATGCTGCTTCTTGTCGTTTTACGGTCGCGCGAGGGGATCGCCGGGTGACCGCTCCATTACGGATATGGTAGGAAAAGCGCCGGAAAGCAACAACATCCGGCAGGACGAGATGCCCGACAGCCCGCGCGATCCGATCATCAGGACCGTGCCGCAGCCGGCGGATATGAACGGCAATGGCGATATTTTCGGCGGCTGGGTGCTGTCGCAGATGGACGTGGCCGGCGGCGCCATGGCCGCCCGGGCGGCGAAGGGCAGGGTGGCCACGGTTGCCATAACGGCCATGACGTTCGTGCAGCCGATCAAGGTCGGCGACATGGTCTCGATCTACGGCAATGTGGCCAGGATCGGCCGCACCTCGATAACCGTCGATCTGGAGACGATGGTCCAGCGGCGACACGACTCTGCGGAAATCCAGGTCACCCACGGCACCTTCGTCTTCGTGGCCATCGATGACGACGGCAAGCCGAGACCGGTCCCGAAATGAAGCTCGTCGCGCCGATCGTCGCGGCGATCCTGCTGCTGGCAGCCTCAGGCGCCTCGGCCCATCCGCACATCTGGATTCAGCAGCGGGTCAAGCCCATCGTGGCCGACGGCAAATTCACCGCCGTCGAGATCGAGTGGCGCTTCGACCCGGGTTCGAGCGAAAACGAGATCGCGGCGATCGACGAGAATGACGACGGAACCTTCTCGCCGGACGAGGTGAAGCGCCTCTCGGACGACACGTTGCAGGCACTGGAGAAGGCCGGCTTCATGACCTGGCTCAATATCGGGGGCAAGGACTTCCAGCCGAACAGCGAGCTGGCGTTCAATGCCCGGATCGAAGATCCCGCGAGCTTCACGCCGCCGGAATGGGACAGGAGCGCGGGCGACAAGCAAACGGCGACCGCCAAGCCGGAGCCCCGGAAGGCACCGCCGGCAAAGCCGCGCAATCTCGTCTACACCATGCGCCTGGCGTTGCCGAAGCCGGTCAAGGCCTTCACGATCACGACCTTCGATCCGGAGGATTTCATCCGCGTTGAGGTCGACAAGAACACACTGCCGGCCGACTGCAGGCTCGGCAAGCATCCGACCTACAAATCAGAGTTCGTACCGGGGCATCCGGTGTTCGCCGATATGGTTTCCTGCAAACTGCCCTAGGCTTGCGGCCGATGACCGATCCTGCCGCTCCCGGCCGGGCCTATCGCCCGTGGCTCGGCATTCTGTTCATGAGCATCGCCTGCACCCTGTTCCCGATCATGAACGGGCTCGTGAAGCTCCTGAGCTCGCGCTATCCCTTCGAGGAAGTCGTTTGGGCGCGGGTGTTCTCGCATCTGCTCCTGATCGTGCTCATCTTCTTCCCGCGGCGCGGGTGGGCGCTTTTCCGCAGTCGCCAGCCGATCTCGCAACTGATCTGCTCGATCACGCTGCTCGCTTCCACCTTCTTCTTCTTCGGCGCCGTGAAGTACGTGGGCGTCGCCGAAGCGATCTCGATCTCCTTCATCGCGCCGCTGGCCGTCGTCTTCCTCGCCTGGCCGCTGCTGGGCGAGCGCATCACGGCGATGCGCCTTCTCGCCGTGCTGGTGGGATTCACCGGCGTCCTGATCGTCATCAGGCCGGGCAGTTCGGTGTTTCAGTGGGCCTCGCTGATGATCGTCGCGAGCGCGATCGCCTATGCGGTCTATCAGATCTTCATTCGACGCGTAGCGGGGTTGGATCACCCGTCGACCACGGTCTTCTACAGCGCTTTCGGCAGCACGATCGTGATGTCGCTGGTGGTGCCCTTCGTCTGGCGCACGCCGGACAGCCTGTCGGACGCCTTGCTGCTGTCGTCTCTCGGGATTTTCGGCGGCATCGGCCATTACTGCGTGGCGCGGGCCATGACCTATGCGCCGGCGAATTTCATTGCCCCCTTCAACTACACGCAGATGATCGGCTCGGTGATCGTGGGATACCTGATGTTCAGCGAGATTCCCGACATCTACACCTGGCTGGGCAGCGCCGTGATCATCGCGGCCGGCCTGATGGTCGGATGGCGTGCCCGTGCCACGGCCAGGAACTGAAGAGAAGGAGAGGATGAATGCCCTATCTCGTCGCCGCGGATCTGCCCCAGCTTCCCGCCGGACAACGGTTCCGCTCCCTGCTGGAACGGCCGGGGATCCTGCAGATGCCCGGCGCCCACAACGGGCTCGCAGCCCTGCAGGCGAGGCAGGCCGACTTCGAGGCGCTCTACCTCTCCGGCGCGGCGATGTCGGCATCGATGGGCCTGCCCGACCTCGGCGTCATCACGGTGGATGAGGTGTGCTTCTTCATCCGGCAGGTGGCGCGCGCGGCCGGCCTGCCGCTGCTGGTCGACGGCGACACCGGTTATGGCGAGGCGCTGAACGTCATGCACATGGTCCGCGCGTTCGAGGAGGCGGGTGCGGGCGCAGTGCACATCGAGGATCAGCTCCTGCCGAAGAAGTGCGGCCATCTCAATGACAAGAAGCTCGCCGATCCCTCCGACATGGCGGCGAAAGTTGCGGCCGCGCGCAAGGCGCGACGGGATCTCGTCGTGATCGCCCGTACGGATGCCGCCGCCAGTGAGGGCATCGACGGTGCCGTGGCCCGCGCCCGCCGCTATATCGAGGCGGGTGCCGATGCGATCTTCCCCGAGGCGCTCACCAACGCCGACATGTTCCGGGCCTTCGCCAAGGCGATGCCAGGCGTGAAGCTGCTCGCCAACATGACAGAGTTCGGCCGGACTCCCTTCTTTACGGCCGGCGAGTTCGAGGCGATGGGCTACAAGATGGTGATCTGGCCGGTATCCGCGTTCCGCGTGGCCAACAAGGCACAGGCGAAGCTCTACGCCGCGCTGCGGCGTGACGGCGGCACCCAGAACCTGCTCGATCAGATGCAGACGCGCGCCGAACTCTACGCGACGATCGGCTATCACGAGTACGAGGCTCTCGACGCCTCGATCGTGGCAACGGTGGTTCCGCAGGGAATGCCGCAGCGATGACTCGATCGGGCGGGGGCCTCTCGGCCCCAGTCCGGTCAGAGTCCCAGGCTTGTCAGATCCGGCGCCCGGCGATGGAAGTCCGTCGCATCCTGGAAGGCCTTGCCGAGCCGCAGCACGTCGCGCTCGGCAAAGGGCTTGCCGACGATCTGGATGCCGAGCGGCAGGCCGCCCGACTGTCCTGACGGCATCGCGAGACTGCACAGGCCGAGATAGTTCGCCGGCCGGGTGAGATAGCCCGGAATCGGGGACGCCTCATCCACCTCGGCCAGCGGGATGGCAGGCACGGCGACCGTCGGCATCAGGATGGCGTCGTAGGGCCGGAACCAGTCGGCAAAGGCACGCCGCCGGTCGGCCATCGTGCGGATCTCCTCGGCATAGGCGCCGGCGGCGAATTGCTTCGCAGCCAGGGCCCGGCCACGCACGCCAGGGCCGATCGGCTTGGTGGTGTCTTCGATATAGGCGCGGTGAAGGGAGAACGCTTCCGACGCGATGATCGTCCCGGCCGGGCGCGACAGGTCGAAGTACCAGTCCGGCAGACGCACCGCCTCGACCGAGGCGCCGAGGCTTTCGAAGGTCCTCGCCGCCGTCTGCCAGGCCTGGACGACATCCGGATGCATGAAGTCGGGAAGCTGGCGACTGTCAGGAACGGCGAGCCGCATGCCTTTGACCGAGGCCGGCTTGACCGCCAGCGTGAAGTCCTCGAGTGGCTGGCCGAGCGTCGTCGGGTCGCGCGGATCGGGGGCGGCGAGGGCATTCAGCAGTAGGGCGCAATCTTCGACACAACGGGCCATCGGGCCGATCGAATCGAGCGTCCAGCTCAGCAACATGGTGCCGGACAGGCCGATGCGGCCGAAAGTGACCTTGAGGCCCACGAGACCGTTGAAGGCCGACGGAATGCGCACCGAGCCGCCGGTGTCGCTGCCGATCCCCGCCGGCACCAGGCGCGCCGCCACCGCAACGCCCGTGCCGCTCGACGAGCCGCCCGGCACGCGATGCGTCTTGAGGTCCCACGGATTCCACGGCGCGCCCATCAGCGGGTTGGTCCCCCAGCCGCCGAATGCGAATTCGACCATGTGCAGCTTGCCGAGCGGCGGCATTCCGGCGGCCGTGAGCCGCTCGATGGTGTTTGCGGTCTCGGTCGCCGTGCGCGCGGCGTACATCTTGGATCCGCCGGTGCCGATACGACCGGCGATGTCGCAAAGATCCTTGTACGCGACAGGCAAGCCGTGCAGCGGACCCAGTGGGAAGCCAGAGGCGCGCGCGGCGTCCGTGGCATTGGCGAGAGCCTTGGCCTCCTCGGCATAGACTTCCGTGAAGGCGTGGAGCTTTTCGTCGGCTTTCGCGATGCGGCCGAGCAGGGCGTCGACGATTTCGCGCGAGGAGAAGCGCCTCGCTGCCAGGCCGTCGGCCAGTTCGACGAGCGTGAGATCGTGCAGGGCGGACATCAGTAGGTTGCCCTCCCGCCGGAAAGATCGAAGGCCGCACCGGTCGCGAAGGTGCAGAGCGGCGAGGCAAGCCACGCCACCATCTCGGCGACTTCCTCGACCTCGCCGAATCGGTTCATCGGAATCTTTGAAAGCATGTACTGGATGTGCTGCTCGGTCATCTGGCTGAACAACTCCGTCTTCACCACAGCCGGCGCCACGCAGTTCACCAGCACGCCGGACGTAGCAAGTTCCTTGCCGAGCGACTTGGTGAGGCCGATCACGGCGGCCTTGGAGGCGGAATAGGCCGAAGCGTTGGGATTGCCTTCCTTGCCGGCGACCGAAGCGATGTTGACGATCCGCCCCCAGCCGCGCTGCACCATGCCCGGCGCCAGGGCGCGATTGCACAGGAAGACGCCGGTCAGGTTGATCTCGATCACCTGCCGCCAGGCGTCGACCGGATACTGGATCACGGTCGTGTTCGGCCCCGTGATGCCGGCGCTCGCCACCAGGATGTCAGGGCCGGCCAGTTTCTCCTCGGTGACTGCCAGCGCCGTTTCGATGGAGCCTTCGCTGGTCACGTCGACCTCGACGGCGAGGGCGCCTCCGAGTTGCCGGGCGGATTGCTCGGCGCGGGCCAGGTCGCGGTCCCACAAGGCCACCCGTCCGCCGCCGGCGACGATTTTCGCAGCGCAGGCAAGGCCGATCCCCCGCGCGCCGCCAGTGACGACCGCTGTACGCCCCTTGAACAGCCCATCCGCCATGGTTACCTCCCAAATGCTTGAATTAACGGCCATTTCCAACCATACCGGCCTGTCAACTCATGCGCTACACTGAGCCTCCAAAGCGTTTCGGGAGTCCTATGCCCTCGCCACAGCCGACGTCGATCGACGCCACCGTCGAGCTTCTGAAAGGCGGCGACTACATCGCCGACCGCAGTCTCGCCACCGTCCTCTTCCTCGCCCTCAAGCTTGGCCGCCCGCTGTTCTGCGAAGGCGAGGCAGGCGTCGGCAAGACCGAGATCGCCAAGGTGCTGGCGACGACGTTGAAGCGGCCCCTGATCCGGCTTCAGTGCTACGAGGGCCTCGACGTCTCGTCGGCCGTATACGAGTGGAACTATGCCCGCCAGATGATCGAGATCCGGCTGGCCGAAGCGCAAGGCGTGCACGACCGCAGCGAACTCGAGTCCGACATCTTCAACGAGCGCTTCCTCATCCGGCGCCCGCTGCTCGAGGCGCTCCAGCCGCATACGGAAGGCGCGCCGATCCTGCTGATCGACGAGCTGGATCGAACCGACGAGCCCTTCGAGGCCTATCTCCTCGAGGTGCTTTCCGATTTCCAGGTGACGATCCCCGAACTCGGCACGGTCAAGGCGGCGCAGACGCCGATCGTCATCATCACCTCGAACCGCACCCGCGAGATTCACGACGCGCTGAAGCGTCGCTGCTTCTACCACTGGGTGGACTATCCAGACCTCAAGCGAGAGCTGGAGATCCTGAAGGTGAAGGCGCCCGGCGCCAGCGAGCGGCTGTCGCGGCAGGTCGTCGGCTTCGTCCAGGAGCTGCGCAAGCTCGACCTCTTCAAGTCGCCGGGGGTGGCCGAGTCGATCGACTGGGCCACGGCCCTTTCCGAATTGAACACCCTCGATCTCGACCCCAAGTCGATCAACGACACGCTGGGCGTGCTGTTGAAGTACCAGGACGACATCCAGCGCCTGCAGGGCTCGGAAGCGGCCGACATCCTGCGCAAGGTCAAGGCCGATATCGCCGCCCAGCCACTTGGCTGAGGAACACGGAATGGATGCGCTGCCTCCTGCAGCGGAACCGGCACGCGGCGATCGCCCGGCCGGAGACAAGCTTGCCAGCAACATCGTGCACTTCGCGCGAACCCTGCGCACGGCCGGACTGCGCGTGGGGCCGGGGCAGGTGTTGCGGGCCATAGAGGCCGTCGAAGCCGCGGGCCTCAAGAGCCGTGAGGATTTCTACTGGACGCTCCATTCGGTGTTCGTGAACCGGCGCGACCAGCGCGAGATCTTCGACCAGGCGTTCCACGTCTACTGGCGCAATCCGCGCCTGCTCGAGAAGATGATGGAGATGCTGCTGCCCCAGATCGGCGTGCCGGCCGATCAGGACAAACGCAAGCAGCTCAGCCGTCGCCTGCAGGAGGCGCTGCAGCCGGGGCAGGGCGAGGCCCCCGAGGACAAGGAAAGCGAACCGCCTGAGGTCGAGGTCGAGGCGACGTTCACGGTCTCGGACCGCGAGGTGCTGCAGCACCGTGACTTC
Source organism: Pseudomonadota bacterium (assembly GCA_018240685.1). Classification (GTDB taxonomy): domain Bacteria; phylum Pseudomonadota; class Alphaproteobacteria; order Reyranellales; family Reyranellaceae; genus Reyranella. The sequence continues at coordinate 11,999 of JAFEFG010000037.1, read as the reverse complement.
GAGCAGATGAGCCAGTCCGAGATCGACGAGGCCCTGAGGGCGATTTCGCGCCTGCGCCTGCCGGTGCCGGAGCGGCGGACGCGCCGCTACCAGCCGGCGCGCCGTGGGGCGCGCGTCGACTTCCGCGCTTCGCTGCGCCGTGCCCTGCGGCCCGAGGGACTGATCGAGCTGCGCAAGCGCGAGCCGCGGCGGAGGCCGCCGCCGCTGGTGGTCCTGTGCGACATCTCTGGATCGATGGCCCGCTATACGCGGATGTTCCTCCATTTCATGCACGCGATCACCAACGACCGCGACCGGGTGTTCTGCTTCACGTTCGGCACCCGGCTCAGCAATGTGACGCGCGCGTTGCGCAATCGTGACGTCGACATCGCGCTGCAGAAGGCATCGGCCCAGGTCGAGGACTGGTCGGGCGGAACGCGCATCGGACTGGCGCTGCATGAATTCAACAATCGCTGGTCGCGGCGCGTGCTCGGGCAGGGGGCCGTGGTCCTGTTGATCACCGACGGTCTCGACCGCGAAGGCGCGGCGGGCCTGGCGGAGGAGATGGAACGCCTGCACAAATCCTGCAGCCGCCTCATCTGGCTGAATCCGCTCTTGAGATATGGCGCCTACGAGCCCAAATCTCAGGGAAACAAGGCCATGCTGCCGCATGTCGACGAGTTTCGGCCGGTCCACAATCTGGAGAGTCTGGCCGGGTTGATCGCGGCATTGGACACGAACATCCATACCGCGGACAAACGCCTCACCGGCTGGCAGACGGAACTACGCAAGGAGTAGACCATGAGCGACGCGCTGGAAGTGCTGGATCAGGTCGGCAAGTGGAAGGCTTCGGGCAAGGGCGTGGCCGTGGCCACGGTGATCACCACCTGGGGATCGTCTCCTCGGCCCGTCGGCAGCCAGCTCGCGGTGGACGACACTGGCGCCATGGTCGGATCGGTGTCGGGCGGCTGCATCGAAGGTGCCGTCGTCAAGGAAGCGCTGGCTTCGATCGCGGACGGCAAGCCGAGATTGCTCGACTTCGGCGTCACGGATGAGCAGGCCTGGGATGTCGGTCTCGCCTGCGGCGGCAAGGTCCAGGTGTTCGTCGAGAAGGTGAAGTGATCCCATGAAGAGCGAAACGCTTGCGGCGCTGCAGGAAGCCCGCACCAAGCGACGCGCGGTGGTCCTCGCCACGCGCCTGAGCGACGCGGCCGAAACGCTGGTCTATCCGGATCGCGCCGAGGGCGAACTCGCGTCCGATGCCGCGCTTGTGTCGGCGGCACGACGGGCGATGGGGATCGGTCGGAGCGAGACCGTCGACATCGGCGACCAGAAGATCTTCCTGAACGTCTACGTGCCGCCCGCGCGCCTCATCATCGTCGGTGCGGTGCACATCGCCCAGTCGCTGGCGCCAATGGCATCGCTGCTCGATTTCGACGTCACGGTCATCGATCCCCGCCGCGCCTTCGCCACCGACGACCGCTTTCCCGGCGTGAAGGTCATGCAGGAGTGGGCAGACGAGGCGTTCGAGAAGATCGGCCTCGACGCCTCGACGGCGGTCGTGACGCTGACGCACGACCCGAAGCTCGACGATCCTGCGCTCGAGGCCGCACTGAAGTCCGATGTGTTCTACATCGGCGCCTTGGGCAGCAAGCGCACGCACGCCAAGCGCAAGGAGCGGCTGGCCGAGGCCGGCATCACCGACGAGCAGTTCGCCCGTATCCATGGCCCTGTCGGTCTCAATATCGGCGCCAAGTCGCCGGCCGAGATCGCCGTCTCGATTCTCGGCCAGATCATCGAGGTGCGGGCGCGTCGGCTCGAAGCGCTTGCCGCACCCAAGGTCGCGGCGGCGTGAGATTCGGCGAGACCCCGATCGACGAGGCGGGCGGCGCCATTCTGGCGCACAGCTGGCGCGCGAACGGGATCAACTTCGCCAAGGGCCGCGTGCTGTCGGCCGATGATGTCGCGAAACTGAAGGCCGCCGGCGTCTCCAGCATTGTCGCCGCCCGGCTCGATCCGGACGACATCCACGAGGATGAGGCCGCCGCAACGCTCGCCCGGGTGCTCGCGGGAGAGGGGATCGAGGTCACCGCACCCTTCACCGGCCGGTGCAACCATTTCGCGCGCGAAGCCGGATTGGCGGTGATCGATCCCGAGCGGATCGACGCGTTGAACGAACTCGACGAGTCGGTCACCGTCGCGACGCTGCCGCCCTTCGCCCGCGTCACGCCTCGCCAGATGGTCGCGACGGTCAAGATCATTCCCTACGCGGCACCGCGCGCGACAGTGGATCGGGCCGTCTTCGTCGCCGGGGAAGCCAATCGGCCACTGGTCTCCGTGGCGCCGTTCAGGGCCATGCGCGTAGGCCTCGTTCAGACCCGGCTGCCGGGAACGCGTGACAAGGTGCTCGACAAGGCCGTGACCACGACCACGAAACGGCTTTCCTCCCTCGGCAGCAGCCTCGCAGGCGAACGCCGCTGCGCCCATGACGGCGCAGCCATCGCCACAGCTCTGAAGGAACTCGCGGCAGAAGGCTGTGACCTCCTGCTGGTGGCCGGCGCCTCGGCGATCGTCGACCGACACGACGTCGTCCCGTCGGGCATCGAACAGGCTGGCGGCAGGATCACTCACTTCGGCATGCCCGTCGATCCCGGCAACCTGCTACTCACTGGCGAGCTGGATGGCCGGCCGGTGCTGGGATTGCCCGGCTGCGCCAAGTCGCCGAAGTACAACGGTTTCGATATGGTGCTCGAGCGACTCGCCGCCGGACTGCCGGTGGGGCGCGCCGAGATCGTCCGCATGGGGGCCGGCGGCCTGCTGGCAGAAATTGCGACGCGTCCCCAGCCGCGTGCCGAGGGCGACGCCGAAGAGGGCGGTCCGCAACAGGCGCCGCGCGTCGCGGTGGTCGTGCTGGCGGCGGGCCGGTCCACGCGCATGGGCGGCCCCAACAAGCTCCTCGCCGACGCCAAGGGCTCGCCCCTGGTCGTGCACGCGGTCAGGGCGGCACTTGCCTCCCAGGCTGTCGAGGTCGTGGTCGTTCTCGGCCACATGGCGGCGGAAGTGAGGTCCACGATCGAGCAGGCGGTTCCCGCGCGATCGCGCCTCCGCTTCGTCAGCAATCCGGATTTCGCTGCCGGGCTCAGCACATCGGTACGCGCGGGCATCGGCAGCCTGGGCCGAGAGATCGACGCCGCGATCGTGCAGCTGGGTGACATGCCGGGCGTGAGCGCCGGTTTGCTCGACCGGCTGATGGCGGCTTTCAGTCCGGTGGAGGGTCGCTCGATCTGCGTGCCGACGGTCGGCGGCAAGCGGGGAAATCCCGTTCTCTGGGATCGCCGTTTCTTCGCGGAGATGGCCGGCCTGGCAGGCGACAGCGGCGCCAAGCATCTCATTGGCGAATATGCCGACCTCGTCTGCGAGGTGGAGATGGCGGGAGAGGCGGCGGTGACGGACATCGACACGCCGGAAGCCCTGGCCGCCTGGCGGGCACGGAGCGAGGCATGAGTTTCGATCTTGCGGCGCTGCGCGCGCAGTTCCCCATCCTGTCGCAGGTCGTGAACGGAAACCCTCTCCACTATCTCGACAACGGCGCCAGCGCCCAGACGCCTCTTGCCGTGCTGGATGCCGTGCGCACCTACGAGACGACGGGCCGCGCCAATGTCGTGCGCGGCGTGCATATGCTGGCGGAACGAGCGACCGAAGCCTACGAGGGGGCGCGCGCGGAGGTAGCGGCGTTCCTCGGCGTCGTGCCCAGCGAGATCATCTTCACCGGCGGCTGCACCGCCGCCATAAATCTTGTCGCCTATTCCTACGGATCGCTGCTGAAGCCGGGCGACCGGATCCTCCTGTCCACGCTCGAGCACCATTCCAACATCGTGCCCTGGCAGCTCCTGAGGTCGCGGTCCGGAATCGAGATCGATGCGCTGCCGGTCACCGACGAAGGACGGATCGATCTGTCGGCTCTGCCGCGCATGCTGACGCCGCGCACGAAGCTCGTCTCCCTGGTCCATGTCTCCAACGTCACCGGCGCCAGCCTGGATGTGAAGACGGTTGTCGCTGCCGCCCGCAGCGTGGGCGCCAAGATCATGCTCGACGGCGCCCAGCGCGCGCCGCACGGTCCGCTCGACCTGCCGTCGCTCGACATCGACTTCTATGTCTTCGCCGGCCACAAGGTCTTCGGGCCGAACGGCGTCGGCGTCCTGTGGGCCCGGCCGGAGCTTCTCGAGGCGATGCCGCCGTTCCACGGCGGCGGCTCGATGATCGGCCGCGTTACCTTCGCAGAAACGACCTGGGCGCCGCCGCCGCGTCGCTTCGAAGCCGGCACGCCGCCGATCGGCCAGGCCATCGGCCTGGGGGCGGCCTGCAAATGGATGCGCGGCCTCGACTGGATGGCGGTGCATGCCCATGAGATGGCCCTGACTCAGCGGGCGATGGACGGCCTGCAAGGGATTGCCGGGACGCGCATCCTGGGCCCGTCCAGCCTGCAGGACCGCTATCCGGTGGTGTCGTTCGCGCTCGAGGGCGTGCACACGCACGATGTGGCGCAGGTGCTCGACTCGTTCGGCGTGGCGGTCCGCGCCGGCCATCACTGTGCCCAGCCGCTCATGGATCACTTCGACCTCGCCGGGACGACGCGGGTGTCGATCGCTCCCTACAATGACAACGGCGACATCGACGCGATGCTGGCCGGCGTGGAACACGCGGCAAAGATACTGAGATGAGCGAACAACTTTACCAGGAACGTATCGTGGCCCTGGCCAAGGCCAAGACGGGTGCGGGCAAGCTCGCTGCGCCCACGAAATCGGCGCGCAGGGACAATCCGCTGTGCGGCGACCGCGTGACCATCGACGTCGCGCTGGATGCAACGGGCAAGATCAAGGATATCGCCCATCAGGTGCGCGGCTGCCTGCTCTGCGAGGCCTCGGCTTCGGCGCTGGCATCGGTCGCGGTCGGACGGGACGCCGCCGGCATCGCCGCCCTTCGGCATGAGGCCGACCGCGCCCTGGGCCGCGAAGAGGGCGAAGCAGGGGAGCCGTTCTCGGCCTTCACGCCCGTACGACAGCACAAGTCCCGGCAGGACTGCGTGCTCCTGCCGTTCGAGGCACTCAAGGACGCCCTTTCCTGAACTTTCCTCGCAGCCGCCGCGGTTGTGTCATAGTTGACGAGCACCGTCGGCGAACCTGATCCGGGGAGATTTCATGCGACGCTTGATGATCGTCATTGCCCTCGTGGGCTTTCTGGCGGTGCCGGCTGTTGCTTCCGCTCAGGACCTCACGCTCAAGCGGGTGATGCTGTCCTCCGGCGGGCTCGGCTACTTCGAATACGAGGCGAGCGTCGATGGCGAGGCGAAGCTCGCCCTCACGGTGCCGCTCGACCAGGTCGACGATGTCCTCAAGAGTCTGGTCGTCTACGACGACAAGGGCAATGTCGGCGGCCTCAGCCTGCCGGGCCGCGAGCCGCTGAAGCAGCTCTTCAAGGATCTTCCCTTCGACCAGACGGCGCTCGAGAGTCCCGCGGCTCTCCTGGCAGCGCTCAAGGGCGCGGAAATCTCCGTCGGGGGCAGCAGCGCAATGACCGGACGCATTGCGTCCGTCGAGGAGGACAGCGCCGTCATCGGCCCCGACGGCAAGACCGCCGGCAAACGCACGCGCGTCACCTTGCTCACTGACCGCGGCCTGCAGCAATTCGTGCTCGAGGATGCCGAGAACCTGCAGTTCACCGATCCGGCGCTGCGCGAGAAGGTAGGGCAGGCCCTGAACGACCTCCAGAACAACCGCGCCAAGGATGCGCGCACCCTTTCCCTGGCCGTTCGCGGCGAGGGCAAACGGACCGTGCGCGTGGCCTACATCGTTGCCGTTCCCGTCTGGAAGGCTTCGTATCGTCTGACGCTGCCGCCAGACGCCAGCACGCCGCGGGCGTCGCTCCAGGGCTGGGCTACGATCGAGAACATGAGCGGACGGGATTGGAAGGACGTGGAGCTGACCCTGGCGTCCGGACGTCCCGTCGCCTTCCATCAGGCGCTCTACGAGGCCTATTACGCGCACCGTCCGGAAATTCCCGTGGAGGTGGGGGGACGCCTGATGCCGACCGTGGATCGCGGCAGCGTCGCCGCCGAGGCGGCACCGCCACCGCCTGCCGCACCGGCGCCATCCCTGCGCCTGCAGGCGCCCAAGGCGGCAACGGCCACGCCCCGGATGGCGGTAGCCGCGGACCAGCTGGAAGCGACCGAAGCCGCCACGCAGGTGATGTTCACGTTTCCGCGCCCCGTCAGCGTCACCAACGGCAACACGCTGTCGATCCCCATCCTCGACCGCGAGATCGCGGCACAGCGGGTTGCGCTCTATCAGCCGGAGACTGCGGCGCGCAATCCGCTGGCCGCAGTGCGCTTCACCAACGACGGGGAGACCGGCCTTCCGCCCGGCATCCTCACCCTCTACCAGCGCGGAAAGGCCAACGAAGTGGCCTATGCCGGCGACGCGCGCCTTTCCGCGATGCCGGTCGGGGAGACGCGACTGCTGCCGTACGCGCTGGATGAGAAGATCACCATCGAGCGCGACACCGCACAGACCGACCGTCTGGCCAGCGGCTCGATCGTCAACGGCGTGCTCCGCTACTCCCGCATCGCCCGCCAGACAACGACCTACCGGACCCGCGGCCCGGCGCGAGAGACGCGCGATCTCATCGTGACGGAGCGGCGCCTGCCGGGCTGGACGCTCGCGAAGCCCGAGCCCAAGGGCGTCGAGATCAGCGAAGGCAACTATCGCCTGCTGTTCAAGCTGGCGGGCGGGGAGCAGACCCAGGTCTTCGATGTCGTGCAGGAGCAGACGCAGCAACAGGATCTGCGCCTGGTCGATGGTCCTGCCGACCAGATCAAGGTCTTCGCCTCGGCCCCGGCTTTCGATGCGACGACCCGGGCGGCGCTGACCAAGATCCTGCAGCTCCAGCAGGCCGTCTCCGACGCACAACGCCAGCTGACCCAGGTCGAGGCCCAGCAGCAGCAGGTCGTCCAGGAGCAGGCCCGCGTGCGCGCGAATCTCGGCAGCGTGCCGGCCAACAGCGATCTGCAGCGCCGCTATCTCGGCATGCTCGACAAGCAGGAGAACGACCTCGAGGCCCTGACGAAGCAGCACACGGAGGCTCAGAAGGCCGTCGATGCGGCACGGGAAGCGTTGCGAAGCTACGTGGCCAAGCTCGGCTAGGATCAGCCGGCCCTGAGCGTGCGCACCGCGTCGTCGCGGCGGAAAAGGTAGAGGAGCACCCTCAAGGATTCGCCCCGCTGCGACTTGAGTTCGGGGTCGCGTTCTATGACCAGCCTGGCATCGTCCCGGGCAGCCTCCAGCAATTCCGCATGCGCGGCGAAGTCCGCCAGGCGCATGTCGGGCAGACCGCTCTGGCGCGTGCCGAGGAGTTCGCCGGCCCCCCGCAGCCGCAGATCCTCCTCGGCAATGCGAAAGCCGTCTTCCGTTTCACGCATGATCGCGAGCCGTGCCTTCGCGGTCTCACCGAGCGGCTGTGCGTAAAGGAGAAGGCAGGTCGACTTGGCGCTGCCGCGGCCGACGCGGCCGCGCAGCTGGTGGAGCTGCGCCAGGCCGAAACGCTCGGCGTGCTCGATGATCATCACCGTGGCGGCCGGCACGTCGACGCCGACTTCGATCACGGTCGTCGCCACCAGGATCGACAGCCGGCCATCGGCGAAGGCGGCCATGGTCGCCTCGCGTTCCGCTCCCTTCATCCGGCCGTGGATCAGTCCGACCTTGCCGGGGAAGCGGGCGCTCAGCAGCCGGCATCGCTCCTCGGCATTGGCGAGGTCGATCTCCTCGGACTCGTCGATCAGCGGACAGACCCAATAGACACGGGCGCCGTTGCCGACCATGCGGCCGACGCCCTCGATCACCTCGCCAATCCGCTCCAGCGGGATCGTGCGGGTGTCGATGGGCTGGCGGCCCGCCGGCTTCTCCGTCAACTTCGAGACGTCGAGATCGCCGTATGCGGCCAGCATCAGCGTGCGCGGGATCGGCGTCGCCGTCATCACGAGGAGATCGACGGCGTGGCTCTTGGACGAAAGAGCCATCCGCTGATGCACGCCGAACCGGTGCTGCTCGTCGACGACTGCAAGGGCGAGGTCGGCGAACTCGACCTCCTCCTGCACGAGGGCATGTGTGCCGATCACGATCTGGATCGACCCGTCCTTCAGTCCCTCGAGGGTCGCCTTCTTCTGACGCTGACCATCCCGGCCGGTCAGCAGCGCGACCCTGACGCCCGCCGCCTCGGCGAGCGGCCTGATCGTGGCATGGTGCTGCCGCGCCAGGAGTTCCGTCGGCGCCATCAGCGCCGCCTGCGCCCCCGATTCGACCGCCGTCAGCATGGCGAGGAAGGCGACGAGCGTCTTGCCGCTGCCGACGTCACCCTGGAGCAGACGGACCATGCGTTCGGGTTTCGCCATGTCGGCAGCGATCTCGGCAATGGCCGCCCTCTGGCTGGCCGTGAGCTGGAAGGGCAGGGCGGCCAGGGCCTTTGTCTGGAGCCGGCTGTCGCCCGTCGTCGACCGGCCCGCCAAGGTGCGGTTGTGGTGGCGGACGAGCGCGATGGCGAGCTGGCTTGCCAGCAGCTCATCGAAGGCCAGCCGCGCCCGCGCCGGATGCTGGGGCAGGAGGTCGGCTTCCTCGGCCGGTGCGTGGACTCGTGCGAGGGAATCCTTCCAGCTCTGCCAGCGCTGGCGCGCCAGATAGGCGGCGTCCTGCCACTCCGGCAGGTCCGGCGCGCGCTCGACTGCGGCGGCGATCGCCTTCTGCACCGGCCTTTGAGTCAGACCGGCGGTGAGGCCATAGACCGGCTCGACGCGAAGGATCGAGTCGCGCTGGTCGAGCGGAACGACGTGATCGGGGTGCGTCATCTGGACCTCGCCCTGATAAATCTCCACCTTTCCGCTCACGACCCGGATCTCGCCGATCGGCAGGAGCTTCTTGAGATAGTCTTCGCGGCCGTTGAAGTAGGTGAGGCAGAGCCGGCCGGATTCGTCGGAGCACCAGATACGGTAAGGCTGCCGCGGATTGCGCGGGACCAGGTGCTCATCGACGGTGACGGTCAGCGTTGCCACCTGACCGCCGTGCGCCTGGGCGACCTCGGGGGCGTTGCGCCGGTCGATGACGGCGAAGGGCAGATGCCACAGCAGGTCGACGACCAGCGGTCCTGCGAGCTTCTCCACGAGCTTCCCCAGCCGCGGGCCGATGCCGGGCAGGGCGGTAACTTGTGCGAAAAGGGGGGTAAGGCTCTGCGGACGCATAGGTGCTAGGGGCTCTGGCCGCGTGACTTGGCCATCGCCGCCGCCTATATGCTACGCCCCTTTTCCGATCTGACCTGGGGAAAAAATGACCGGCGACGCCGAACTGGAAACACGGCGGAAGCGTTTGCTTTATCGCAGTGTTTATCGTGGCAACAAGGAGAACGACATCCTTCTTGGCCAGTTTGCGCAGGCTCATATCGAGGGCTTCGGCGCGTTGGAACTCGACCAGTACGAGCGGCTGCTGAACACCAGCGACAACGACATCTTCGACTGGATCACCGGCAAGGCCGACGTGCCGCCCGAGGCCGACACGCCGGTCCTGCGCCAGCTACTGGCCTTCAAAGTGAGGTTCTGAGTGCCCTCGCTCTCCGAACGCCTGGCCGCCCTGCACCGGAAGGCAGGGCACTGGACCATTGCCGGCCTCCCCGAGGGGGCGGATGCGCTGGTGCTCAGTGAGATCGCTCGCAGCACCGGCGGCCAGGACATTTTGCACATAGCGCGCGACGGGCAGCGCCTGGAGAGGCTGCAGGACGGACTGCGCTTCTTCTCGCCTGAGCGCGAGGTCCTGGTTTTCCCGGCGTGGGACTGCCTGCCCTACGATCGGCTCTCCCCGCACCCCGATATCGTGGCCGAGCGGCTGGAGACGCTGGCAAGGCTGGCAGCGCCCCGCAAGGCCGGCAGCCCGGCCAGGATCGTTCTCGCCTCCGTCGGGGCCGTCCTGCAGCGCGTGCCGCCCCGCAGCCTCTACGCCGGCGCGGCGACGGTGCTGCGCAAGGGACAGACCGTGGATGTCGCGGCGCTCACCAGGTTCCTCGGCGAGAACGGATACGGCCGCGCGGACACCGTCATGGAGCCCGGAGAATTCGCCATCCGCGGTGGTCTGATCGACCTCTTCCCGCCGGGAACCCCTGAACCACTGCGCCTCGACCTGTTCGGCGACACCGTCGAGTCCATGCGCTCCTTCGACCCGATGACACAGCTCTCGACCGGCGAACGGGACGAGGTCGCATTGCTGCCCGTGAGCGAGGTGCTGCTGACGCCGGAAAGCATCGCGCGCTTTCGCAGCGGTTACCGCGAGCTGTTCGGCAATGTCGCCGGAGAGGACGTGCTCTACGAGGCCGTCTCGGCCGGCCAGCGTCACGTGGGCATGGAGCACTGGCTGCCGTTGTTCCACGAGCGCCTGGAGACGCTGCTCGACTACTGCCCCGACGCCGTCGTTACCGCGGACCATCAGATCAAGGAGGCGTTCGACGCGCGCCACGAACTCATCGTGGACTACTACGATGCGCGCCAAAAGACGGGGGCGAAGGGCGGCATGACCGGCGGCGGCGACTACAAGCCGCTGCCGCCCGAACGGCTTTATCTCAAACCCTCGCAATGGGAGGCGCTGCTGGAGGGACGCAGCGTCGTGCAGTTCACCAGCTTCGACGCGCCGCTCGAAGCGGCCAACGCCATCGATCTCGGCGGCCGCCGCCACGAAGGATTCGCCCAGGCCCGCACCGCGCAGGGCGTCAACCTGTTCGACAAGGTCGCCGAGCATGTAAGGGCCGCCAACAGCGCCGGCCGGCGCGTCGTGGTCGCGGGATACACCGAGGGGTCGGCGTCGCGGCTCCAGCATCTGCTGCAGGAACACGGCGCGACCACACCGGTTCCCGTCAAGGACTACGCGACCGTCCTCGGATTGCCGCCGGGTGCGCTCGGCATCGCGGTCTGGTCGCTCGAGCACGGTTTCGTCCTCGACGGACTGGAGGTTGTCGGCGAGGAAGACATCCTGGGCGACCGGCTGTCCCGGCCAGCCAAGAAACGTCGCCCGTCAGAACGGTTCATCGCCGAAGCCTCCGCGCTGAGCGACGGCGATCTCGTCGTCCACCGCGAGCATGGCGTCGGCCGCTACGAGGGGCTGGTCACTCTCGAGATCCAGAACGCGCGACACGACTGCCTGCGGCTCACCTACGAAGGCGGCGACAAGCTGTTCGTTCCGGTCGAGAACATCGACGTCTTGAGCCGCTACGGCAGTGCGGAGGAGGGAGCGCAGCTCGACCGCCTCGGCGGCGTCGCGTGGCAGTCTCGCAAGGCCAAGCTGAAGCAGCGCATCGCCGACATGGCGGACCGGCTGATCAAGATCGCCGCCGAGCGCGCCGTGCGCCGCGGCGAGACGATGAGCCCGGCGGAGGGGCTGTACGAAGAGTTCTGTGCGCGCTTTCCCTACGCGGAGACCGACGACCAGTTGCAGGCGATCGCCGACATCATCGGCGACCTGTCGTCGGGCAAGCCGATGGATCGGCTGGTCTGCGGCGATGTCGGCTTCGGCAAGACCGAAGTCGCGCTACGCGCCGCCTTCATCGCCGCCATGTCCGGCAAGCAGGTGGCCGTGATCGGGCCGACCACGTTGCTGGCGCGGCAGCATCACCGCACGTTCGTCGAACGGTTCCGCGGCATGCCATTGCGCATTGGCCGCCTGTCCCGCCTGGTTGGCACCAAGGAGGCCAAGGAAACGAAGGCCGGTTTGAAGGACGGCACGATCGACATCGTCGTCGGCACGCATGCGCTTCTGGCGAAGGGCATCGAATTCAAGGACCTCGGCCTTCTGATCGTCGACGAGGAGCAGCATTTCGGGGTCGGTCACAAGGAGCGTCTGAAGGAGCTGCGTGCCGACGTGCACGTGCTCACCCTCACGGCAACGCCGATCCCGCGAACGCTGCAGCTCGCGCTGACCGGGGTACGCGACATGAGCCTC
>JAFEFG010000036.1 GCA_018240685.1 Pseudomonadota bacterium | reverse complement strand
AGGGCAAGCGGCTCGTCCTCCAGCCGTTCGATCTCCTCGAAAACGAAGCTCGCCGCACCGCAGGCATTCCACGCGGCCTGCACGTCGCGATGAGGGAAGCTGCCCTGTCGGAGGGTGAACCAGAGGCGGTTCTGTATCGTGCTCAGGTCCGGTGCACGCCCGATCCATCGTTCTCCGGTGGCGAGGCACCGGAGGGCATAAATGCCGGCGACGGCCTTTCGCTCCTTGTAGGCCGCCGCGGCGGCCTTCCTGTTCGCGTTTTTCACGTCCCATCTCCGTCCTAGCGGCCTTGCGCACTTAATATCATCCGGGTAAATATCATCTCAAGGTTTTTATCCGGGTAATAAGATGGTCTCTCCGGGCGTCAGGTCCTGCACGGCTTTCAGCGGCGCCCATATTCTGGCGACGGGCCAGCCGGCCGCTGTGGCGCTGGCGGTAAAGGCGGCTCTGGCCGTCGATCCGGCGACGCCGGTCCTGGTCTTCGACGACACGAGCGGCGCCGTGATCGACCTCGATCTTCGTGGCACCGACGAGGAGATCGTTGCGCGCCTCGCGGCCCCCGGGGCGGCGGACGCCGAGGCGCCGACCCGGACGCGCGGCCGCCCCAAACTGGGCGTGGTCGCGCGGGAGGTGACGCTGCTGCCCCGCCACTGGGAATGGCTGTCGGCGCAGCCCGGTGGCGCCTCGCAGGCGTTGCGCCGGCTCGTCGACGAAGCGCGCCGCGCCGATGGCGGCCGCAGCGCCGCGCGGATGGCGCAGGAAGCGGCCTACCGCTTCATGTCGGCAATGGCGGGCGATTTTCCCGGTTTCGAGGATGCCTCGCGGGCCCTGTTCGCCGGCGATCGCAGCGCCCTCGCCGAGCGGCTACGGCCCTGGCCGGCGGACATCAGCGCCTATGCGCAGAGGCTTGCCTGGAGCGACGATGCCTCGCGCCCGTCGGACGGGCCGACGGCGGCCGGGTCGGCTTCGACGACGGTGCCTCCACCGGCTCGACGAACCTAGTTCGACACTCGCCTGCCGCACGGAATATGCGCCGGTGGCCGGCCGCCTTCCCACGGACAGCCGCTGCTTGCCGTCATGGACGGAGGAGCTCTTCGCGCTAACATCCGGATGCAGTCGGCCGTCGCCACGCCGACGGGGTGTCGCGCCATGCACAGGCTACTTCAACGAACGGACTGGTCGTTTCTGGTCGGCGCCGAAGTCATGCAGATCGTCATCGGCCGCCACGACATCCAGATCGTCCTGTCCGACGCGATCGTCATCGCCATTCATTCCGGCTTCGAGCACACGCGCCGCGGCCATGAACTATCCACGGCCGGCGATACGGCGCGCCGAGCCACCACCCTGGTCTCGCTGCTGGGCCGGAAGATCCAGCGCGTCGCCGCCGAAGGCGAGGAAGCGCTGGTGCTTTCCTTCGACAATCACGAGGTACTCGCGTTGCTGGTCGCCGGCGGTGCACACGAATCGCTCGCCATCACCCATCGCAACCGCATAGTGGCCGTGTGACGGCCTCCCGCAGAGCCGGACTGCCTGTCGACGTCATCCGGGATAGACGGGCCGGTAGGCGCTCGACCTGATGAAGGCGGCGATGTCCTCCGGCCGGTCGACGCGCGCCAGCTTGGCGTCGAAGACATACTTCGCGATCTCGGTCGCGGCCTGGAGCGACGCGGAGAGGATCTTGCTCTGCGGCGGATAGATGAGGCCGCTTGCAAGGTTCGCCTCCGTCACCTGCCCGGCGATGGCCTTCGCCGCGATGATGAACATCTCGTCGGTGATCCGCGTCGCCTGGGTGGCAAGGACCGCCATGCCCATGGCGGGGAAGATGTAGACGTTGTTGCCCTGCCCCGGCACGAAGGTCTTGCCGCCGTAGTCGACCGGCGGGAACGGGCTGCCGCTGGCGAAGATCGCGCGGCCCTCGGACCAGCGATAGGCTTCCTCGGCGGTACATTCCGAGCGCGAGGTCGGGTTCGAATACGGGAAGATGATCGGCCGTTCGTTGATCTCGGCCATCGCCTCGATGACGGCCTGGTTGAAGAGCTTGGGCACGGTGCTGACGCCGATGATTCCCGTCGGCCGCAGCGCCTTGACCGCCTCGACGAAGGTCGAGATCGGGGCGCGGTCGAGCGCGAAGGGCTTCTGGAATTCCGACAGGTCGGTGCGCGACGTCACCAGCAGGCCATTGATGTCGAACAGCGCGTTGCGCTTGCGCGCCTCGTCGGCGTCCATGCCCTCCATCGTCATGGCCTGGCCGATCAGGCTGGCGATGCCGGTCGCCGCAGAGCCGCCGCCCAGGAAGAGAAAGCGCTGCTCGGTCAGGGGCTTCCCCGAGAGGCGGAGCGCGCCGTAGATGCCGGCGAGCGCGACCGCCGCGGTGCCCTGGATGTCGTCGTTGAAGGTGCAGATCTTGTCGCGATAGCGGGCCAGGATCGGCGCGGCGTTCAGGTTGGCGAAGTCCTCCCACTGGATGCAGCAGGTCGGGTACAGCTCCTGCACCGCCTGCACGAACTCGTCGACGAATTCGGCGTAGGCCTCGCCGCGGACGCGGTTCTGCCGCAGGCCGAGATAGAGCGGGTCTTCGAGATGCGCCTGGTTGTTGGTGCCGACATCGAGCGTGATCGGCAGGCAATATTGCGGCGGCACGCCGCTGCAGGCGGTGTAGAGCGCCAGCTTGCCGATCGGAATTCCCATCCCGTCCACGCCGAGATCGCCCAGGCCCAGGATGCGCTCGCCGTCCGTCACGACGATGAAGCGGATATCCTTCTGCGGCCAGTTGCGCAGGAGGTCGCGCACGCGGCCGCGCGCGGTGATGGGCAGGTAAAGGCCGCGCGGATGGCGATAGATGTGATCGAACTTCTGGCAGGCCTCGCCGACCGTCGGCGTGTAGACGATCGGCATGAAGCGCGCCGGATCGGACATCAGCAGCGCATAGAACAGGGTCTCGCTGCGGACCTGCAGATCCGACAGGAACAGATAGCGCTGCAGGTCGCTGTCGAGCACGCCGAGCTCGTTCTGAAGACGCGCGAGCTGCAGCTCCAGCGACAGGGGCGTCGGCGGCAACAGGCCTTCGAGCCCGAACTGGCGGCGCTCGGCCTCGCTGAAGGCCGTACCCTTGTTGCGCCGGGGATCGCGCAGGAGCGCGTAGCCCGTCTCGATGCCTGTCGACATGACGATCTCTCCTTTGCCGTCCAAGGGACCACATACCTGCCCGTTGTATCAACCGGATGATGGTCGCCGGACCGAGCGGCGCGGGCGACGGCCGGACTCAGGCGCCGTACTGCAGCAGCGTCTCGCCGTTGGCCTTGAGCCAGGCGCGCGGGGCAGCCATCGGACCGTCGCACAGGCGCTCGGCCAGGGCCCAGAAGCGCGGGCCATGGTTCATGTGCACGAGATGGGCGACCTCATGCGCGACGAGATAGTCCAGCACCTCGGGCGGCGCGAAGACCAGGCGCCAGGAGAAGGAAAGTCCGCCGTCCGGGCCGCAGCTTCCCCAGCGCGTGCGGCTGTCACGCAGGCTGAGGCGCGTCACCGTCCGCTCGACGCGCGCGGCCTTGGCCTCGACCAACGGCGGCAGGCAGCGGCGCATCTCGGCGGTGAGCCAGTCGCGCAGGCGCCGCGGCAGGTGCTCGGCGTGGCCGGCGACATGGATCTCCCCCGCCTCCAGCCACACCGTGCCGCGCAGGCCGGGGCGATGGCGGATGCGGTGCGGCACCCCGAACAGCGGCACTTCGGCGCCGTCGACGAACGGCCGCGGTGCCGGCAGACGCTTCAGCCGCGCCGCGATCCAGCCCGCCTGCGCGTGCGCGAAGGCGACCGCCGTGGCGTAGGCCATGCGCTGCGGCGCGGTGAGGATCACGCGCCGGTTCGCCGTGTCGACGCGCAGCGAGGCGCGCCGCGCCCGGCGGCTGCGCACGAAGGTGAGAGGCAGGGAGGCGCCGCCATGCGCGATCTCGAGGCGGTCGGATTCGACCGCCGGGCGCGCGCCCGCGATCGATCCGAAACCGAAGAACCCAACCATGGGGTCGTTCTACAGCAAAACGCGGGGCGCGGCAGGGGTTGGCCGCGGCCAGTCACTTCGCCGACGCGACGCCGATCGGCGGCTCCCGCGGCCGGCGCGACACGGCGGGGAACAAGCGATTCCGACTCCCGGCAATCGGCTCTAGAGTGGCGGCGCGGCTGCATCGGCCGCATCCCTTCCGCATGAGGACGGCCCCGCACCGTGCCCCTGATTTCTCCCGCGGCCTCGTGGCTCGCCGTGGTGGCCAAGGTCGGATCGATCCGCAAGGCGGCGGCGCAGCTCAACGTCTCGCCGTCGGCGGTCAACCGCCAGATGCTCAAGCTGGAGGCGGAGTACGGGGCCGAGCTGTTCGAGCGCCTGCCGCGCGGCCTGCGCCCCACCGCCGCCGGCCGCGTGCTGGTGGCCGAGATCGAACGCTGGCAGCAGGAGCACGACCGCGCCATCCGCACCCTGGCCGAGCTGCGCAACCACGTGCGCGGCCACGCCGCGATCGGCCTGATGGAGAGCATCGCCGGCCAGATGGTCAGCGGACTGATGATCGCCATGCGCGAGCAGCACGTACAGCTCTCGCTCGACGTGACGATCGGCGGCACCGAGCAGGTCCTCGACCTGCTGCTCGCCGGCAAGCTCGACCTCGCCATCTGCTACGCCGTGCCGCGACGGCCCGAGATCCAGTTTCTCGCCCGCCTGCCGCCGCGCTCCGGCATCGTCGTGGCGCGCGACCACGCGCTGGCCGGCCGCAAGTCCGTCCGCCTCGCCGATTGCGCGGGCTACAGCTTCGTCTTCCCCGACGCGTCGCTCACCGTGCGGCCGCTGATCGAAAAGGCGTTCCGGCGCACCGGCATCCATCCCCCCAACATGGTGACGACGAACTCGATCGACGTCATGAAGACGCTGGTGCGCGAACAGGGACAGGTGGCGTGGCTGTCCTACTACGACGTGCATGCCGAAGCGCTGGAGGGCGCCTTCGTCCATCTGCCGATCGCCGACCGCCACGTCACCGGCACCAGCCTGTCGCTGATCGCGCGCAAGCACGCCCCGCTCTCCCCGGTAGCGGCGCTGGTGGCGAAGCATCTCAGGGAACAGCTGCAGCGACTCGCGGCCGATTGAGGCGCCGCGGTCCGGCAGGGAGACCTCCGTACCGGAAAACGAGACGCTGTGTGCCGAAAGTTCGGCTTCTCAGCGCCCGTCGGGGCGGTCCATGCTTCCGGCGCGGGTCGATCGCGGATTCGCCGGCATGGCGGACGGCATCGCGCCCGCAACCGCCGCGGCGAGAGGGGGAGAACCGCATGATCACGCGTCGTTCCTTGGGATTGATGGCCGCCTCGGCGCTGGCCATGCCGCCGCTGGCGGCAAGAGCGCAGGACAAGGCCGTGCTGCGCGTGGCGCCCGAGACACTGTCGCGCATCCTCGATCCGCACTTCACGACATCCTTCACGACACGCGATTTCGGCTACCTCGTCTACGACACGCTGTTCGCCGTCGACGACCATTTCCAGCCCAAGCCGCAGATGGTCGAGCGCTACACGCTGAGCGACGACAAGCTCACCTGGACCTTCGTCCTGAGGCCCGGCCTGCAGTGGCATGACGGCCAGCCGGTGACGGCGGCGGACTGCGTCGCCTCGCTCAACCGCTGGGCCTCGCGCGACAGCATGGGCCAGACGATGATGGGCTTCGTCACCGCCCTCGACGCCGCCGATCCGCGCACGATCAGGATGGTGCTGAAGCAGCCCTACGGGCTGGTGCTGGACACGCTGGCCAAGATCGGCGCGCCCGTGCCCTTCATGATGCCGGAACGCATCGCCCGGACGCCGGGCAGCCAGCAGGTGAAGGAGATCGTCGGGTCGGGCCCCTACAGGTTCCGCGCCGATCTCCACGAGCCGGGCGTGAAGATCGTGCTGGAGAAGTTCGACGCCTACGTGCCGCGCAAGGAGCCGCCGGTCTGGGCCTCGGGCGCCAAGCTCGCGAAGATCCCGCGCGTCGAGATGCTGGGCCTGCCCGATGCGCAGACGCAGGTGAGCGCGCTGATCCGCGCCGAGGTCGACTACCTCGAGCGCGTGCCAGCCGATCTGTTGCCGCTGTTCGACGCCAAGTCGGGCGCCCACGCCGAGGTGGTGGGCAAGCTCGGCTTCCAGGCGATCATGCGCATGAACCACCTGCAGCCGCCGTTCGACAACGTGAAGGTGCGGCAGGCGATCGCTCTTGCCGTCGACCGCTCGCAATATGCGGGGGTGGTGGCGGGCGATCCCAAGTTCGCCACCGACTGTGCCGCGATCTTCGGCTGCGGCATGCCCTACGAGAGCCGCGACGGCATCCCGCCGCACGACCTCGGCAAGGCCAGGGCGCTCCTGAAGGAAGCCAATGTCGATTTCACCAAGCCGCTGGTGATGCTGCACGTCGCCAACGCGCCCGGCATCGCGGCCCTCGGCAACGTCACGCGCCAGCTGCTGGTCGATCTCGGCTTCAAGGTCGAGATGCAGGCGATGGACTTCCAGACCTTCGCGACACGGCGGCTCAACACCAAGCCGGTCGCGGAGGGCGGCTGGAATCTCGCCCATACGACCAACACGGTGGTCGACCAGGGCAATCCGCTCAGCAACCCGTTCCTGGTGGCCAGGGGCGCGCCGGCCTCGGCCTGGGGCTGGCCGACCGACCCGAAGATCGAGGAGCTGCGCCTGCAGTTCGCGACCGCGCCCGACGAGGCGACGCGCAAGCGGCTGGCCACGGAGATCCAGGTCCGCGCCTACGAGCAGGTCCTCTATCTGCCGCTGTCGCAGTTCACGACGCCGTCGGCCTGGCGCAACGACCTCAAGGGCGTCCTGAAGTCGCCCGTGATGCTGCTCTACAACATCGAGAAGCCGTGAGGTCGCGATGGCCAAGGCCGTAGCCGACGACTACCTGCGCCGCATCCCCAAGGCCGAGCTGCACTGCCATATCGCCGGCACGCTGCGCGCCACCACGGTGGCCGAACTGGCGGCGCGCGCCGGCCTCGCCCTGCCGCGGCCGGCCGAGCAGCTCTACCGGTGGCCGGATTTCTACGGCTTCCTCGACGTACTGCGGCTGACCGCGCAGGTGCTGCGCACGCCGGGCGACTTCGCCCGCGCCGCCTACGAATACATCGAGGACGCCGTGCGCGACGGCAACCTCAGGCACGTCGAGTACTTCTTCAATCCCGACTACTTCTATCCCAACGGCATCGACTATCCGTCGATGGTCGACGGCATGATCGAGGGCATGGAGGCGGCGCGGAAGAAGTTCGGCGTCTCGAGCCTGCTGATCTGCTGCATCGACCGCTCGATCAACACGCCGGCGCAGGCGGTCGAGATCGTCGAGACGGCGATCGCGCATCGCCGCGATCCCGTCGTCGGCATCGGCCTCGACGGCGCCGAGCGCGCCGGCCCCCCGGCCCTCTTCGCCGAGGCCTATGCGCTGGCCCGCAAGGCGGGCCTGCATCGCACCGCGCATTGCTGCGAGGACAACCAGACGCTCGTCGAAGCGCCGCCCACGAACTACCTGATCTGCCGCGACGTGCTGAAATGCGACCGCATCGATCACGGCTACAACATGCTGGCGTCGGATTTCGTGATAGCCGAGGCACGCAAGGACGGCCTCTATTTCACGCCCTGCGCCTGGACCAGCCTGGTCCATAACCGCCCGTTCCGGCCGCAGCGCATCCGGCGCATGGTCGAGGCCGGGCTGAACGTCACCATCAACACCGACGATGCAGCCATGTTCGAGACCAATCTCGGCCATGGCTTCACGACGCTGTTCGAGTCGATCGGCTGGGGGCCGGACATGGCGCGCAAGTTCGCGCTCAATTCGGTCGAGGGATCGTGGCTGGACGAGAGCGACAAGAGCGCGCTCCGGATGGCCTTCCGCAAGGAGATCGCCGCGCTCGACAGCGAATTCGGCTACGAAACGGCGGCTCCCACGGTCTGACACCGCCGTGGCGCCGTGGCCGGTTGCCCGCGCCCGGCGAGGGCTCTAGGTAAGGGCCGGCGGACAGCCGACCGCCGTCGATCCACCAGCCCGAAGTGGAAGCCTCCCGTGAGCCTCGACCTTGACCGCCTGCGCGCCGAAACGCCCGGCTGCGCCCATGTCCTGCATCTCAACGCCGCCGGTTCGTCGCTGCCCAGCCAGCGTACCCTCGACGCCACCATCGGCCATCTGCAGCTCGAGGCCGAGATCGGCGGCTACGAGGCGGCCGACCTCAGGCGCGAGGAGCTCGACGGCTTCTATCCGTCGGTGGCGCGGCTGATCGGCGCCGACCCGGGCGAGATCGCCTTCGTCGAGAACGCCACGCGCGCCTGGGACCTCGCCTTCTACTCGCTCGATTTCAAGCCCGGCGACCGCATCCTGACCTGTGTCAGCGAATATTCCTCCAACTTCATCTCCTACCTGCAGGTGGCGAAGCGGACCGGCGCCGAGCTGGTCGTCGTGCCGGACGACAACCATGGCCAGATCGATCTCGGCGCGCTCGAACGCGCCATCGACAAGCGCACCAGGCTGATCTCGATCTCGCACATCCCGACCCAGGGCGGGCTGGTCCAGCCGGCCGAGGCGGTGGGCCGGATCGCCAACGCGGCGGGCGTGCTCTACCTGCTCGACGCCTGCCAGTCGGTCGGGCAGCTGCCGGTCGACGTGGCGAAGATCGGCTGCGACTTCCTCTCGGCCACCGGCCGCAAGTACCTGCGCGGGCCGCGCGGCACGGGCTTCCTCTATGCCCGCCAGAAGACGACGGCTGGCATCGAGCCCGTCTTCCTCGACAACCACGCCGCCAAATGGACCGGCGACCGCGAATACAGGACCTTCGACAATGCGCTGCGCTTCGAGAACTGGGAGCGCTACTTTGCCGGCGTGCTGGGACTCAAGGCCGCCGCCGACCAGGCCAACGAACTGGGCATGGACGCGGTCTGGGCGCGGCTCAAGCCGCTGGCCGACGGGCTGCGAGCGCGACTGCAGACGGTAAAGGGCGTCACCCTGACCGATCTCGGCGCGGTGCAGGGCGCAATCGTCACCTTCGCCGTCGCCGGGAAGGATCACCTCGACCTCAAGGCGGCGCTCAGGGCGCAGAAGATCAACGTCTCGGTATCGACGCAGTTCTCCTCACGGCTCGATCTCCGGGGCCGCGGCCTCGTGAACGTGATGCGGGCCTCGGTGCATCTCTACAACACCGAGGCGGAACTCGACCGCTTCGTCGCGGCACTCCAGGAAGCGATCGCGTGATCGACGCCGGCTGACCGCTATTCGGCCGCGACGCCGAGCCCGATCGGGCAGCTCACGCCGGTGCCGCCCAGGCCGCAATAGCCGTTGGGGTTCTTGGCCAGATACTGCTGGTGATAGTCCTCGGCGTAGTAGAAGGCCGGCGCGTCGAGGATCTCGGTCGTGATGGCGCCGATGCCATTCTTCGCCAGCGCCTTCTGGAACAGCGCCCGCGAGGCCTCGGCCTTCTGCTTCTGCTCGGCCGAGAAAGCGTAGATGCCGGACCGGTACTGCGTGCCGACGTCGTTGCCCTGGCGCATGCCCTGGGTCGGGTCGTGGTTCTCCCAGAACACCTTCAGCAGCGCCTCGTAGGAGGTCTTCTTCGGGTCGTACCACACCATCACCACCTCGTTGTGGCCGGTGTAGCCCGAGCAGACCTCCTCGTAGGTTGGGTTCGGCGTATAGCCGCCGGCATAGCCGACGGCGGTCGCATAGACGCCCGGCGCCTGCCAGAACTTGCGCTCGGCCCCCCAGAAGCAGCCGAGCCCGAACAGGGCCTGCTCGAGGCCGGCGGGGAATGGCGGCTGGATGCGGTTGTGATTGACGAAATGCTCGGTCGGCACCGCGAAGACCGGACGGTCCCGGCCCGGCAGGGCCTGTGCCGGATCCGGCATCTCGGCTTTCTTCCGCAGGATCTGCCACATGGCACGCTCCCTTGCTTTTGCCCTCGCCAATATGGCCATAGAATGCGTCGGAATCGAGAGCAGGGGCCCGCCTAATGACCGTCTTTTTCGCATGTGCCGGCGGGCCTTTCGAGCCGGCCGTCCCGAGCGCATGAACGGCGCCCTGCCCGCCAGGCTCTGGAAGGTCGCGGTCGACTCCTTCACCGGCTTCTTCACCAACCGGCTGTCGACCTCGGCCGCGGCGATGGCCTTCTACACGATGTTCGCGCTCGGCCCGATCATGATCTTCACGATCGCCATCGCCGAGCCCTTCGTCGGCAAGATGATGGCGCAGAAGACGATCTTCGATGCGCTGGGCACTGTCGTGGCGCCCGAGCACCTGAAGGGCATCCAGCGCTTCGCCTCGGAAGACCTGTTCCGCGGTCGCGGCGTGGCCGCGATCGTCGGTGTGGTGGTGCTGCTCTACACGGGCAGCCGCGTGTTCGTGGAGCTGGACGACGCCTTCGACGTCATCTGGCGCGGCACCAGCCCGAGGCACATCCACATCGTGCTGGCGACGCTGAAATCGCGCCTGCTGGCCGTGCTGATGATGGTGGTGCTGGGCGTGCTGCTGATCGCCGTCATCCTGCTCAGCGTCCTGCTGTCGGCCTATGCCGGGGTGCTGGAGGCCTTCCCCGTTCTCGGCCAGTGGATCGGGCCGGCCATCTCGGGCCTCACCCACTACGGCATCCTCGCCGTCTTCTTCACCCTGAT
Organism: Pseudomonadota bacterium; assembly: GCA_018240685.1. Taxonomy (GTDB): domain Bacteria; phylum Pseudomonadota; class Alphaproteobacteria; order Reyranellales; family Reyranellaceae; genus Reyranella. The sequence continues at coordinate 30,261 of JAFEFG010000036.1, read as the reverse complement.
CTACAAGTGGCTGCCCACGGGCGGCGTGCCGTGGCGCTTCGCGCTGATCAGCGGCGCCGTCAACGCCGTGCTGTTCCTCGCCGGCAACCGGGCGCTGGTCTACTACTTCGAGGTGACGCAGCTCACCTCGGCCTTCGGCGCCACCGCGGGCTTCGCCGCGATCATGGTGTGGATGTACTGGACCGCGCTCACGATCCTGATCGGCGCCCAGGTCGGCCGCGCCACGCGCGACGCCTTCGACGTCGACGAACCCCATGCCGCGCGCCAGGCGGTGAAGGGCGACATCAACGACTGAGGGCCGCAGCCCGCTTCAGAACATCGTCGCCAGGACGCGATCGGGCGGCTTGTGGCCGTCGACGAAGGTCTTGATGTTGATCAGCACCTTCTCGCCCATCTCGACGCGGCCCTCGAGCGTGGCCGAGCCCATGTGCGGCAGCAGCACGACGTTGTCGAGCTCGAGCAGCTTCGGGTTGATCTGCGGCTCATGCTCGTAGACATCGAGGCCCGCACCGGCGAGTTCGCTCGCGCGCAGCATGCGTACCAGCGCGTTTTCGTCGATCACCTCGCCACGCGCGGTGTTCACGAGGAAGGCCGACGGCTTCATGAGCTTCAGCCGGCGCGCCGAGAGCAGGTGATAGGTCGCCGGCGTGTGCGGACAGTTGACCGACACGATGTCCATGCGCGCCAGCATCTGGTCGAGGCTCTCCCAGTAGGTCGCCTCGAGCTCGCGCTCGATGTCGGCATGGACACGCTTGCGGTTGTGATAGTGGATGGCGAGCCCGAAGCCGCGCGCGCGGTGCGCCAGCGCCTGGCCGATGCGGCCCATGCCGACGATGCCCATGCGCTTGCCCGTGAGCCGGCTGCCCAGCATCGAGGTGGGGCCCCAGCCCGTCCACTTGCCGGCCCGCACCAGCCGCTCGCCGGCGCCCATGCGCCGGGCCGTGGCCAGCACCAGGGCCATCGACATGTCGGCCGTGTCCTCGGTGAGCACGCCCGGCGTGTTGGTGACGGTGATGCCGCGCTGACGGGCGGTATCGAGGTCGATGTGGTCGACGCCGGTGCCAAACGAGGCGATGAGTTTGAGCTGCGGTCCGGACTGCGAAAGGACCCGGCTGTCGATCCGGTCGGTGACGGTCGGAACCAGGACGTCGGCCGTCTTCACCGCTTCAACCAGCTCCGCGGCGGCCATCGGCTTGTCGTCGATGTTGAGCCGCGTCTCGAACAGCTCCATCAGCCTCGTCTCGATGGGATCGGGCAGCTTGCGGGTGACGATCACCAGCGGCTTTTTCGGGGAGCTTGGCGGCATGCCTGCCCCGATTAGCAATTCCTCTCGTCCCTTGTCCAGCTTTGGCGCCTCTCCAGACGAGAACGAGAAAGGCGGGCATTTTCAGGTACTTGTCGTCTGACTCGGAGACTTGGTGTATAAAAGCGACGATGTCTGTCCCTCCGTTGGTCCTGCGCGCGGCGGTTTGTGTCGTGATTGCGACCCTGGCTTACGGCGCCCTGCATCCCCTGCTGAGGATGGGACAGGGCTCCGGCGCCCATGCGGCCGACACCAGCACATCGCCCGTCCGACGCGGATCGGGGCTGCCGATCCCGCGCTTCGCCTCGTTGCGCTCCGACGAGGTCAACGTCCGCACCGGCCCCGGCACGCGCTACCCGGTCGACTGGGTCTTCAAGCGCAAGGGCATGCCGGTCGAGATCGTGGCCGAGTACGAAAACTGGCGCAAAATCCGCGATTGGCAGGGGGCCAGCGGCTGGGTCCACCAGAGCCTGCTGACCGGCAAGCGCAGCTTCATCGTGCCCTCGAAGGTGGCCAACCTGCATCGCACGCCCGCGCGCTCCGCCGACGTGGTGGCCAAGCTCGAACCCGAGGTGATGGGCGAGATCCGCTCCTGTTCCGGCGAGTGGTGCCGCGTCAAAGTGTCCGGCGTGAGCGGCTGGCTCGAGCGCAGCGATCTCTGGGGCGTCTACAAATCCGAGCCCATCAACTGACGGGAACACGGTGGCGGGAGGCCGACCGCCCGCCTAGAAACGGGTCACCGTGACAACCCACGACATCAGCGCCACCTACAGCCGCTTCGATCGCATGTCACCGACAGCGATGGCGCTGGCGGCGCTGCTGCATGTGTTGATGGCGCTTGCCCTGTGGTGGCTGCCGCAGCTCAATCCCATCCAGGATCCGACAGAAGACGCGATCGACGTCACGATCGAGCAGCCGCCGGCGCCACCCCCACCCAAGCCGCAGCCGCAACCCCAACCGCCAGCGCTGCCCGAAGCCAAGCCGGCGCCTGCACCTGCCCCCGCGCCCCAGGCGGCCAAGCCAGCGCCGACGCCCAAGAGCCCGCCGACGCCGCTGGGCCTGCCCCCGCCCAGTTCCAAGACCGGCGAGACGAACAAGCAATCGGCCGCCAAGGAAAAGGAAGAGGCCCGCCCGCCCGAGCCGCCTCAGTCCGAGGCGGCCAAGCCCGAGCCTGCCAAGCCGGAACCTGCCAAACCTGAACCCGCCCAGCCCGAGGAGGCCAAATCCGAAGCGGCCAAGCCCGAGCCGAGCCGGCCGGAAGCGAAGCCCGAGCCGGAGCCCAAGCAGCAGCAGCAGGCGCTGGCGCCGAAGGAAGCCGAGCCGCCCGCCACGCCGCCGCTCGAGCGCGCCCTGCCGCCGCTCGAGGCGCCGCCGCCGCCCCTGACCTCGCAGGACTTCCCGAAGGCGCCGCCGCCTGCGCCGCCGCACCCGCAGGCCCACGCCGCGCCGCCTCCGGCGTCGCATCCGCCCGCACCCCATCAGGCGCCGGCCCCCCAGCAGGCTCTGCGTCCGTCGCCGCTCACGAACCCGGCGCCCCGGAGAGCGCCGAGCGAGCCGTCGTCCAAGGCGCCCCAGACGACGTTCGTCAATCCGGCCGACAGCTACAATCAGGCCCAGATCGTCAACCAGTATCTCTGGCAGGTCGCGGCCAAGATCTCGCAATACCGCTACTACTCGAAGCAGGCCAACGAGCAGGGCGTGGTGGTGCTCCGGCTGGTGATCGCGCGCGACGGGCGCCTGCTCGATGCCAGCATTTCGCGCTCGAGCGGCATCGTGAATCTCGACAAGGGCGTCCTCGACGCCGTCCGCGCGGCAGCTCCCTACGCGCCCTTCCCCGAGGGCATTCCCGGCACGCAGCAGGCCTTCATCCTGCCGCTGTCGTCAGTCTACCGACACTGAGGAGCGGTCAGGCGAAGTCGCCGGACAGGGCCTTGCGCACGGCTGCGGGCATCACCGCCATATGGCCGTAGTTCGGATGATCGAAGCCGACCACGACGTCGTCCTTGCCGTTCCTGAAGGCCTCGATCTGCGCGGCCGTGAAGGGGAAGCGGATGAACTGGACCGCCGAGGCCTTGCCGTCCTCGCGCGAGCGCTCCTGGTCGGCCTCGGGAACGCCGCGGATCGTCTCGCCACCGACACGGATGAAGGCCTTCTGCTCGACACCGCCCAGCGTCGCCAGCACACGGGCACGGCGCAGCGGATCGTCGATCTCGAACATCACCGTCGCCACCAGCTCCGCCCCCTGCGGGATCAGCGGATTGTAGGCCGCGAGCTCATCGGCAAGCTGGGCGTCGCCGCCCTTCTCGATGAACAGCATCTCGTGCACCTGGTGCAGCATCGTGTCGTAGGACTCGAAGTAGAAGGTCGCGAACGGCCCCACTTCGAGACGCCGGCTCTTCTTGATCTCGGCGATGCGGCGGCGGCGCTCGGCGCGCTGCCCGACATATTCGGCCAGCGGGATGATCGCCGCGGCGTCGATCCTGCGCGGGGTCATTGCTCGGCCTCCGTCAAACCGTAGGCGCGGGCCAGGATCTCGATCGGATGCTCGGCGCGGAACGGCTTGGGCTTGTCCCCGTCCGCCGTCATCTCCATCACCTGCATCAGATGCTCGCCGGCAAGCGGGCATTCGGAGGCGACGTGGCTGGTGCCGTTCTTGAGCGCCGCCTGGGCTGCCGGCTTGCCGACCTTCACGGCAATGTCGAAGTTCTCCGTGCGGGCGCCCCAGATGCCGCCATGGCCGCTGCAGCGCTCGATCACCGCGACGCGCGTCTTGGGGATGAGGCGCAGCATCTCCGCCCCCTTCGGGCCCATGTTCTGGGCGCGCGCGTGGCAGGCCAGGTGCATGCTGACGCCGCCCTCGATCGGCTGCAGGCCCTCGGCCAGGCCATGCTTCTTGGCGATGTCGACGACATACTCGGACAGGTCGAACGTCGCCTGTGCCAGCCGGTCGACGGCCGGATCCTTGGGGCAGATCAGCGGCCATTCGAACTTCAGCATCAAGGCGCAGGACGGCGTCAGAGCGACGATGTCGTAGCCCTTCTCGACCCACGGCAGCAGCTCGGCGGAGACCTTGCGCGCCGCGGCAGCCACCGCCTCGAGATCGCCCAGCTCCAGCTTGGGCATGCCGCAGCAGGCCGGGTGCAGAACCTCGGTCGCCACGCCGTTCTTGGCCAGCACGGCCCGCGCGGCGGCGCCGATGTCGGTGGAATGGAAGTTCACGAAGCAGGTGGCGTAGAGCACGGCCTTGCGCTTGCCGAAGGCCGGTGCCTGCTCGTTGAGCTCGACACCTTCGCGACGCGCCCGCTGCTCGAAGGTCTCGCCGGCCTGCCTGGGCAGGCGCGCGCCGTGATGGATGCCGGTGAAGCGCTCCATGGCGCGACGCGCCGGCTTGTTGTGCTCGTCGGTGGCCCAGTTCATCAGGCCGGCGACGAAGGTGCCGAGGCGGCCGGCGCGGTCGGTGTCGGCGAGCTGGGCCTCGACGAAATCGATGCCCTTCTTCTTCGCCTGCACCGCGCGGTGGCGCAGCATCAGGTGCGGAAAGTCGAGCGCCCAGGCGTGCGGCGGGACATAGGGGCACTTCGTCATGAAGCACATGTCGCACAGCGTGCAGGCCTGCTCGACCTTGGCGTAGTCGGCCTTGTCGACGCCGTCGAGCTCGCCCGTCGGCCCATTGTCGATCATGTCGAACAGGCGCGGAAAGGAATCGCAGAGATTGAAGCAGCGCCGGCAGCCGTGACAGATGTCGAAGACCCGCTCCAGCTCCTTCTCCAGCGCGGCTTCATCCCAGAACCAGGGATCCTGCCAGCCGAGCGGATGGCGGACGGGGGCCTCGAGGCTGCCTTCGCGCATGGTCGTCGCTTCCGTTCGGGATCGGATGGGAGAAAAAAGGGGACCAGCGTGGGTCCCCTTTCAATGTCCGGCGTGAACTCAGCCCAGCGTGTCGAGGGCCTTCTGGAAACGCCCGGCGTGGCTCTTCTCGGCCTTCGCCAAGGTCTCGAACCAGTCGGCGATCTCGTTGAAGCCTTCCTCGCGCGCCGTGCGAGCCATGCCCGGATACATGTCGGTGTATTCGTGCGTCTCGCCCGCGATCGCGGCCTTGAGGTTGGCCGAGGTCTCGCCGATCGGCAGGCCGGTCGCCGGATCACCGCTCACCTCGAGGAACTCGAGATGGCCATGAGCGTGGCCGGTCTCACCCTCGGCCGTCGAGCGGAAAACGGTGGCAACGTCGTTGTAGCCTTCCACGTCGGCCTTCTGGGCGAAGTAGAGATAACGACGGTTGGCCTGGCTCTCGCCGGCGAATGCCGCTTTCAGATTGTCTTCAGTCTTGGATCCTTTGAGATTCGCCATTGTCCTCTCCTCCGAAAGAGGGGCGGATTTTGCGAGCCGTGTGTTACGGCGTCAAGTAATTTAGAATAATTCTAAAAGTGAAAACGATTCTCACGCAACAAACCGAAAGCAGTCCGCTCAGCGGCGGACGCGGACGACGACATCCACCCGCGACAGGCGGGTCCCTTTCGGCGGGGCCGGAAGGCCGGCGATGGTCACCTTGTCGGACGGGAAATCGTGCAGTTCGCCGTCCGTCTCGATGAAGAAATGATGGTGATGGCTGGTGTTGGTGTCGAAATAGGACCGGCCCGGCGCCACCACGACCTCACGCAACAGGCCGGCATCGCGGAACTGATTCAATGCATTGTAGACCGTCGCCAGAGCCACCGGGATCCGGGTCGCCTTGACCTCGGCATGCAGGCTTTCCGCCGTGACATGGCGGTGCCCCGAGCCGAACAGCACGCGCGCCAGCGCCACCCGCTGGCGGGTGGGCCTGAGACCAGCCCCACGGAGCAGCGAGGCGAAATCTGGACTGGTGCCGGACATGGTTACCGCCATATGTAGAGATTGGAAGGCGTCAGGAAAAGGCCTAAACGGGCCCGGTGGCGGTTTGCGCAGGCGGGCCGCCGTTCGTATTCTGCCGCCGCTCCAGCGTGGGGCACCGGCGGGACGGGTGAATGGTGAGCGAGAAGAAACATAGTTATACCTTCGAGGACCTGATCGAGTGCGCCAAGGGCCACTTGTTCGGACCCGGAAACGCGCAGCTGCCGCTGCCGCCGATGCTGATGATCGACCGGATCGTGAAGATCGACGACAAGGGCGGCCGGTACGGCAAGGGAGAGATCGTGGCCGAGTTCGACGTGAAGCCCGACCTCTGGTTCTTCGCCTGCCATTTCAAGGGCGATCCGGTGATGCCCGGCTGCCTCGGTCTCGACGGCCTGTGGCAACTTCTCGGCTTCTTCCTTGGCTGGATGAAGGCGCCCGGCCGTGGCCGCGCGCTGGGCGTCGGCGAGGTCAAGCTCACCGACATGATCGTGCCCACGGTGCGCAAGCTGACCTACCATGTGCATCTCAAGCGCGTCATCCTGCGCAAGCTCGTGATGGGCATCGCTGATGGCGTCGTCTACGCCGATGGCAGGCCTGCCTACGAAGTGAGCGGCCTCAAGGTCGGCCTGTTCCAGGACGCGGCTGTGCCCGCGGCGGCGGGCTGACATGCGGCGCGTCGTCGTCACCGGGCTGGGCGTCGTCTCCTCGATCGGCAACAACGCCGCCGAGGTCACGCAATCGTTGAAGGACGGCAAGTCCGGCATCGAATTCGTGCCCAAATATCAGGAGCTCGGCTTCCGCAGCCAGGTGGCCGGAACGCTGAAGATCAACGTCGATGAGATGGTCGATCGCCGCCTGCGCCGTTTCATGGGCGACGGCGCGGCCTACGCCTATCTGGCGATGAAGGAAGCGATTGCCGACGCCGGCCTCAGCGAGTCCGAAGTTTCGAACGACCGCACTGGCCTGGTCGCCGGCTCCGGCGGCCCGACGACCGGCGCTCTCGTCCAGTCGGCCATCATCGCCAAGGAGAAGGGGCCGAAGAAGGTGGGTCCGTTCATGGTGCCGCGCGCGATGTGCAGCACCGTCTCGGCCAACCTCGCCACGGCCTACAGGATCAAGGGCCTCTCCTATTCGATCAGCTCGGCCTGCTCGACCTCGGCCCATTGCATCGGCAATGCCGTCGAGAGCATCCAGCTCGGCAAGACCGATCGCATGTTCGCGGGCGGCGGCGAAGAGCTCGACTGGACGCTGTCGGTCCTGTTCGACGCCATGGGTGCCATGTCGTCCCGGTTCAACGACCAGCCGCATCGCGCCAGCCGTGCCTACGACAAGGACCGCGACGGCTTCGTCATCTCCGGCGGCGGCGGCATCGTGGTCCTGGAGGATCTCGAGGTCGCCAAGGCGCGCGGCGCCAAGATCTATGCCGAGGTGATCGGCTATGGCGCCACCTCCGACGGCGCCGACATGGTAGCCCCCTCGGGCGAGGGTGCCGTGCGCTGCATGAGGCTTGCCGTCGGCGGCTTCCCAGGCGTGGCGCGGCGCAATGCGCCTGTCGACTACATCAATACCCACGGCACCTCGACGCCGGTCGGCGATATCACCGAGCTCGACGCGATCCGCGCCGTGTTCGACGAGAAGCTGCCGACCGTCAGCTCGACCAAGTCGCTGACCGGGCACAGCCAGGGCGCCACCGGCGCGCACGAGGCCATCTATTCCCTGCTGATGCTGAAGGACGATTTCGTCGCCGCATCGGCGAACATCGACAACCTGGATCCCGGCGCCGAGGGATATCCGATCGCGCGGCAGCGTATCGACAATGCGGGACTGCAGACAGTGATGTCGAACAGCTTCGGTTTCGGCGGCACCAACGCCTGCCTTGTCTTCTCGCGCTACGAACACTGAGAGGGATGATGCCAGTCAACCGTACCCTCTCCGCCGCTCCGGATGCATCAGGCGGCAGCGTTTCCGCGACTCCCTCTTCCGGCCTCACCCTCTCCGAGGCGGCCGAACTGCCTGCCGTGCCGAAGCTGATGGCGGGCAAGCGCGGCCTGGTCATGGGCGTCGCCAACGAGCGCTCGATTGCCTGGGGCATCGCCCAGGCCCTGCATGCGGCGGGCGCAGAGATGGCCTTCACCTATCAGGGTGCCGCGTTCGGCAAGCGCGTGCTGCCGATGGTGGAGAAGCTCGGCGCAAGGATCGTGCAGGAAGCCGACGTCGAGAGCGAAGAGAGCCTCGACACGCTGTTCGCCCGGCTGGCGGAGGAATGGGGCCGGCTCGACTTCGTCGTCCACGCCATCGCCTTCTCCGACAAGGAGGAGCTGAAGGGCCGCTACGTCGACACGACCAAGGCGAACTTCCAGCGCAGCCTCACCATCTCCTGCTATTCCTTCACCGAGATCGCACGGCGCGCCCTGCCGCTCATGGCCGATGGCGGCAGCCTGATCACCCTCACCTACGAAGGCGCGGCCCGGGTGATGCCCTCGTACAACGTCATGGGCGTGGCCAAGGCCGCACTCGAGGCGAGCGTGCGCTACCTCGCGGCCGACCTCGGCCCGCAAGGCGTGCGCGTGAATGCGATCTCCGCCGGTCCGATGCGCACGCTGGCCGGCGCCGTGATCGGCAGCAGCCGCTACGTCTACCGCCTGTCGCGCGAAGCCTCGCCGCTTCGCCGCAACATGGAGCTCAGCGACATCGGCGGCGCGGCGCTTTACTACCTCTCCGACCTCAGCGCCGGCGTGACCGGCACCGTCCACTATGTCGACGGCGGTTACCACGCGATGGGCATGCCGCCGGCCGGCGCTGTCGGTCAGAACGGCGACGACACCGGCAACGGGTAGCGCGCCGGGAGTGCGCGGGCGGATACCGATGGCTGTCTGTCACGGTAGCCGCCCGGCAAAGAAAAACGGCGGCCACAAGGGCCGCCGTCTTCGTTTCGATGCCTGAGCTTCCGCGAACTACTCGCCCGCCACCGGCGCCGGCTGCTCTTCCTTCGGCTTGTTGGAGATGTCCTCGCCGGTCTCCTGGTCGACGGCCTTCATGCTGAGGCGCACCTTGCCGCGATCGTCGACGCCCAGGACTTTGACCTTCACCTGATCGCCTTCCTTGACGACATCGGTCACCTTCGCCACGCGCCGCGGCGCGAGCTCGGAGATGTGCACGAGGCCGTCGCGGGCACCGAGGAAGTTCACGAAGGCGCCGAACTCGACCACCTTCACGACCTTGCCGTTGTAGATCACGCCCACTTCGGGTTCGGCCACGATGCCCTTGATCCAGTCGATGGCCGCCTGGCCGGCCTTGGCGTCGACCGCCGCGACCTTGATGGTGCCGTCGTCCTCGATGTCGATCTTGGTGCCGGTGGTCTCGGTGATCTCGCGAATCACCTTGCCGCCGGTGCCGATCACTTCGCGGATCTTGTCCTTGGGGATCGTGAACTGGGTGATGCGCGGCGCGTTCTGGCTCACCGCATCGCGCGCGCCGCCGAGGCCCTTGGCCATCTCGCCCAGAATGTGGATGCGGCCGTCCTTCGCCTGGTCCAGCGCCACCCGCATGATCTCCTCGTTGATCGAGGTGATCTTGAGGTCCATCTGCAGTGAGGTGATGCCGTGCTCGGTGCCCGCCACCTTGAAGTCCATGTCGCCGAGGTGATCCTCGTCACCCAGGATGTCCGACAGGACGGCGAAGCGATCGCCTTCCTTGATCAGGCCCATGGCGATGCCAGCCACCGGACGCTCGAGCGGCACGCCCGCGTCCATCAGCGACAGCGAGCCGCCGCAGACCGACGCCATCGACGAGGAGCCGTTGCTCTCGGTGATCTCCGACACGATGCGGATCGTGTAGGGGAACTTCTCCTTGGACGGCAGCATCGGGTGCAGCGCACGCCAGGCGAGCTTGCCGTGACCGATCTCGCGGCGGCCGGGCGAGCCCATGCGGCGCACCTCGCCCACCGCGTAGGGCGGCATGTTGTAGTGCATCATGAAGTGCTCGCGGTACTCGCCCTCGAGCGCGTCGATCACCTGCTCGTCCTGGCCGGTGCCGAGCGTGGCCACGACCAGCGCCTGGGTCTCGCCGCGCGTGAAGAGCGCGGAGCCGTGGGCGCGCGGCAGGATGCCGACCTCGGCCACGATCGGCCGCACGGTCTTGGTGTCGCGACCGTCGATGCGCTTGCCGGTGTCGAGGATGGCGCCGCGCACCACCTCGGCCTCGAGGTTGCCGAAGGCGTCGCCGAAGACGGCCAGCGCCGCGTCATCGCCCTCGAACAGCTTCTGCGCCTCGTCCTTGACGGCAGCGATCTTCTGCTGGCGCGCAAGCTTCACCGTCTCGGTGTAGGCCGCGGTGAGCTTGCCGCTCATCTCGGCCTTCAGCTTCTCGGCGACCGGCTTGGCCGCAGCCGGCGGCTCCGCCAGTGGCAGCGGATCCTTGGCCGCGTGCTCGGCGAGCGAAATGATGGCCTCGATCACCGGCTGGAAGGACCGATGTCCTTCCATCACGGCCGTGAGCATCACGTCCTCGGGCAGTTCCTTGGCCTCGGACTCGACCATCAGCACGCCTGCGGTGGTGCCGGCGACGACGAGGTCGAGCGTGCTCTTCTCGACCTGCTCGAGGGTCGGGTTGATCACGAACTGGCCGTCGATATGGCCCACGCGCGCAGCGCCGATCGGGCCCATGAAGGGGCATCCCGAGATCGTGAGCGCGGCCGAGGTCGCCACCATCGAGACGATGTCGGGATCGTTCTCCATGTCGTGCGCCAGCACCGTGACGACGACCAGCGTCTCGTTCCTGTAGCTCTCGTGGAACAGCGGACGGATCGGGCGGTCGATCAGGCGCGACGTCAGCGTCTCCTTCTCGGACGGCCTGCCCTCGCGCTTGAAGAAGCCGCCCGGGATCTTGCCGGCCGCGAACGCCTTCTCCTGGTAGTTGACGGTGAGCGGGAAGAAATCGAGGCCGGGCTTCGGCTTCTTCTCGTACACGACGGTGGCCAGGACAGTGGTGCCCCCGTAGGTGGCCAGCACGGCGCCGTCGGCCTGGCGCGCGATCTTGCCGGTCTCGAGCACCAGCTTGCGGCCGGCCCACTCGACCTCTTTTCGGAATACCTTGAACATATCGGTCATATCATCATCCTTTCCTGCACGGCCGCTCGCCCCCGTTTGGCGACGGCCGCCCACCGGCGCCCTTGCGCCGGCAGGACCGGGCCAGGCCTTTGCTCTCGCCCCTGCCTTCCCGGTTACCACGAAGTCACGTCAGTCGGCCGAACTCACGGGGACCGGATGACGCGACGCGAAAAGGCCCCGCCGCGAGGGCGGGGCCGTACGATCAACGGCGCAGACCCAGGCGCTCGATCAACGAATCGTAGCGCTTGTGATCCTTGGCCTTGAGATAGTCGAGCAGCCGGCGGCGCTGGCCCACCAGCTTCAGCAGACCACGGCGCGAATGGTGATCCTTCGCATGGCCCTTGAAGTGCTCGGTGAGGTTGGTGATGCGCTCGCTCAGGATCGCGACTTGCACTTCCGGCGAACCGGTATCGTCTGCACCCTGAGCATACGTCTTGATCAGCTCCGCCTTGCGCGCGGCCGTAATCGACATCGGTCAACTCCTGAATCTAAAGGTTGAACACGCGCACCGGCTGGATGGACGCACCGTCCGAACGGACCAGTGCGATCAGCTTGCTGCCGGCCTCGGCGCGACGGAGCGCGCCGGACGGCGGTGCGTCCCGGGTCAAGAGCACCGGCTGGCCTTGGCGCAACCGGTCCGCTTGGGTCTCTGTCATGGCCAGCGCCGGGATGTCGTCCAGCGCGGTCGCGACAGGGGCCAGGGCCCCGAAGAGCGCGGGAATATGCCCGAGGGCCTCCAGTTTGGAAAGCGAAATGGCCGCCGCCTCCCGGAACGGTCCGGCGGCGGTCCGACGCAGCGCCGCCAGATGCCCGACCGTGCCGAGGGCAACGGCCAGATCCCGGCCGAGCGACCGGATATAGGTGCCCTTGCCACAGGCGACCACGAAATCTGCATGATCGGGATCCGGCCGGGCCAGCAGCTCCAGCCGCTCGATGGTCACCTTGCGCGGCTTGAGCTCGACCGTTTCGCCGGCCCGGGCGAGGTCGTAGGCACGCTGGCCGTCGATCTTGAGCGCGGAGAAGACCGGCGGCATCTGCTCGATCTCGCCCCGGAACCGCTCGAGGACGGCACGGATCTCCTCATCGGTGGGTCTTGCCGCGCTCGTCGCCGTCACCTCGCCCTCGGCATCCTCCGTCGAACGAGCTTCGCCGAAACGCAGCGTGAAGCGGTATTCCTTCCGGCCGTCCATGACGAACGGCACGGTCTTGGTCGCCTCGCCAAGAGCGATCGGCAGTACGCCGGTCGCCAAGGGATCCAGCGTGCCGCCATGGCCTGCCTTCTGGGCGCCGAACAGCCGCCGCACGCGGCCGACCGCCTGCGTCGAGGTCATACCGAGCGGCTTGTCGAGCACGACCCAGCCGTCGATCTTCTCGCCCTTCTTCCTGCGGCTCATGGCTCGGATCTCATCGGACAACGGCAAGGAGACCCGTCGTCCTGATGATTCACTCCTCTTCGATGTCCCGGGCGACGTCGGGCCGGCGCAGCAGGGCGCCGATCTTGTCGGCCTCGTCGAACGAGCGGTCGAGCTCGAAACGGATTTCGGGCGCGTAGCGCAGCCCGGCACGTTCGCCCACGCGGCCGCGGAACCAGGGGGCCGCACGCCGCAGGGCAGCTAGCAGTCGGGGCTCGTCCGTCCCTCCCAGCGGCATCACGAACGCCGTGGCGTTGCGCAGATCGGGGCTGACATCGACCGCGGTCACGGTGATGGAAGCCTCGCGCAGCTCGGGATCGCGCATGTTGCCGCGCTCGAGCAGGTCGGCCAGCAGGTGGCGCAGCTCCTCGCCCACGCGCAGCTGGCGTTGGCTGTGGCCGCGACCGTCTTTTTCGGATGAGCGACGCCGGGACATGGCGTTCCTCCTCTTCTGTCCTTCCGAGCGCGATGCCGGACGCCGGGAAAGCACCCGCGACGCGGACGGGGGAATCGCGAGCCGCACCATTCCGTGCAGCCCGCAAACCCGCCGTCGCCGCGCGGCGGCGACGCTTTCCCTTCGCAGGGCCGCGAAGGAAGGGCCTCGATCCTACAACGTCGGGCGGACTTCCTCGACGTCGAAGCACTCGATGATGTCGCCGACCTTGATGTCGTCGTAGTTCTCGAACGCCATGCCGCACTCGAAGCCGTGCTGCACCTCGCGGACCTCGTCCTTGAAGCGACGCAGCGTCTTCAGCGTGCCCTCGTGGATCACCACGTTGTCGCGCAGGAGGCGCACCTTGGCACCGCGCTTGACCATGCCTTCCGTGACCATGCAGCCGGCGACGTTGCCGACCTTGGTGATGCGGAAGACCTCGCGGATCTGCGCGTTGCCGATGAAGGTCTCCTTGTAGGTCGGCTCCAGCAACCCGACCATCAGGGACTGAATGTCCTCGGTGACCTTGTAGATGATGCTGTAGTAGCGGATGTCGACCTTGTCGCGCTTGGCGATCTCGCGGGCCTGCGGGTTCGCACGCACGTTGAAGCCGATGATCAGCGCTCCCGAAGCCTTGGCGAGCGTGATGTCGGCCTCGCTGATGCCGCCCACGCCGCTATAGACCACGCGTGCCGCGACCTTGTCGGTGCTGAGCCGCGAGATGGCACCGGCCAGCGCCTCGGCCGATCCCTGCACGTCCGCCTTGATGAGCACCGGCAGCTCCTTGGCGGTGCCTTCGCGGATGCCCTTCATCATCTCTTCCAGCGTGCCGCGGCCGCCCGCGCTGCGGGCGAGCTCGGCCTGCCGGTCGCGACGGGCGCGGAAATCGGCGATTTCGCGGGCGCGTGCTTCGCTGTCGACGACATGGAACTCGTCGCCCGCCTGCGGCGTGCCGGCGAGGCCCAGGATCTCGACCGGGAAGGCCGGACCCGCGCTCTCGACAGCTTGGCCATGGTCGTCGACCAGGCGGCGCACACGGCCCCACACGGCGCCCGCGACCAGCACGTCGCCGACCTTGAGGGTGCCGCGCTGCACCAGCACGGTTGCCACCGAGCCACGGCCGGGATCGAGCTTGGCCTCGACCACCACGCCATCGGCCAGCCGGTCGGGATTGGCCTTCAGCTCGAGCACCTCGGCCTGCAGGAGGATCGCCTCCTCGAGCTTGTCGAGGTTCATCCTCTTGGTCGCCGAGACCTCGATCGACTGCACGTCGCCGCCCAGCTGCTCGACCTGAATCTCCTCGCGGAGCAGCTCGTTCTGCACACGGCTGGCGTCGGCGCCCGGCTTGTCCATCTTGTTGATGGCCACGATGATCGGCACGCCCGCCGCCTTGGCGTGGGCGATCGCTTCCTTGGTCTGCGGCATGACGCCGTCGTCGCCGGCGACGACCAGCACGACGATATCCGTCACCTTGGCGCCGCGGGCGCGCATGGCGGTGAAGGCCTCGTGGCCCGGCGTATCGAGGAAGGTGATCTTCTGCGCCGACGGCAAGGTCACCTGGTAGGCGCCGATATGCTGGGTGATGCCGCCCGCCTCGTGCGCGGCCACGTCGGTGGCCCGCAAGGCGTCCAGCAGCGAGGTCTTGCCGTGATCGACATGGCCCATGATGGTGACAACCGGCGGCCGCGGAATCTGGGTTCCTTCCGCATCGGTCGTATCGGCCAGGCCGATTTCGACGTCGCCTTCCGCCACGCGCTTGGGCCGGTGACCCATTTCCGTCACCACCAGCTCGGCGGTGTCGGCGTCGATCACCTGGTTGATGGTCGCCATCACGCCCATGCGCATCAGGGTCTTGATCACGTCAGCGCCGCGCTCGGACATACGCGCCGCGAGTTCCTGGACCGTGATGGTCTCGGGAATGGTGACCTCGCGATAGACCTTCTGCTGCGGTTCGCTGGCATGCTCGCGGCGACGTTCGCGCTCCAGGCGGCGGCGCTGCTGCGCCACCGACCGGCTGCGGAAATCGTTCTCGCCCTCGACGGCGCGACCGACGTCGATCTTGTCCGAGCGCCGCTTGGGCGCCTCGCGGCGAGCCCCCGGCGGCGGCGGAAGACGCTTCGGTGCAGCGGGTGCGGGCCGCATCGGCGGGCGGCGAATGGCGCCGGCCGGTCCGGCACCGGCGCCAGCGCCAGCGCCAGCAGTCTGGCCCGCGCCACCGGCACGGCCGGAAGCCGGCATCGGGCGGCGAATGGGCGGCGTCGGCGTCGCGACGGCAGGCCCGGCGGTCCGAACCTCTTCGGCCGGGCGCGCAGCCGGCGCCTGGGCCGCCGCGGTCGCTGCCTGTTCCATGCGCTTCTGCACCAGGGCGTCGGCCTTGCGCTTGGCTTCCTCCTCGGCCTTGCGACGCGCCTCTTCCTCGGCGAGGCGCCGCTTGTGCTCCTCTTCGGCGGCGCGGCGGGCGGCCTCCTCGGTGGCGCGGCGGGCGGCTTCCTCGGCGGCGCGCTTGCGCGCCAGCTCGGCATCGCGATTGGCGCCGACCAGCGCGCGGGTGCGCGCTTCCTTCTCTTCCTCCGTCAGCGTGCGCAGCACGATGCCGCGCCCGCCCTCGCGCGAGGGCGCCGGGCGCTGCGGCGCGCCGCCGCGCAGCGTCCGGCCGGCGGGCGCTGCCGGGGGCGGAGGCGCGCTCGCCGCGGGCGGCGGCGGAGCCGGAGGAGCCGGTGGGGCGGCAGCCGGCGCAGCGCCGGGCGTCGGACGCTTCACTGGCTTCTTGACCTCGACCGTCACAGCGCGCGTGCGGCCGTGCGAGAACTTCTGCCGGACCTGCGTCGCGTCGCTCTTGCCTGCCGCTGCGCCACCCCGCGCAGGCGTCGACAGGGTGAGCGGCTTGTTGGGCTTGTTCGTCTCTTTCTGTTCCGTCATGTCGCGTGTTGTCCTTGGTCCGCTCCGGCCCGTCAACCGGCGCTGTTCAGGCGATAGCGGCGCCACCGCGCCGCACCCCCCGCAATCCTTTGAATGAACCGGCCCGACCGGTCGTCGTTCGCCACCGCCGCGTACACCGTCCGGTCGCGCCCGAAGACGCCGCCCAGCGCCGCCGCGTCGCCCAGGCGCTCGAGCGGCAGCCCGGTGGCCTGGAGCTTGGCAAGGCCGTCCCCGTCGGCATCATCGGCCACGATCAACAGGCCCGCCTGATGCCGGCCGATCATCTGCTCGACCCGCACGAAGCCCGCAACCGCCCGACCGGCCCGGCGCGCCCGGCCCAGATCCTCCAGGACGCGGACGAGCAGCAGGCGCTCGACCCGGTCGGCGAGCTCCGGCGCGGCCTTCACCGGCGTCCGTGCCGCCCTGGAAAACAGCCGGCGTGCGATCGCCTGTTCGACCGCCGCCCGCTCCGCCGTGACCCACAGCCCGCGGCCCGGCAGCTGCCGCGCCAGATCGGGCACCACATCGCCCTCCGGCCCGACGACAAAGCGGATCATCCGCTCCGGCGGCATCTGCATTCCCGTGACGATGCAGGTGCGCAACGGCCCGGTCGCCGCGGCGGGCGCGGACGGTGTCGTTTCCTCGGGTCGTGCCATGGCGAGTGCCAGGGTCAAGCGGTTCGTCCTCCGTTCAGGCCTTCGCCGGCTCGGCGGCGGTTTCTTCGGCCGGGAACCAGTGTTCGCGGGCCTTCATGATGATCGTGTTGGCGGCATCGGCGTCGAGTGCGCTCTCGCCGACGATCTCGCGCAGCTCGTCCGAGGCGAGATCGCCGAGATCGTCGAGCGTCTTCACGCCCTTCTCACCCAGCGCGACCAGCATCGGCAGCGTCAGGCCCTCGATCGAGCGCACGGCCTCGTCCATGCCGAGTTCCGCAAGACGATCGGCCAGTTCGGCATCTCGCTTCTCGATGTACTCGCGGGCGCGTCGCTGCAGCTCGGTGGCGATATCCTCGTCGAAGCCCTCGACGGTCGTCAGATCCTCGATGGCCGAGTCGGCGACATCCTCGACCGTGGCATAGCCTTCGGCAACGAGGAGATGGGCAATGACGTCGTCGACATCAAGAGCCAGCTTGAAGAGCTCGGTACGCTCGCGCGTCTCCTTCTGGCGGCGCTCGCTCTCCTCGGCTTCGGTCATGATGTCGATCTCCCAGCCGGTGAGCTGGGAGGCGAGCTTCACGTTCTGGCCGCGGCGGCCGATCGCCAGGCTGAGCTGGTCGTCCGGCACGACGACCTCGGCCTTGTTCTTCTCCTCGTCCATCAGCACCTTGCTGACCTCGGCGGGCGCCAGGGCGTTGACGATGAAGTTGGCGGGCTCGGCCGACCACGGAATGATGTCGACCTTCTCGCCCTGCAGCTCCTGCACGACGGCCTGGACGCGGCTGCCGCGCATGCCGACGCAGGCGCCGATCGGATCGATCGAGCTGTCGTGGCTCAGCACCGCGATCTTGGCCCGGCTGCCCGGATCGCGCGCCACCGCCTTGATCTCGATGATGCCGTCGTAGATCTCCGGCACTTCCTGCGTGAACAGCTTGGCCATGAACTGCGGATGGCTGCGCGACAGGAAGATCTGCGGGCCGCGCGGCTCCTCGCGCACGTCGAAGATGTAGGCGCGGACGCGGTCGTTGACGCGCAGGCTTTCGCGCGGGATCGATTCGTCGCGGCGGATCACGCCTTCGGCACGCTGCAGGTCGACGGTCACGTTGCCGTAGTCGACGCGCTTGACCACGCCCGACACGATCTCGCCGACGCGGTCCTTGAACTCCTCGTACTGCCGCTTGCGCTCGCTCTCGCGCATGCGCTGCGTGATGACCTGCTTGGCGGTCTGGGCAGCGACGCGGCCGAAATCGATCGGCGGCAGCTCGTCGGTCAGGAAGTCGCCCACCTGCGCTTCGGGATTGCGCCGCTGCGCCTCGGCGAGCGCGACCTGTACGTTCTCGTTCTCGATCGGATCGGCCACCTGCATGTAGCGCAGCAGCTTGATCTCGCCGGTCTTGCGGTCGATCTCGGCGCGGATGTCGTGTTCGAGGCCGTACTTGGCGCGGCCGGCCTTCTGGATGGCCTGCTCCATCGCCTCGAGCACCTCTTCGCGCTCGATGCCTTTCTCACGGGCGACCATGTCGGCCACCTGCAGCATCTCCAGGCGCGGAATATCGGCAGTCGTTGCCATGATGGTTTTCCTCTCGTTCCCTAAAGTCTTCGTTCGTGTCGTTTCGTCAATTCGATTGCCCGGCCCGCTCCTGGGCCTGGCGATGTTCGTCGAGCAGCGCGTCGGTCAGCTCGAGCTTGGCCCTGGTCACCACGCCGAGCGGCACGTGCACCTCCTTGCCGTCGTCGAGCCTGAGCTTCACGGTCCCGTTCTCGAGGCCGAGAAGGATCCCCTTGAAGCGGCGCCGGCCGTCGATCGGCTGCGCCGTCTCCATGCGGGCAAGATGGCCAGCCCAGCGACTGTAGTCCTTCTCGCGCGTCAACGGCCGGTCGATGCCCGGCGAGCTCACTTCCAGCGTATAGGCAGCGGAGATCGGATCCTCGACGTCAAGCACCGCCGAGAGGGCGCGCGAGACCGTGGCGCAATCCTCCACGTCCATCGGACGGCCGTCTGCCGGCTCGATCATGACCTGCAGCGTGCCGCCGCGGCTCATGGAAAGGCGCACGAGCTCGTACCCCATGCCGACGATGGTCGGGGTCACGACTTCTTCTATGCGCTGCAGCAGTTCGGTCACGCGGTCGGAAATCTCTAAGTTTGGACCCGCGGCGGTGGCCATAAACAAAAAGAGCGGGCCGCTGCCCACTCTTTTTTATTTGGTCCGTCCCGCGAACCCGATGAGGATGGCGGGGATATAGGCGCGGGCGGGCCCACTGGCAAGGGCCTCGTGTCCGCATGGGCGCATGTCTGAGCATTGGCAATGATGCCCGAAAACGGCCAGCACGCGTGCGGCGGCTATGGAACCATGCGTGGGGAAACGAAGAAACGAACGGTCGGGCAATGTCGCGTCGGTATCATGGTTGGTGGGTCGTTTTCTGCGCCTTCGTCATCGCCCTCTATGGGTGGGGGTTCGGCTTCTATGGACTCAGCCTATATCTGGTAGCCCTGCATGACGACCATGGCTGGTCGCCCGGGACCATCTCGACCGCGATCACCTTCTATTATGTGATTGGCGCCTTCCTGGTGATGCAGGTGGGCGATGCGATCCACCGGCTCGGCGCACGGGTTGTCGTCCTGACGGGAATCGCGGCGATGGCGCTGGGCGTTGCCACCCTGACTTTCCTGCAGCAGCCATGGCAGCTCTATCTCGCCGCCCTGGTCATGCTCCCGGGATGGGCCGCCATGGGCGGCGGATCGATCAACACGCTGGTCGCGCAGTGGTTCGACCGCCGGCGCGGCATGGCGGCAAGCCTGGCACTGAGCGGCGCCACCTGCGGCGGCCTCCTGTTCGCCCCCGCTTTCGCCTGGGCGATCGACAGCTGGGGCTTCGCCCGCGCCTGCTATGCGGCCATCGCCACCATGCTGCTGACGCTGGGGCCGCTGGCGGCGGTCGTGCTGCGCCCCAGGCGTGCCGGCGAGCACGATATCGGCGACGAAGTGCTCGCGGCCACGGCCGGTGCAAGCACGCCCCGATCCCGCCGCGCGCTGCTGGGCGAGCCGCGCTATCTCACCATGGTGGGCGCTTTCTCCATCGGCCTGCTGGCCCAGATCAGCTTCATCGCCCACCAGGCGGCCTTTCTCGAACCCACGCTGGGCCTCAAGGGCGCCGGCTGGGCGGTGAGTCTCACGGCGCTTTCGGCCCTGCTCGGCCGCATCGTCGTCGGCATGGTGGTCGACAGGGTCGATCGTCGCGGCTGCAGCAGCGCCGTCCTCGCCATCCAGATCGCCGGCATGGCCGTGCTGCTGTCGACCTCGTCGATCTTCGGCCTCTATGCCGGCTGCGCGCTGTTCGGCTTCGGCGTCGGCAATCTGATCACCCTGCCCGGGCTGATCGTGCAGCAGGAATTCCCGCGCCGGGACTTCGCCCGCGCCGTGAGCTTCAATGTCGCCATCACCCAGCTTGCCGCGGCTGCGGGGCCGTCGTTGCTGGGCATCCTGCATGATCTCTCGGGCAGCTACCGGACCTCGCTGTGGACATGCCTCGTCCTCGAGCTGGCGGCGGCGATCCTGGTCCTGGTGCGCCCCGGCCCGAGGCCTATCGACGCCGAAAGCGCAGGAATGCCGGCTTATGGCCAGCAAGCATCTTCTGCTCGTACCGCGTAGGCGGCCAGTCGTCGGGCCGTGACCGCCAGTCGGCCGGACGCTCGGCCAACCATTCGAAGGCGGGATGGGTGCAGGCATGCTCCACCATCCACGGCAGGTAGGTCGGATCGTCAGTCGCCAGCCGCAGCTCGGCGCCCGGCCGCATCAGCCGGGCCAGCACATCGAGGTTGCTGCGCTGCACGAAGCGGCGCTTGTGGTGGCGCGTCTTCGGCCAAGGGTCGGGAAACAGCACGAAGACCCGCGACAGAGACTGCGGCGGCAGGGCCGCCATCACGAACCGCGCATCGTCGTTGAACAGGCGGATGTTGCCGACATCCGCGCGTTCGATGTGCGCCAGGCACTTGGCCACGCCGTTGATGTAGGGCTCGCAGCCGATCAATCCGACATCGGGATGATGCTCGGCCTGCCAGACGAGATGTTCGCCGGCGCCGAAGCCGACCTCCAGCCAGACGCCATCCGCAGGCAGCGCGCCACCGAAGAGCCGCCCCAGGTCGAGCTTGGCCGCGCTCTCCGCGACGTCGCCGTCGGGCGTGACGATCGGGGCGGCGGGCAACGCAACGGCAAGGCGGGGCAACAGCGTGTCGAGCAGCGACTGCTGCCCGGCGCGCAACTTCTTGCCCCGCCGCCGACCGTGCAGTGTGCGGCGGCGGGTTTCTTCCATGATCTGTCCGGCCATAGTCTGTCCGGCAGGCGCTCTTACATGATCACGTCGATCAGGTAAGGGCCTTTCTGCGACATGGCATAGGTGAGCTGCTTGGTGAGTTCCTCGAGATCGTGCGCCTTGGCGCCCGGTACGCCCATGCTCTTGGCCATCGCCGCGAAGTCGAGGGTCGGCCGGTCGAGGGTCAGCATGTCGATCGCGCGCGGGCCGGGATTGGCCGCGCCGACACCGGCGAGCTGGCTGTAGAGGATCTTGTAGGAGCGGTTGGAAAAGATCAGCACGCAGATATCGAGATTCTCGCGCGCCATCGTCCACAGCGACTGGATCGTGTACATGGCGCTGCCGTCGCCGACCATGGCGATGACCTTGCGGTCCGGGCAGGCCACCGCAGCGCCTACCGCGACCGGCGTGGCAAAGCCGATCGAGCCGCCCATGTTGTTCAGCCAGTCGTGCGGCGGCGCGCCAGCGCTGAAGGGGAAGAAGCCGCGGCCGGTCGTCACCGATTCGTCGACCACGATCGCGCCCTCCGGCAGCGTCGCCCCCAGGGCGGCACCCAGGCCGTCGAGGGTGAATTTGCCGGTAGGACGCTCCGGCCGCTTGGCCTCGGCCACGCTGGCCTTCTCGTTGAGCGCGCCGAGCTCGGCCGCAAGCGCCTCGAGCGAGGCGATCGGATCGCCCTCGACCGGGCACAGGGTCGTGACCTCGCAGTCGTCCGGCGTCAGCACGGAAGGCTTGCCGGGGTAGGCGAAGAAGGCCGCCGGCGCCTTGGCGCCGCACAGCACCATGTGCTTGGTCCCCTTCAGCATCTCGAGGGCGGTCTCCACGACGAAATGCAGCCGCAGCACCGGAACCCGGCCGGCGCCGCGCTCGATGCGCGCGGTGCCGCCCGCGGCCTGCACCTTGCAGCCGGTCTTGGCGGCGATCTTGCCGGCGAGTTCCAGACCCTTTGCCCGCAGCGCGCGACCGCCCAGGAACAGCATGGCGGACTGGCCGCTCTTCAATGCCTTGGCGGCGGCGACCACGGTCTCGTTCGAGGGCGTCGGCGGGAGCGGCGCGGCCGGCGTATCGGCGACGCCGTCGGCCTCGGTCCAGGCCGTATCGGCGGGCAGGATCAGCGTTGCGATCTGGCCTGGCGCCACACGCGCCGCCTGGATCGCGGCCGCGCCGTCGCTCGCCACCGTCTTGGCGGTCGGCGAGGTCTTCACCCAGTGCGAGAACGGACGGGCGATGCCCTCGATATCGGCGGTGAGCGGCGTGTCGTATTTGATGTGATAGAGCGCATGCTCGCCCACGATATTGACGATTCCCGACCCAGCCTTCTTGGCGTTGTGGAGGTTGGCCGCCGCGTTGGCGAGACCCGGTCCGAGATGGAGCAGGGTCGAGGCCGGATTGTCCGTCATGCGGTAGTAGCCGTCGGCCGCGCCGCTGCAGACACCTTCGAACAGGCCCAGCACGCAGCGCATGCCCTCGACACGGTCGAGCGCGCCGACGAAATGCATTTCCGAAGTGCCGGGATTGGCGAAGCAGACCTCGACGCCCCCCTTCACCAAGGTCCGAACCAGACTCTCCGCTCCATTCATCAGGGCCCCCAAAACAGAAATGCCGTTTTTGCGCGGGCCACCCTATGCCAGGGCGACGGCAAAGACCACGCGCACCAACGCGGCACCGCTATGCATCGCCGTTTGCAAGCGTGCGGATTTTATTCCAGAAGCGGGCCTCCGGTCGTCCTGTCGCGTTGCAATCGCCCCGTCACCCCGCGAGAGTTTGGGCTGCCCATGGAGCTTTGCATGTCCTTCCTCCGCCTGGCCGGCGCGTTTCTGGCCGCGGCCCTGATGGCGATCGCGCTGCCTGTCGCGGCGCAGGAACTGAAGATCGGATTGAAGAGCGAGCCGACATCGCTCGATCCGCAGTACCAGAACATCGCCGTCAACAACGAGATCGCTCTGCACCTCTTCGATGCACTGGTGGCGAAGGACGACAAGCAGCAGCTCGTGCCGGCCCTCGCCCTTTCCTGGCAGCCCGTCAGCGACACCGTATGGGAGTTCAAGCTGCGGCCCGGCGTGACGTTCCAGGACGGCTCCGCCTTCACGGCCGAGGATGTCGTCTTCACCTACGAGCGCGTCGCCAAGGTGCCAAACAGCCCGTCACCCTTCACCGCGCTCAGCCGGCAGATCACGCGCCTGGAGATCGTCGATCCGCTTACGTTGCGCATTTCGACGGCCTCTCCGGCACCGCTCCTGCCGGTCGACCTTGCCGGCCTGCCGATCCTCTCCCACACCGCCGCGGCGGGCGGCGCGCCCGAGGGCAAGACCACGGCCGAACTCGACCGCGGCGAAGGCCTGATCGGAACGGGACCGTTCAAATTCGTGGAATGGAAGCGCGGCGGGGACCTGGTGCTGGCCCGCAACGATTCCTATTGGGGCCCCGCCCCGGCCTGGAGCAGGGTCGTCTTCAAGCCGCTGCCCGATGCGGCGGCCCGAGTCTCGGCGCTGCAGGCAGGCGCCGTCGACCTGATCGAGGATCCGCCTGCCGGCGATCTGCCCAAGTTGCGCAACGATTCCACGATCGCGCTCGCGGAAACGGCGTCGGATCGGCTGATCTATATCGGCCTCGACCAGTTCGCCGAGCCCAGCCCGGGCATCCCCGACACCGAGGGCAAGAACCCCCTGAAGGACAAGCGCGTCCGGCAAGCCCTGTCGGCCGCGATCGACCGCAAGATGCTTGCCGACAAGGTCATGAACGGAAACGCGCAACCGGCCGGCGACTTCCTGCCCTGGCCCGCCTTCGGGACGCGCAAGGACGCCCAGCCCGACCGCTATGACCCGGCGACCGCGCGCCGGCTGCTCGCCGAGGCCGGCTACGCCAAGGGCTTCTCGATCACGCTCGGCGCACCCAACGGGCGCTATATCAACGACCTGCAGGTCGCCCAGGCGATCGCCGCCGCCTGGAGCCGGGTCGGCGTGAAGACCGAGGTCGAGGCGCCCGCACCCGCCGCCTTCTTCAAGAATCGCGACGAGTTTCGCTACAGCGCCTACCTCTCCGGCTGGACGTCGGATCCCGCCGACATGTCGGTCGCCCTGAGGGCGTTGGTGGCGACGCCCAATCGGGAGAAGGGAATGGGCGGCAACAATCGCGGCCGCTATTCCAACCCGGCGGTGGACGCCAAGCTCGAAGAGGCGCTGCGCACAGTCGACAGCAAGAAGCGCGAGGCGCTTCTGCAGGAGGCGAGCAAGATCGCCCTTGCCGACGAGGCCCTGCTGCCACTGCAGTTCGAGCTTGCCGTCTGGGCGATGCGCAAGGGCCTCACCTATGCCGCCCGCGCCGACCAGGAGACGCTGGCGCAGTTCGTGAGGCCGTCGAAATAGCGTGCGCCTGGCCGCGGGCTTTCCGGTACCCGCAGCCGACAGCGTCAGGCCTTCGCGTCGCCCAGTTCGAGCTGGACGAGATTCACCCAGTAGGCGGCGCCGGTGGTGAGGATCTCGTCGTTGAAGTCGTAGAGCGGCGTATGGACGTTGTGGCAGCCACCCTCCTCGCTGCCGCCGTTGCCGATCATGATGTAGGCGCCGGGCTTCTTCTCGAGCATGAAGGCGAAGTCCTCGGCGCCGGTTACCGGCGGCGTGTTCGGTTCGACCTTGTCGCGCCCCACGGTCAGGGCGGCCGCCTCGACCGCAAGCGTCGTCTGCTCCACCGAGTTGATCAGCGGCGGATAGCGGCGGACGTACTTGTACTGGGCCTCGCAGCCGCTGGCCTGGGCGATGCCGGCGGCGACCTCGCCGAGCCGCCGTTCGAGGAGATCGCGCACCTCCGGCGTGAAGCTGCGCGAGGTGCCCGCGACCACGACATCGGACGGAATGACGTTGGGCGAGCCGGCCGAGCCGGCGGCGATGTGGCCCACGCTCAGCACCGCCGCCTGGGTAGGCGGCACGTTGCGGCCGATGATGCCCTGGATCGCGACGATGAACTGGCCGGCGACGAAGGTCGGGTCCGTTCCCCGGTAAGGCAGGGCGCCGTGGCCGCCGGTGCCCTTGAAGATCACGTCCCAGCTGTCGCTCGCTGCCAGCATCGGGCCCGACCGGATGGCGAAATGTCCCTTGGGGAAGCCCGGCATGTTGTGCATGCCGTAGACGGCGTCGCAGTTGAAGCGGTCGAACAGCCCTTCCTCGATCATCACCCGCGCGCCGCCGACGCCTTCCTCGGCGGGCTGGAAGATGAAATGCACGGTCCCGGCGAAATCCGGCGCCGCAGCGAGATGCCTGGCCGCACCCAGCAGCATGGTCGTGTGCCCATCATGCCCGCAGGCATGCATCTTGTTGGGAATGACCGACGCATGGTCGAAAGTGTTCTTTTCCTGCAGATGCAGGGCGTCCATGTCGGCCCGCAGGCCGATGGTCTTCTGGCCTGGCCGCTTGCCTTTCAACGTGCCCACGACGCCCGTCGTGGCGAGCCCGCGATGGACCTCGATTCCCCAGGATTCGAGCTTTTCGGCGACGATCTGCGCAGTGCGCTGCTCCTCGAAGGCAGTCTCCGGGTGGCGATGGATGTCGCGGCGGATGGCGGTCAGCTCGGCCGTGAGGCTGGCCAGAACGTCGGGCGTGGTGCGCATGAGTGGCGGTCCTTTCCTGGGGCTGCAGACTAGCCGCGGGCGGTCGCACTCACCATAGCCGGCAGATGCCACCACGGCTCGCGGGTGACAGCCTTCCGGCAACGCGCTAAATCCGCGCCGCCATGATCCTGTTTCCAGCCATCGATCTGAAAGACGGCAAGTGCGTGCGCCTGCTGCGCGGCGACATGGCGCGCGCCACGGTGTTCAACGACAGCCCGGCCGCCCAGGCCAAGGCCTTCGCAGCAGCAGGCTGCGAATGGCTGCACCTGGTGGACCTGAACGGCGCGGTCGAAGGCCATCCCGTCAATCGGGACGCGGTGGTCGAGATCCTCAAGGCGGTCGACGTGCCGGCCCAGCTCGGCGGCGGCATCCGCACGATCGAGAGCATCGCCCAATGGCTCGAGGCGGGCGTCACGCGGGTGATCCTCGGGACCATCGCGGTGAAGGAGCCGGGACTGGTGAAAGCCGCCTGCAAGCAATGGCCCGGACGGATCGCTGTCGGCATCGACGCCCGCGACGGCATCGTCGCGGTCGACGGCTGGACCCGGCAGAGTTCCGTGCGGGCGCTCGATCTCGCATTGCGCTTCGAGGATGCCGGCGTGGCGGCCATTATCTACACCGACATCGACCGAGACGGCGCCATGGGCGGGGTCAACATCGACGCCACCATCACCCTGGCGCAGCATCTCACCACGCCGGTGATCGCGTCCGGCGGCGTAAGCTCGCTGGACGACCTGCGCGAGCTGCGCCCCGCCGAGGAGCACGGCATCATCGGCGCCATCGTCGGGCGGGCCCTGTACGACGGCCGGGTCACCGTGCCGGATGCCATCCGCGTGCTGAAAGGCGACTGAGCGATGCTCAAGGTCCGCATCATCCCCTGCCTCGACGTCAAGGACGGCCGCGTCGTCAAGGGCGTGCAGTTCGTCGATCTGCGCGATGCCGGAGACCCGGTCGAGCAGGCCCGCGTCTACGACGCCGCCGGCGCCGACGAGCTCACCTTCCTCGACATCACGGCGAGCCACGAGAACCGCGACACCATCCTCGATGTCGTCGCCCGCACGGCCGAGCAGTGCTTCATGCCGCTCACCGTCGGCGGCGGCGTGCGCACCATCGAGGATATCCGCAAGCTGCTGCTGGCGGGGGCCGACAAGGTCTCCATCAATTCCGCCGCCGTGGCGCGGCCGGACTTCGTGCGCGAAGCAGCCGAAAAATACGGCGACCAGTGCATCGTGGTCGCTGTCGATGCCCGCCAGAGCGGACCCGGCAGGTGGGAGGTCTTCACCCACGGCGGCCGCAAGGGCACCGGCCTCGACGCCGTGGAGTGGGCCAGGCGCATGGCGGAGAACGGCGCCGGCGAGATCCTGCTGACCTCGATGGACCGCGACGGCACGAAATCGGGCTTCGATCTTGCGCTCACGCGGGCGGTGTCGGACGCGGTGCCCGTGCCGGTCGTGGCTTCGGGCGGTGTCGGTACGCTCGACCATCTGGTCGAGGGCGTGACCAAGGGCGGCGCGTCGGCGGTGCTTGCCGCTTCGATCTTCCACTTCGGCGAGTTCACGATCGCCGAGGCGAAGGAACATCTGGCCAAGGCGGGCGTTCCGGTGCGACAAATCTCGCGCGCGGCCTGATTTTAAAGTACAGTTACCACAACGGCGCCATCCAAGAGGTGCCGAGAGTTCCCCTTCGATGGCGAAAAAGAAGAAAACGAAGAAGGCGCTGCAAAAGAGATCGCGCCACGAGAACGGCAGTGCCGACGAGCACGTGCTGGACCGGCTCTATGGGGTAATCGACAGCCGCAAGGGCGCCGACCCCAATACCTCCTACACGGCCCGCCTGTTCAGCCGCGGTCCCCAGCAGATCGCCAAGAAGCTGGGCGAAGAGGCCGTCGAAGCGCTGATCGAGGGGATTCGCGGCGACAAGCCGAAGCTCGTCAGCGAGAGCGCCGACATGCTCTACCACCTGCTGACCCTGTGGGCCGCGATCGGCGTGAAGCCAGGCGTCGTCTGGGCCGAGCTGGCCCGCCGCGAAGGTCTGTCGGGCATCGCCGAGAAGGCCTCCCGCAAGACAACATGAAGGCCGGCTGACGCGACAACAGCCGGGTTGTCATTCCGGACGCGGCGAACGATCCTGCCGGCCTTCGCGAACGCGACCGGAGTCTTCCATGTCGAGCTATGAGCAAAACAATGTCTTCGCGCGCATCCTGCGCGGCGAATTGCCTTGCAAAAAGGTCTACGAGGACGAGTTCGCCCTCGCCTTCCACGACATCAATCCGCTGGCTCCGGTACATGTGCTGGTGATCCCGAAGGGCGAGTACGTCTCCAACGCGGACTTCGCAGCCGCCGCGCCGCCCGAGCTGATCGTCGGCTTCTGGCGCGCCGTGGCGAAGATCGCCAAGGACCTGGGGCTGGATTCCAGCGGCTATCGCCTCGTCGCCAATCACGGCGCCCAGAGCGGCCAGTCAGTCTTCCATTTCCACGTCCACATCTTCGGCGGCAAGATGATGCCGCACGACATGACCAAGTTGCCCGGCGCTGCCGCCAAAGGATGACCAGGAGATGATCTCGGGATGATCGGCCGGCGCGTGCTGCTGGCCGGCGCGGCATCGGTCGTCGCGACCGCCGCGCACGGCCAGTATTTCCCGCGCGGCCTCCAGGTTCGGGAGGTGCGGTTTCCCGGCGCCGGTGACGCGACCCTGGCCGGCACCCTTGTCCTGCCGGCGATCAGCGAGATCCAGCGCGTTCCCGGCGTCGTTCTGGTCGCCGGCAGCGGGCCGACCGACCGCAACGGCAACAACCCCCTCATTCCGGTGCGCGTCGATCTCCTCAAGAAGCTCGCCGAGATCCTGGGCCATGCCGGCATCGCCACGCTGCGCTACGACAAGCGCGGCATCGGCGGCTCGACCATCCCGCCCAGGCAGTCCGTGTCCGGACTGGAGCGCTTCTTCACCTGGGATCATTTCGTGGCCGACGTGCAGAGGGCGCACGCGGAACTGCTCCGCCACGACGAGATCAAGCCCTATGCCACGGCATTCCTCGGTCACAGCGAAGGTGGCCTGCTGTCGCTCGCCGCTTCGGTGGCGATGGGCAAGAGCCGCCCCTATACGCTGGTGCTGGCCTCGACTCCGGGCCGGCCCCTGGCCGACATCGTGCGCGATCAGATCGCCCGCACGCTGCCGCAGCTCAGCAGCACGGGCGACCGCATCATCGATGCCATCCGCGAGACCGGCCAGGTTCCCGGCAACGTGCCTGCCCCCTTCCAGCCGATCTTTCCCTCCTATGCCGGCGCGTTCCTGCAGGCCGCCTTCGCCTTCGAGCCCGCAAAGACGCTGGAGCGGACCGACATTCCCTGCCTGCTGCTGCAGGGCGGCGCCGACACGCAGGTCATACCGATGGGCGACATCGAGCCGCTGATCGATGCGCTCCGCGCCCGCACCGCACCGGCCGAGATCTTCATCGCCCCCAGGGTCAGCCACAATCTGAAGACGGTCTCCGCACCCGACGATCCCGGCTTCGCCGGACCGGTGGCCTCGTCTATCGAAACGAAGCTGGTCGAGTGGCTGCATCGGTCGCTGGGCGCTTGATCGCCCCCGCCGCACGGCGGATCATTCCTCCAACAAGACAAGCGGAGGAACGATGAGGCGGCAGAAGAAGTTCTATGCTTGGGGCTATGCCGACGAGGACCTGTCGGCCGACGAGATCAAGCCGTGGGAGGCGGAGATCGCCCAGCGCTACGGCGTCTCGGGCTTCGACGTGACGCCGCCGCCCAAGCCGGAGGAGATCACCCTGCGGGCCTCGCGGGTCAGCGTACCGGCATCGCTGCAGGCGATGGTGCGCACGGATCATCTCTCGCGGCTGGAGCACAGCTACGGCAAGGCAGGGTTCGATGCGATCCGCATGTTCATGCGGTCCGTGCCCAATCCGCCCGACGCCGTGGCCTTTCCCGAGAGCGAGCAGGATATCGTGCATCTGCTCGACTGGTGCGACGAGATCGGTGCGACGGCGATTCCCTATGGCGGCGGCAGCTCCGTGGTGAAGGGCATCGAGCCTCCAGCGGGCGCCGAGAAGGTCGTGACCATCTCCATGCGCCACATGGACAGGATCCTCGAAGTCGATCCGGTGAGCCAGGCCGCGCGCATGCAGGGCGGGATCTATGGACCCGCGATCGAAGACCAGCTCCGCCAGACGCCCTTCACCATGCGTCACTACATGCAGGCCTATCGCTGCTCGACGCTGGGCGGCTGGATCGCCACGCGCTCCGGCGGACACTATGCGACGCTCTACACCCACATCGACGACTTCGTCGAAAGCCTGCGCGTGGTGACGCCGAGCGGCGCGCTCGAGACGCGCCGCCTGCCCGGCTCCGGCGCCGGGCCCAGCCCCGACCGCATGTTCATCGGCTCCGAGGGCATCCTGGGCATCATCACGGAAGCCTGGGTGCGGCTGCGCAAGAAGCCGACCTTCCGCGCCTCCGCCTCGGTCCGCTTCCGGGATTTCTTCTCGGGCGCCGACGCGGTGCGGGAAATCACCCAGGCCGGGCTCTATCCCGCCAACTGCCGGCTGCTCGAGGCGCGCGAGGCGCTGCCCGGCATTCCCTGGAGCAGCGAAGAGGCGGTTCTGGTCCTCGCCTTCGAGTCGGCCGACCATCC
>JAFEFG010000035.1 GCA_018240685.1 Pseudomonadota bacterium | reverse complement strand
GGAGGGGCGACGGTTATGCTTATGCTTGAACTCCGGCAGTCTAGCCCAACAGGCGCTCGACCACCGCCAACTGGATCTGCGCCGCCTCGACCATCTCGGCGATGGGTACCGATTCGTTGGCGGCGTGGCCCTGGGCGCCGGAGCCCGGACCGAAATTAATGATCTCAATTTTATCGTCGGCGTAATAGCGTCCGTCGCTGACACCCGTCGCATTGAGGAATTTGACCTTGCGACCGCTTTGCTTTTTCACCGCCGCCTCGAAAGCGGCAACCGCCTGGCCGTTCTCGGGCGCATAGAAACCATTGGTGCCGGTCAGGAACTCGACCTTGTAGAGCGACCGGGGCTCGCCGACGCCGTCGACGATCGTCTTCAGCTCCTTGAAGGCATCCTTCACCTTCTCGTCGGGCAGCAGGCGGCGGTCGATCTCGACCGTGCAGGCCGACGGCACGACGTTGGTGTTGTGGCCGCCATGGAACATGCCGATGTTGACGGTCGACTTCATGGCGCCCGAGATGCGCTTGGCCAGCGCCTTGTCGTAGTAGGAGCTGAGCGCGCCGACGAGGCGCATCATGCGCAGGATGGCGTTGTCGCCGGCGGCGGGATTGCCGGCATGGGCCGCCTTGCCCTTGGTGGTGAGGCGCGCCCACATCACGCCGCGCTCGGCCACGATCAGGTTGTTCTCGGTCTGCGCGCCCAGGATCAGCGCGTCGGGCCGCACCTTGCCGCTGGCGCGCAGGAATTCCATGCCGTCGGGGCCGAGATTCTCCTCGTCGGCGACGAAGGTGAAGATCAGCTCGCCCTTCTTCGGGCCGCCACGGCGCGCGATCTCCTCGGCCAGCCAGAGCTGCACCGCCATGCTGCCCTTGCAGTTGCCGGCGCCGAGGCCATAGACGAGGCCGCCCTTCACCAGCGCCTTGTAGGGATCGCTCTTCCAGTTGGCGCGCTCGCCCACGCCCACCGTGTCGACATGGGCGTTGAAGGCGATGACCGGACCCTTCACCTTCGCCTTCAGGCGGGCGACGACGTTGTCCACGCCCTTGGTCTTGGCGGCGATCTCCACCTTGTAGCCCGCCTTCCTGAGCCGCTTCGCCGCATAGGCGCAGATCTCGACCGACGTGCCGGGCGGATAGGGGCTCGGCAGCGCGATCAGATCGGACAGGATGGAGACGAGAGCCTTCTTCATGATTCAGTTCCTTTTCCCTGGACCAGCCTCATCCTGAGGAGCGCGACGCGCGCCTCGAAGGATGGGCAACAGACAAAGTATCTGGTCCCGCCCTTCGAGACGCGGCCTGCGGCCGCTCCTCGGGGCGAGGTTCCGGTTGGACCTTCAGCGATTTGCCAGCGCCTCCAGCACGGCGGCCAGCACGCGGGTGCCGGCGGCGAGGTCGGCGGGCGTGGCGCTCTCGATCTCGTTGTGGCTGATGCCGCGCTCGCAGGGCACGAAGATCATGCCGGCGGGGCAGAGCTTGGCGAGGTGCATGGCGTCGTGACCGGCGCCGGAGGGAATGTCCATGTGGCTGAAGCCGAGCGCCTGTGTCTCCGCCCGCACCAGATCCACGACCTCGGGAGCGAAGTAGGTGGGCGCCACGTTGGTCACGCGTTCGATCCGCGCCGGGCAGGGGGCGGCCCTGGTGGCGACGATGTCGCGCAGCACCTTCTCCCGTTCCTCCAGCACCGCATTGTCGGGATGGCGCATATCGATCGTGAACAGCACCTTGCCTGGCACCGTGTTGGGCGAGCCGGGCGAGACCTCGACGCGGCCGATGGTGAAGCGCAGCGCATCGTCGGCATCGGTGGTCGCGTCGTACATCGCCGCCGCAAGGCGCGTGGCGGCGGCGAAGGCGTCCTTGCGGGCCGCGCGCGGCGTGGTGCCGGCATGGGCCTCCTCGCCGTCGATCTCGACGATGTAGCGGCGGCTGCCCTGGATCGCCGTCACGACGCCGATCGTCTTGTTCTCGTTCTCAAGCCGCGGGCCCTGTTCGATATGGGCCTCGACATAGGAGTCGACGGCGAAGCCCGGCTTGCCCTCGCGCATCGACGCGGGCGCGGCCTTCAGCGTCTCGGCCAGGGCGTCGCCGAGCGCGATGCCCTTCCAGTCCTTGACCCGCAGCATCTCGTCGAGCCCGTAGGTGCCGGCGAACACCGCCGAGCCCATGGCGCCGGGCTGGAAGCGCGAGCCTTCCTCGTTGGTCCAGGCCACGGCCATGACCGGACGCCTGGTCTTGATGCCGGCATCCTCCAGGGCCTCCAGCGCCTCGAAGGCCGCCAGCACGCCGTACATGCCGTCAAAGCGGCCGCCCGTGGGCTGGCTGTCCATGTGCGAGCCGCTCATCACCGGCGCCGCGGTCGGGTCGGTGCCGGCGCGCTGGACGAAGAGGTTGCCGATCGCATCCGTGAAGACGGAGAAGCCACGGGCCTTGGCCCAGCCCATGAGCTGGTTGCGCGCCGCCGCATCCTCGGCCGACAGCGCCTGCCGGTTCACGCCGCCCCTGGGCGTGCCGCCGAGCTTCGCCATGTCCACGTGCCGCTGCCACAGCCGGTCCTTGCGCACCGCGTTCGCGCTGCCCATCGTCTCTCCTCACGCTTGTCGGGCGAGCTATACCGGCCCCATAGTCGGCCTTCAATCGTCCGCGTCTGCGAGGGGCTCACCATGCACAATCATCTCGACCGCAACCTCATCGGCTACGGGCCCAATCCGCCGGATCCGCAGTGGCCCAACGAGGCGCGGATCGCGGTGAGCTTCGTGCTGAACTACGAGGAGGGCGGGGAGAACACGATCCTGAACGGCGATCCGGCCTCGGAGGTCTATCTGACCGAGACGCCGGGCGGTGTGCCGCTGCAGGGGGCCCGGGATCTCTCGACCGAGTCGGTCTACGAGTACGGCAGCCGTGCCGGCTTCTGGCGCATCCTGCGCCTCTTCGCCGAGCGCAACATGCACTTCACTTCCTGGGCGGTCGGCCGGGCGCTGGAGCTCAATCCGGCCGCCGGCAAGGCGATGGCCGACGCCGGCCACGAGGTGGCGAGCCACGGCTACCGCTGGATCAACTACAAGGACTTCACGGTCGAGCAGGAACTCGACCATATCCGCAAGGCGGTGCGCGCGATCGCGGAGACGGCGGGCAAGCCGCCGGTCGGCTGGTATACGGGGCGGCTCGGCATGAACTCGCTCAAGGCCGTGGTGCAGCACGGCGGCTTCCTCTATTCGAGCGACTCCTACAATGACGACCTGCCCTACTGGGTGCGCGTCGAGGGCACGCCGCACCTCATCATCCCCTATACGCTCGAGGTGAACGACATGAAGTTCGCCGTGGCGCCGGGCTACAGCGCCGGCGACGGCTGGCTGCAGGCGATGAAGGATGCCTTCGACATGCTCTATGCCGAGGGCGCGCGGCATCCCAAGATGATGTCGGTCGGCCTCCACTGCCGGCTCGCCGGCCGGCCCAGCCGCGCCGCGAGCCTGGCGCGCTTCCTGGATTACGTCGCGTCCAAGCCCAAGGTCTGGGTGGCCCGGCGCGAGGAGATCGCGCAGCACTGGATGAGGGTGCATCCGGCCGGCACCTGAGGAGATCGGGGGATATCCGCAGCGGCGGCGGTTCGGCAAGACGCGATGTGCGAGCTCTTCTGCCTTTCGGGCCGCCTGCCGACGCGGGCGACCTTTTCCCTGCAGGCCTTCGCGGCGCGCGGCGGCTTGCGGGCCCACAATGTCGACGGCTGGGGGCTGGCCTTTCACGATGGCCGCGACGTCCGCCTCTACCGGGAGCCCGAGCCGGCCGCCGACAGCGCCTGGCTTCGCTTCATCGAGCAGCGCGGCCTGCCGAGCCGCCTGCTGATCTCCCATGTCCGTCATGCGACGCAGGGCGGCGTGCGCCTGGCCAACACCCAGCCCTTCGTCCGCGAACTGGGCGGGCGCGTGCATGTCTTCGCCCACAACGGACGCCTCGACGGCATCGAGAAGCAGGCCGCCGGAGCGTTCGGCCGCTGCCGCCCCGTGGGCGACACCGATTCGGAAGTGGCGTTCTGCCTGCTCGTCGAGGCGCTGGAGCCGCTGTGGCGCGACGGCAGGATACCGACGCGCGCCGCCCGGCTGGCCGTGGTCGCCGACTTCGCTGCGCGGATCCGGATGCTCGGTCCCGCCAACTTCCTCTACAGCGATGGCGAACTCACCTTCGCGCACGGTCACCGCCGCACGCAAGCGGGTGGCGTCATCGCGCCGCCCGGCCTGTGGCTGCTACAGCGCGGCTGCGCCGTCGATCCCGATGCGCTGGCCGGGTCGGGCCTGTCGATCGAGCCGCCCGAGGCCGCGCAGGAGCTGGCCCTGGTGGCCAGCGTGCCGTTGAGCGACGAGGCGTGGCGGCCGCTGGGCGAGGGCGAGATCGTCGTCCTCGCCGACGGTCAGCCGGCGCTCATCGGCTTGCCGTCGTCGCGCAGCCAGACGTAGATCGCCGGGATCACCAGCACGGTGAGTGCGGTGGAGGAGGCGAGGCCGAAGACCAGCGAGATGGCCAGGCCCTGGAAGATCGGATCGGCGATGATGAACGCCGCTCCGATGATCGCCGCCGCGGCGGTGAGGAAGATCGGCTTGAAGCGGATCGCGCCCGCCTCGAGCAGGGCATCGCGCAGGCCCTTTCCTTGCGCCCGCAGGCGCTGGATGAAGTCGACCAGCAGGATCGAGTTGCGCACGATGATGCCGGCGAGCGCGATGAAGCCGATCATCGACGTCGCCGTGAAGGGCGCGCCCAGCATCCAATGGCCGAGCACGATGCCGATCAGGGTGAGCGGCACCGGCGTCAGGATCACCAGCGGCAGGCGGTAGGAGCCGAACTGCGCCACTACCAGCAGGTAGATGCCGAGGATCGCCACCATGAAGGCCG
The DNA here is from genome assembly GCA_018240685.1 of Pseudomonadota bacterium. GTDB lineage: Bacteria > Pseudomonadota > Alphaproteobacteria > Reyranellales > Reyranellaceae > Reyranella. The sequence goes on along the minus strand of JAFEFG010000035.1, from coordinate 37,542 downwards.
CGCCCATGTCGCGGAAGGTGACGTAGGTCACCTCCCATTCGCCGTCCCACAGCAGGGACGGCTTGGACTCGTTCTCGGGCTGGCCGTGGTAGTGGACGGGCAACGGCCCCGCCTTGCCCCAGTCGAGCTTTCCGATCTCGTCCTCGACCGCCAGCATGCCGTAGATCGGCGCCTCGAAGCGGCCGGCGACCTCGGCCTGCACCATCTCGGCGAAGCGGCCGTCGCGGCGGAACAGGCTGTAGGAGCCGGGCTCGCGCTTCACCGTGACGACGTCGCCCAGCTCGACGTTGCGTCCCCGGCTCGTCGTGCCGCCGGCGGGCAGCGGCGTCGAGAGGATGCGCTCGCCCAGCCATTCGGCGTTGCGCGGCAGCTTGACGACGATCTCGATCGGCTTGGTGCCGTGGCCGCGCTGGGAGAAGCCCACCTTCACGCCGCCCAGGACGGCCGCGATGGTGTCGTACACGGCCTGCTCATCGACGCCGTAGAACTCGAGGTTCTCCTGGTTGATCTCGAAGCGCAGCCGCTCTCCGGGCTGGTGGAAGGTGTCGTCGACATCGACCACGAACGGGACCTTGAAGAAGGCCTCGCGCACCTTCATCGCCGCGGCGCGGCGCGCCGCCTCGTCGTTGCCGTAGATCTCGGCCAGCAGCGTGGCGAGCACCGGCGGCCCCGGCGGGACCTCGACCACCTTCACCACCGTGCCCGGAAGCTTGGGCAGGCTCTCCAGGCGCTGGCGGACGTCGAGCGCGATGGCATGGCTCGAGCGGCTGCGCTCGCCCTTGGGCAGCAGGTTGATCTGCAGGTCGCCCTGGTCGGGACGGCTGCGCAGATAGTAATGCCGCACCAGGCCGTTGAAATTGAAGGGCGCCGAGGTGCCGGCATAGAGCTGCATGGAGGTCAGTTCCGGCAGGTCCTTCAGGCGCTCGGCCGCGGCCATCAGGAAGCGCTCGGTATCCTCGAGCGTCGCCGATTGCGGCAGGTTGACCACGACCTGCAGCTCCGACTTGTTGTCGAAGGGCAGGAGCTTCACCGTGACGTCCCGGGTGGCGAACAGGGCGCAGACCGCCACCGTCGCCGCCGTGGTCGCGGCCAGGAAGATCTTGGCGCGGCGCCGGCCGGTCAGCAGCGGCCGCGCGACGCGCAGGTAGAAGCGGCCGAGCGGACCAATCTCGTCGTGATGCGCGCCGCCTCCGCCTGCCGCGGCGCGCGCGACCTGGCGTCCGGCGATGCGGATCAGCAGCCATGGCGTGATGACCACGGCGACGAAGAAGGAGAACACCATCGCCATCGAGGCGTTGGCGGGGATCGGGCTCATGTAGGGCCCCATCATCCCGCTCACGAACATCATGGGCAGGAGCGCCACGACGATGGTGAGGGTGGCGACGATGGTCGGATTGCCGACCTCCGCCACCGCCTCCACTGCGGTGGCTTCGAGATCGGCGCCGCGCTTGGCCTGCCAGTGGCGCACGATGTTCTCGACCACGACGATGGCGTCGTCGACCAGGATGCCGATGGAGAAGATGAGCGCGAACAGGCTGACGCGATTGATCGTGTAGCCCATCAGCCAGGAGGCGAAGAGGGTGAGCAGGATGGTGGTCGGGATCACCACCAGCACGACCAGGCCCTCGCGCCAGCCGACCGTGAGGGTGATCAGGAGCACGATCGAGACGGTGGCGAGGCCGAGATGGAACAGGAGCTCGTTGGCCTTCTCGGTCGCGGTCTCGCCGTAGTTGCGGCTCACTGTCACCGTGACGTCGTCCGGCACCAGCCGGCCCTGCACCGTCTTCAGCCGCTCCAGCAGCTGGTCGGCCACGACGACGGCGTTGGCGCCGCGCCGCTTGGCAAAGGCGACGGTGACCATCGGACGCTTCTCGAGCTTGCCCGAGGACGCGCGGTCGAGCGTCCAGGTATGGTGCCCGGGCTCCGCCGCGCCGACGACCACCGAAGCGACGTCCTTCACGTAGACCGGACGGCCGTCGCGGGAGGTGAGCAGCAGCAAGCCGATGTCGGGCACGCCCTGCAGCGTCTGGCCGGCGACCACGGGCACGTTCTTGTCGAGCTGGCGGAAGGCTCCCACCAGGAAGGAGCGGTTGGCGTTGTTCAGCTTGTCGACGAGCTGGTTCAGCGTGATGCCGTAGAGCGCCAGCTTCTCCGGGTCCGGCTCGACGCGGATCTGGTTGGGGCTGCCGCCGACGATGTAGCTCAGCCCCACGTCGTCGACCTTCACCAGCTCGTGTCGTAGCTCGTCGGCGATCTGGAACAGGCCGTTGTCGGTCCAGCGCGCCGCCGCTTCCGGCTTGGGCGCGAGAGTGAGCGTGACGATGGCGACGTCGTTGATGCCGCGGCCGATGATCAGCGGCTCGGGAATGCCCTTGGGCAGGTCGGCGATGTTGGCGCGGATCTTCTCGTGGATGCGCAGCAGCGCGGTGTCCTCGTCGGTGCCGACGAAGAAGCGCGCGGTGACCAGCACCTGGTCGTCGTCGGTCGTCGAATAGACGTGCTCCACGCCGTTGATGCCCTTGACGATGTCCTCGAGCGGCTTGGTGATCAGCTCGATCGCGTCGCCGGCCTTGTAGCCGTTGGCGCTGACGATGATGTCGACCATCGGCACGCTGATCTGCGGCTCCTCCTCGCGCGGCAGGCCGAGCAGCGCCAGCACGCCGACGATGAGTGCCGCGACCAGGAAGAGCGGCGTGAGCGGCGAGGAAATCGTCGCCCGGGTAAGCTGTCCGGAAATGCCGAGTTTCATGGCCGGACCACCACGTCGCCTTCCTTGGCGCCAGCGAGGATCTCGATGCCGCCGTCGACCGGCAGGCCGACCTGGACGACGATTTCATCGCCGTTCTTCAGCTTGAGGTAGCTGACGCCGAAGCGGCGATAGACGTAGCCGTCCGGCACGACGAGCGCCTCCCGCTTGCCGGTGGCGACATAGACGCGCGTGCGCTCGCCGACGAAGTAGTCGCCGAGCCCCTCGACCTTGGCGTCGGCGATGACGCGGCCCTGGTCGATCTGGGGATAGACGAGCTGCACCTTGCCGCGCCGCAGCGTCTCCTGCCCTTGCTCCTGCTGCAGGCCGCGCTCGCCGACCAGGATCGTGTCGCCGGCCTTCATGAAGCGCGCATGCCGCTCCGGAAGCTCCAGCCGCAGAATGTAGTTGTCGGTAGCCATGGTGGCGATGGTCTCGCCGGCGAGCACGACGCTGCCGACTGCGATGGGGACGCTCAGAATGCGGCCAGCGCCCGGCGCCAGCACTGCCCCTTCGGTCGATTGCTGCCTGACGACCTCGCGATCCGACTGCAGCGCGTGCAGCAGGCGCTCGGCCGCTTCCAGGCGCGTGCGCGCCAGGTCCAACGCGGCCTGCGAGACCGCGCCCGAGGGACGCAGCTGCTGCGCGCGAGTGTAGTCGATTTGCGCCTGATCGCGCGTTGCGGCCTGGGCCTCGATGCGCGCCTCGAGCGCCTGCATCTGCAGCGCCAGCTTGGGGTCGACAACGGTCGCGATCTGCTGCCCGTCCTGGACCGCATCGCCCTCGCGCACGGTGAGCGTGGTGACGGTGCCGCCGATGCGCGCGCGAGCCCTCAGCTCGCGGATCGGCTCGACGGTGGCGATCACCGCCTTGCGATCGTCGACAGCGCGGCGGGCGACAACCGCCTCCTTGGAGGCGTCCTGGGCCATCGCGGGCAGGGCGAGCCCCAGCAGCGCGATGGCGGAAAGGGCAGCTTTTCGGATCATTCTCGTTGTTTCCTCGCGGATGGCTTGACAGATATATTAGAGAAAACTAATTTAGCAAGCATGAATATTGAGGATGTCAAAGCAAAGGCTTCGGAGGCCGCTGACTTCCTGAAGTCGATGGCCAACGACCGCCGCCTGATCGTGCTCTGCGAACTCGCGCAGGGCGAGCGTACCGTCGGCGAGCTCGAGGCGGTGGCCGGGCTGAGTCAATCGGCCCTGTCGCAGCATCTCGCCAAGCTGCGCGAGGCCGGCATCGTCAAGACGCGACGCGAGGCGCAGACCATCCACTATTCGCTCGCCAACGCGGGCGTGAAGCGGCTGATCGGCGTCCTCTACGACCTCTACTGCCGGCCCCAGCGTAACGGCCGGTGAAACCCGAAGGAGATGACCATGTCCATTGATCGTGCCGTGATGGCCTTCGCCGGCCTGATGATCCTGGTGAGCCTGGCACTGAGCCAGCTCCACAGCCCTTACTGGCTGTTCTTCACCGCCTTCGTCGGGCTGAACATGCTGCAGGCGTCGTTCACGGGCTTCTGCCCGGCGGCTATGATCTTCAAGCGCCTCGGGCTGAAGGCAGGCTGCGCCTTCTCCTGAAGGCCGCCGGAAGAAACCGGTCGCAATCATAGGAAAAAGAATACCGGACCCCGGTGAAGGAACCTTGAGGCACGTCAACAAGCGGCCGACGGGTCCGGCGACCGGTCGCCTGGGGTCAAAAAAAGGAGAGGAACATGCCCAGAATAGTCGTTCTTGGCGGCGGAATCGGCGGGCTGTCGATGGCCTACGAATTGCGCTCTGTCATCGGAGCGCAAGCGGAGGTCACCGTCGTTTCGGACACGGAGTGGTTCCAGTTCGTTCCGTCCAATCCCTGGGTTGCGCTCGGCTGGCGCAAGCCCGAAGACATCAAGGTTCACCTTCCCCAGACGCTGGCGAAGTTCGGCATCGGCTTCGAGGCCACGGGCGCGAAGCATGTCCTGCCCGCGGAGAACGCGCTCGAACTCAACGACGGGCGCCGGCTGTCCTACGACTATCTCGTCGTCGCGACCGGTCCTGCGCTTGCCTTCGATGAGGTGCCGGGTCTGGGACCGGAAGCGAACACGGTCTCGATCTGTCACGTCGATCACGCGGCGGCGGCGGCCGAGCGGTGGGAGCGTTTCTGCAGGGATCCCGGGCCGATCGTCATCGGTGCCGTACAGGGCGCATCCTGCTTCGGGCCGGCCTACGAATTCGCCATGATGGTCAGCACCGACCTGCGTCGGCGCAAGATCCGTGACCGCGTGCCCATGACCTTCGTGACGTCGGAGCCCTACATCGGCCACCTCGGTCTTGGCGGAGTCGGCGACACCAAGAGCCTGCTCGAATCGGAGATGCGCGACCGCGACATCAAGTGGATCACAAACGCGCGCGTCGACGAGATCGCCTCCGACGCCGTGGTCTGCACCGAGGTCGGCAGCGACGGCAATGCGGTTCGCCAGCACCGGCTGCCTGCCCGCCTCACCATGTTCATTCCGGCGTTCCGTGGCGTGTCGTGCCTGATGGGCGGCGACGGCAAGGGGCTGCCCGGCCTCACCAATCCGCGCGGATTCGTGCTGGTCGACAAGTACCAGTGCAACCCTACCTACAAGAACGTCTACGGCATCGGCGTGTGCATCGCCATTCCGCCGTTCGAGCAGACGCCGGTTCCCGTCGGCGTGCCCAAGACCGGCTACATGATTGAGTCCATGGTGTCGGCGGTGGCCGCCAACATCGCCGCTTCGATGGCGGGCAAGGCGCCGACCCGGGAGGCGACCTGGAATGCGGTCTGCCTGGCCGACTTCGGCAATGACGGCGTGGCGTTCGTCGCCCTGCCGCAGATCCCGCCCCGCAATGTCAACTGGTCGGCCCGAGGCTACTGGGTGCATGCCGCCAAGGTCGGCTTCGAGAAGTATTTCCTGCGCAAGGTCCGCACCGGCACCAGCGAGCCGGGTTACGAGCGCCTGATCATGAAGCTGTTCGGCATCACGAAACTGCGGGCCGAGCCGCCGCATTCCGATCCCGCTGCATAGAGGAGAGGGGCCATGCCCTACTATTTCAGCAAGACCCTGAATGCTGACTTCGATGCGGCGGTTGGCCGGACGGTCGAGGCTCTCAAGGAAGAGGGCTTCGGCGTCCTGACCGATATCGACATCTCGGATACGCTCAAGAAGAAGATCAACGCCGACTTCCGCCGCTACCGGATCCTGGGAGCCTGCAATCCGACGCTTGCCTTCGAGGCCCTGCAATCCGAGGACAAGATCGGAACCATGCTGCCGTGCAACGTCGTGGTGCAGCAGTTGCCCGACGGCAGGGTCGAGGTGGCGGCAGTCGATCCGGTGGCGTCGATGATGGCGATCGACAATCCGAAGCTCGGTAAGACGGCGAGCCTCGTCCGGGACAAATTGCAGCGCGTGGTCGATCGGATCTGAAGCGGCCCTGCAAGTCGCTTCGACCGCGTTCGGACAAAAAAACTTCGAGGGCATCCAGGGTCACGCCGATGTCATCACGTGCATCGACGATGCGATCGACCTACATGTTGTGGATTGCGGCAATCTGTCGATCGCTTGAATCGCCGCCTTCGATGCCTGCTCGCGCGAGAACGAGCGCGGACCGACGTCGCATCGCGTTGGTGTGATGATCGCGACGATCGGCATGATGAGTGTCAGATGATCGCGGCGTGAGGGCGTCGATTGCCATAAGAACAAGGTACAACCGCCGCCTGAAGCACCCGTTCGTCCTGTGAGCGAGAGCAGGATGATGTGCAGGCTCGCGGTGCATCGAGTTGCCGGCTCGGATTCATCCACAGTCCCTCCTTGTCATCGCGAGCGCAGTCGATGAGGCGCGTCGTGCACAAGATATTGGGATGAACAGTTCCGACAGGCAGGATGAAGAAATCCACAAGTCAAGGGTTTACTTCAAAGAAATTCCTAGGAATTATGCGCCCGCGTGAGACCTGCCCGTTTCCCGGCCCTACTGGTGCTGCTCGCAATTGCCGGTTGCACCAAGCCTCCCCTCCAGAATCAGGCCGCCGCATCTGCCGTGTCTGAAGAAGACATGCGCCTGCGCGAGGTCGAGGAGCGCAAGGACGAGATGATGCGCCAGCTCGCAGTGTGCGAGTCGGGCGGCCACGGCGCTTCCGAGCGACCGATCTACGGCGGACGCGGTGCCTTCGTCGGCCGCTTCCAGTTCACGCCGCGCACGGTCATCAACTATGTGCAGCAGATGGATGGCCGCACGCTGTCGGTGAAGGAAGCAACCACGCTCGCGCACGATTATCAGCAGGCGGCGGAGCTTGCGAAGTTCGTGATCTTCGAGAAGGACGGCGCGTTCAACTGGCCGCTCTGCAGTCGCAAGCTCCAGATGACGCAGCAGGTTGCGGAGATCAAGGCGCTCGCCGCAGCGACGGGCGGCGCCGTCGTCGCCCAGCAAAGCTCGGCGCGCTAGCCTTCGATATCGTCGCTTTCGGTTTCTTCGCTACCGCGATCCGGTGTCGGCCGGCGCGTCGACGGGATACGGCCCGTCGTCGAAGACCTGTTCATGATAGCCCTTCGATCCCACGGCCTGCGCGAGCGGGCTGCGGATGTCGTCGCCGGCCTTCAGCCGCTCGATGGCGAAGCGGAAGTCGTAGCGCGGCCTCCAGCCGAGGTCGCGACGCGCGCGTTCGTTGACATAGACGCGATCGATGCCGGGCATCATCTTCCAGCCGCGGCGGGCATACTCGGCCTCGAAGGCCGGCACGTGGCGTCGCACCACCGGCACGGCATCGCGGCGCAGGTCCGCGCGATCGCCGACCGTGAACGGCGTCGTGGCGCTGACGATGTAGCGGCCGAAGCCGATCGCCGGCGCCCGTTCGGCGGCGCGCAGATGGGCTTCCACGACATCCTCGATCTCGACGCGGCGGAACAGGAACTCGTTGGCCTTCAGGTTGGTGTCGTCGTAGAGCGCGCGCGCCTCGGCGTTGTCGTCGGGTTCGGGAAAGAAGCGCGAGGTGCGCAGCACGATGCACGGAAGCTTCTGGTTGCGATGGAAGAGCTGGCACAGATCCTCCGCCGCCGCCTTGGTGACGCCGTAGATGTTCTTCGGCACCGGCGGCACCTCCTCGGTGATCCAGGCGCACGGCGCATCCGGCGGCGGAACCAGTGCATCGCCGAAGACGCTGGTCGTGCTGGTGCAGACGAAGGCCTCGATCCGCTGCCGCGCCGCTTCCTCGAGCAGCGTGAGCGTGCCCGTGACGTTGGTATCGACGAAGGCCTGCCGGCTGTGCGTTGCCACGTGCGGCTTGTGCAGGGTCGCGGTGTGGAACACGACCTGCATGTCCTTCATGCCGCGAGCGACGCAGGCCGGATCGGCGATGCTGCCGAGCATGGTCGTGAAGGGGCCGGGGACGATATCGAGGCCGGTCGCCTCGTGGCCTTGCGCGGCGAGCGTGCGCATCAGTGCCTCGCCGAGATGGCCGGAGCTTCCGGTGACCAGGGCTTTCATGCCTTTGTCGTCCCACTTTGGCGGCGGCGGCGCCACGCATAAGATATGCGCGCCATGGATCTCGAACTTCCCCTGCCGCCGGCCGAGGCGCTGGGCCGCGCCCTGAAGGCCTGGCGCGGCCTGCGCCGCGTCAAGCAGAGCCATGCGGCCGAGCTGTTCGGCGTGTCGCAAGGGACGGTCTCGCGCTGGGAGGCCGGGCGGCAGGCGCCGTCGGCGCGCGAAGCGGCGCGGCTGCGGGCGCTCCTGGGCGCGACGCCGGACGGTGCGGCGGATGCGGCGATCCTGCAGCTCGTCAGGAGCAGCACCGCGCCCGTGCATCTGGTTTGCGACATGAGCCACCGCCTGCTGGCGGCGTCGCGCGCACGCGCGCGGGCCTGGCGCGTGCCGGCCGAAAGCCTGCAGGGGACGTCGCTGTGGCGCTATGCCAGCGACGACATCCGGCGCGCCGAGCAGTGCCTCGGTGAGCGGGGCTGGTTCGAGCCCGATGCCGCACCCGTGACGCTCGTCACGCGCCCCAACCGGTTCGCCGAGGTGCCGATCCGCGCTGGCCGGGTTCGCTGGACGCGCCTGCGACTGTCCGACGGCTCCTTCGCGCGCCTCGTCGAGACTCTGCCGTAGAGCCTCGAGCCTGGCGATCGGCGCTCCCACAGGCCGGAGCGCGCAGTCGATTCAACGGCGACGCCAGATCACCAGCGCGATGCCGCCCAGGATCGCGACCGAGGCGATCAGCAGCCGCGACGAAAGCGGTTCGGCGAGCAGCAGCACGCCGCCCAGTGCCGCGATGGCCGGCACGCTCAACTGGATAGTCGCGGCCGAGGCGGCCTTGAAGGCAGGCAGGGCGGCATACCACAACGCATAGCCCAGGCCGGAAGTGATCGCGCCCGACGCGACGGCGTAGAGGACTCCGGTGGTATCGAACGTCGCCTGCGTCGCCATCGCGAGACTGAGCGCGGCGGTGAAGGGCACCGCCCGCAGGAAGTTGCCCGCCGTGCCGCCGGTGGGATCGCCGCCGCCGCGGCCCAGCAGCGAGTAGACTCCCCAGGCCACGCCGGCGCCGAGCATGAACAGAGCGCTCGCAAGAGGCGGTGCGGCGAGGCCGGGCAGAAGCAGGCCGATCAACCCGGCCAGTGCCACGAGCAAGCCGAGCCACTGCAGGCCGCGCAGGCGCTCGCCGCTCGCCAGCGCATAGCCCAGCATCGTCATCTGCACGGCGCCGAACAGCAGCAGGGCGCCGGTGGCGGCGGTGAGCTGGCGATAGGCGAAGGAGAAGAGGGCGGCATAGGCGAACAGCATGGCGGCGGCCCGCCAGTTCCCGGCCGCCCACGGACGGCTGCCGCGGGCCAGCACGATGACCGCCAGGACCAGGGCGCCGGAAACGAGCCGGATCGACGTGAAGCTCGCGGCGTCGATGGCCGTGTCGCGGAGGGCGGCCCGGCACAGCAGCGAGTTGCCGGCGAAGGCCAGCATGGCGAGGACGGTCAGGATGCCGACGCGGGCGGCATTGTGCATGCAGCATGTCCTATCACGGATCGGTGCGGAAATATCCGGTGACAGAGCGGCCGTTGCGGCGCCGTCGGCGGCGCGGTAACGGGAAGGCATGCACTTTTTCCGGCAAGTCCGCGGCCGCTGCGCCGCCGCTCGACGGCGTCGCCACGGCCTTGCGGCGCGCGGTGCGGCCGGAACGAATTGCCACGCCCGCCTGCGGCCTGGCTCCGGTGCATCATCGCGCGCGACGGAACCACAGGATCGGTGATGACGACGACAATGCTGCGTGCCGGCGCCCTGCTGCTGGCGGTGATCGGTCTCTCGGGCTGCATGTCCCATTTCGGAGATCCGGTCGGATCGAACATCGATCTCGGCGGCACGCTCAGCGGCGCGCAGGAAAGGCCGCCGACCGACAGCGAGGCGGGCGGCTATCTGACGGCGCTCTATTCGACCTCCACGCACATCTTCAAATGGCGCCTGGTGGTGAACGGGCTCAGTTCACCGATCCGGCGCGCGGAGTTCCATGGACCGGATACGCTGGGCGAGGACGCGGCCCTCGTCGAGCTCAATCAGCCGTTCGACGGCACCACGCACAACGGCAGCGCGACGCTGACGCCGCAGCAGGCGGCCGACCTGCTGGCCGGTCGCTGGTACATCAACATCAAGACCGAGAAGTTCCCCGGCGGCGAGATCCGCGGGGCCGTGACGGTCAGCGGCCGGCGGCCTTCCAAACCCGCGTCGTGAGCGAAGGGCGGGGCCGGGAGGCCCACGCCCGGAAGGTCAGCGCAGCGCCGCGGCGATGTTGCCGCCGTCGACGGTGATCACCGCACCGGAGGTCTTGCCGGCCTTGGCGAGGGAGACGAAGGCCTGCGCCACGTCGTCGGCCGTCACCTCGACGCCCAGCAGATTGCCGCCCATGTAGTCGGCCTCGCTCAGGCCGCGCGCCTTGGAGCGCTGGGCGATCATCTCGTCGGTCAGCAGGCCCGAGCGGATGCGGTCGGCATTGACGGCGTTGGACCGGATGCCGTCGGCGCCGTGGTCGAGCGCGTACTGGCGGCTCAGGAACAGCGTCGCCGCCTTGGGCAATCCATAGGGGCCGAAGTCGGGACCGGGGTTGACGGCCTGCTTGGAGGCGTTGAACAGCAGGCAGCCGCCCAGGCCTTGGGCGCGCATGAGGCGCACGGCGTTCTGCGCCACGCTCTGATGGGCCCAGAAGTTGAGTTCGAAGCTGTCGCGCAGGATCTTCTCGTCGACGGTGCCGATCTTGCCCTGCCAGGCGGCGCCCGCGTTGGAGACGACGATGTCGACGCCGCCATAGGTGGCGGCGACCGTGTCGAAGGCCGCGCGCACCTCGCCAGGGTTGGTGACGTCGCAGGCGATGGCGAAGCCCTTCACCGTCGACACGTCGCGATCGAGCACCACGACCTCGGCGCCCTCGCGCGCCAGCGCCTGCGCGGTGGCGGCGCCGATGCCCGAGGCGCCGCCGGTGACGACGGCGATGCGGCGCGCCAGCGGCTTCTCCGCCGCGGCGCCCAGCTTGGCCTGCTCCAGCGACCAGTATTCGATGTCGAAGATGTCGGGCCAGGAGATGCACTGATAGGTGCCGAGCCGCTCGGCATCGGCGATCACCTCGACCGTCGTCACCGCAAGATCGGCGGCAATCTTCGCATCCTTCGAGCTGTTGCCGAGTCCGAACAGGCCGAGCCCCGGCACCAGCACGACGCGCGGAACGGGATCGAGTTCCTTCTTCGCCACGACCTGCGTGCCGTTGTGGCGCAGGAAATAGGCGTGATAGTCGGCGGCGTAGCGGTCGAACGCTTCCTTTGCGCCGGCCTTGAAGGCATCGAGCTTGCCGGCTTCGGGAGCGGGCACGACCAGCGGCGTGGGCTTGGTGCGGATCGCGTGGTCGGGCGTCACCGGCCCTTGCTGGCTGTAGCGCGCGATTTCCTTGCCGTTCACATAGGCCAGGATGTCCGGCGAGCTGCGGAACTCGAACACGAAGCGTTGCGCTGCCTCGCGGCCGCCGTTCCTGGCCGGGATCGACAGCAGGCCGCGCAGGATCGGCGCCACTTCGGCCGCCGTCGCGATCTCTGCCGGCAGGCCGGCGGCGGGGAAGATCTTGCGCGTGGCCTTGGCGAGCCGCTGCTCGGCCAGCGTCACGAGATCGATCATGCGCCCATAGGCTTCCTCGGCCGTGGCGCCCATCGAGAAGATGCCGTGCTTCAGCAGGATCAGCCCCTCGACGTCGGGGTTGGCCCTCGCGATCTCGGCGGTCTTCCGGGCGAGTGCGAAGCCCGGCATGACATAGGGCACCAGCGCCGCGCGCTTGCCGTAGAGATCGCGCGCGAGCTCCTCGCCGTCGGGCTGGTCGGTCAGCGCCAGCACGGCGTTGGAGTGCGTGTGGTCGATGAACTTGTGCGGCAGGAAGGCGTGCAGCAGCGTCTCCACCGACGGATTGGGCGCCTTGCTGTCCAGCAGGTTGCAGCGCTGGACGTTCACCATGTCCTCGTCCGAAAGCGCCTGCAGGCCCTGAAGCTCGCGCAGGGGAGCCAGCCGCACGGCCGGCAGGCCGGGTGCCTCGATGGTGCCCATGTCCCAGCCGCTGCCCTTCACGCACAGCACCTCGACCGGCGTGCCGGTGATGTCGGCGACGGTGGTCTTCACCGAGGTGTTGCCGCCGCCATGCAGGACGAGCCGCGGCTCGCCGCCCAGCAGGCGCGTGGTGTAGACGCGCAGGGCGAGATCCTCGCCGATCCCCTTGGCGGCGTGCTGTGCGATCGCGGCCTTCGCGTCGCTGTCGGACCAGAGATTCTTCATGCGCTCGGTCTTATCCTTCGGGCTGTACGTCCGCGTCCTTGGCGATCTTCACCCAGGTCGCGATTTCCTTGGCCAGGTAGGGCTTGAAGGCAGCGGGATCGCGCAGCTCGATGGTGAAGCCCAGGGCGTCGATGCGCCCGGCCACCGCCGGCCGCTTGAGGCTCGCCAGGATCTCCTGCGACAGGCGGTCGAGGGTGGGCTGCGGCGTGCCGGCCGGGGCGAAGAAGGCGGCCCAGGACGAGGCGTTGGCGCCCTGGATGCCCTGCTCCTCGAGTGTCGGCACGTCGGGCAGGTGCGGGTTGCGCTTGGGGCTGCAGATGCCGATCGCACGCATCGTGCCCGCCTTCACCTGGGCGAGGATGCTGGGCAGCGTCGAGTTCGACACGTCGATGCGCTCGCCCACGAGGTCCTGCACCAGCGGCGCCGCGCCGCGATAGGGCACGTGGGTCATCTTGATGCCGGTGCGCGCCATGAAGAGCTCGGTCGACAGATGCGAGCCCGAGCCGATGCCGGTCGAACCGAAGTTCAATGCGCCGGGCTTCTCCTTGGCGAGCTTGATCAGGTCCTGCATGTTCTTCACGGGCAGGCCGTTGCGCACCACGAACACATGCTCGAAGGCGCCGGCGCCGGCCAGCGGCTCGAAGTCCTTGATGGCGTCGTAGCCCGGGTCCTTCAGCATGAACATGTCGTTGCCATGCGTCTGGTTGTTGCCGAAGGTGATGGTGAGGCCGTCCGGCTTGGCGCGCGCGACCTGCCGCGTGCCGATCGAGCCCGAAGCACCGGAGATGTTGTCGACGATCACCTGCTGGCCCAGCGGGCCCGTCATGTCGGCCGCCACGATGCGGGCGATGGCGTCGGTCGGTCCGCCCGCCGGATAGGCCACGACCATCTTGACCGGCTGCGACGGAGCCCAGCCCTGGGCGAACGCCGGACGGGCGAGCGGCAGGGCCGCAAGTCCCGAGGCGAAAAGACGACGCTTCAACATCATTCCCACTTCCTCAATCGTGCGCGACGACGATCTTGCCGAAATGCGTTTGGCCCTTGAGGTGCCGATAGGCCTCCTTCGCCTGCGCGAAGGGAAAGACCCTGTCGATCACCGGCTTCAGGCCGCCCGCCTCGATAGCGCGATTCATCGCCTCGAACATCTGAGTACTGCCGACATAGAGGCCTTGCACCCGGAGATTACGCCGCAGGATCGGCATCGGATCGAGCGTGGCCATGCCCGACAGGAGCCCGATCACCGAGATCGTGCCGCCGATGCGGGCGGCCATGAAGGAGCGGGGCAGGGTGCCGGCGCCGCCGACCTCGACCACGATGTCGGCGCCGCGGCCGCCGGTGAGCTTCATCGCCTCCCGGTCCCAGTCGGGCGTGGTGCGATAGTCGATCACCGCCTCCGCGCCCATCGCCTTCAGCCGCTCCGCCTTGGCGGGTGAGCCCGAGGTCGCGATCACGCGCGCGCCCGACATCCTCGCGAACTGCAGCGCGAAGAGGGAGACGCCGCCCGAACCCTGGACCAGGACCGTGTCGCCGGCCTTGATGCCGCCGATCTCGACCAGCGCATGCCAGGCGGTGACGGCCGCGCAGGGCAGCGTCGCCCCCTCCGCGAAGCCGAGATGGGCCGGCAGGTGCACGGCGCCGTCCTCCTCCAGCACGGCGAGTTCGGTCAGCATGCCGTCGATGGCGCCGCCCATGGCCGAGGCCATGGCGCGGTCGCCGATCGCGCCGCCGGTCCAGCGTTGCATGAAGCAGCCGGCGACCCGGTCGCCGGCCTTGAATCTCGCGACCTCGGACCCGACGGCGACCACTTCGCCGGCGCCATCGGAAAGCGGGATCAGGTCGGGCTTGGGCGCGGCGCGCGCGTACTGCGCCTCGACGGTGAGCAGGTCACGATAGTTGAGAGAGGTCGCCTTCACCCGCACCAGGATCTGGCGCGGGCCGGGCACGGGATCCGGCCGCTCCGCGAGGGTGAGGGAGTCGATGCCCTTGGGCGTGGGGATGACGTAGCACTTCATGGATCGTTTCCCGCCTTGCAGACTGTCGAATGGGGCGCCGTCGAGCGAATGCAGCGTGCCGTGTATTACGGAACGGGCGGGGCCGTCACTGTCCCGCCTTCAGTTCCGCGATCGTCTTGGCCATGACCGCCTCCTGGTCCCAGGGGAACAGGATCCAGGTGTCCTGGCTCACCTCGGTGATGAAGCTGTCGACCGTCGGCCGGCCGGCCGGCTTGGCATAGACGGAAGCGAAATGCGCCTCCGGCAGGAGGGCGCGCACGGCCCTGGCGGTGACGCCGGTGTCGACGAGATCGTCGACGATCAGCCAGCCCTTGCCGCGGTCCTGCTCGGCCATCGTGCCCTTCAGGAGCTCGACCTTGGCGCCGCGCTCCATGCGGTCGTAGGTCGAGCAGCAGATGGTGTCGATCAGCCGGAGGTTGAGTTCGCGGGCCACGATGGCGGCAGGTACGAGGCCGCCGCGCGTCACCGCGACCAGGCCCTTGAAGGGGCCGAGATCGGCCAGCCGCCACGCGAGGGCGCGCGCGTCGCGATGAAGCTCCGTCCAGGAGACGGGGAACATCTTCTTGTAGTCGGTGCCGCCCACCATGCGATATCGCTCTCCCGCCCCGTCCGGTTGTGCTTGCTCCCCGGCAGACGCTGCACTAACACCTTCGCCCGACGGAATGAAGATCGCCGCGCGCCAATAGCGGAAATGGGGACCGCAACGCATGGGAATTGAGCTCACACCGGCTTTCTGGAGCGGTCTGGCCCAGATCATTCTGGTCAACATCCTGCTGTCCGGGGACAACGCGCTGGTCATCGCGCTCGCGTGTCGGAACCTGCAGAAGAAGCACCAGAAGCCCGCCATCATCATCGGCAGCGCGGGCGCCATCGTGCTGCGTATCGCCTTCGTGCTGGTCATCGATCAGCTGCTGAAGATCGGCTACCTCAAGCTGGTCGGCGGTCTGCTGCTGCTGTGGATCGGCATCAAGCTCGTCCAGGGCGAGGAAGAGGGCGAGGGCGGCGTGAAGGCCGCCGGATCGCTGTGGGGGGCGGTGCGCACGATCATCATCGCCGACGCGGTGATGAGCCTGGACAACGCCATTGCCATTGCCGCCGCGGCGCAGGGCAATACGACCCTCATCGTCCTGGGCCTGGCGGTCAGCATCCCGCTGATCATCTTCGGCGCCACGCTGATCATGCTGCTGCTGAACCGCTTCCCGGTCATCGCCATCGCAGGCGGCGGTCTCCTGGGCTGGATCGCGGGCGAGGTGCTGGCCACCGACCCCGCCTACATGGACAAGCTCGCGGCGGCGCTTCCCCATGCCAAGACCGTGCTGGAGGTCGGCGGGGCGGTGATCACGGTGGCGGCAGGCTACTTCCTGCAATGGCGGGCGGAGCGGCGGGCCCATGCCGAGCCGGTCGATCTTGCCGAAGAGAAGCCGACGGGGAAGGGGTGACGACATGGCCAAGAAGGCGATCCTGGTGGCAGTCGACGGCTCGGCGAATTCCGACCGGGCGGTGCGCCATGCCCTCGACCTCGTGTCCGCCGGCCTCGGTGGCGAACTCCACTTCCTGAACGTGCAGCCGAATGTCGGCGGCGCCATCTCAGCGTTCGTCGGCAGGGAGCAGATCGATTCCTATCATCGCGACGAAGGCCACAAGGCTCTCGCCTCGGCGGTGGAACTCGCCGCCAAGGCGGCGGTCCCGGCCAAGGTCCATATCGGCGTCGGCCGACACGGTGTCGTGATCAACGACTTCGCCAGGAAGCTCGACGCCGGCATGGTGGTGCTGGGCACGCGCGGGCATACCGGCCTGGCGGGCGTGCTGCTGGGCTCGGTGGCCCAGGACGTGATCGCCCATGTCGATGTGCCGGTGACGCTGGTGAAGTGACATGGCATGAATTCGTCGGGCGCGCCGCGTCGCAACCCTGCGGGCGGCGGGAGCCGATGAATGTCGTGCGGCGGCTTGCCGGGCCCGAACGTCCGGACGCCGGCAGGCCGGACAGGCGCGGGCCGGACAGGGCGGGATGGAGAGATAAGTGGAAGCTTGGGGTCTCCAGTTCGGCGCGGATTCGTTGACCGCTCTCCTGCAGGTCGTGCTGATCGACCTCGTGATGTCCGGCGACAACGCCATCATCATCGGCATGGCGGTGGCGGGCCTGCCGAAGCAGGATCGCACCAGGATCATCTTCTGGGGCGTCGCCGGGGCCACCCTGCTGCGCATCGCCTTCGCCGCCGTCACGACCCAGCTGCTGCAGATCATCGGTCTCACTCTGGCGGGCGGCCTGCTCCTGCTCTGGGTCGCCTGGCGCATGTATCGCGAGCTGCGCTCGAAGGGCCGGCCCGAGGCGGGAGAGGCGGCCAAGGCCGGCCAGGCCAGGCCCAAGACGGCGGGGCAGGCGATGCTGCAGATCATCGCCGCCGATATCTCCATGTCGCTGGACAACGTGCTGGCGGTGGCTGGCGCGGCGCGCGACCACAAGGCGGTGCTGTGGGCCGGCCTGGCGCTCTCGGTGGTGCTGATGGCGGTGGCCTCGAACGTCATCGCCCGCGTCCTCGACCGCTATCACTGGATTGCCTGGATCGGCTTCCTGATCATCGTCTATGTCGCCTGCGACATGATCTGGGCCGGCACGCACGAGGTTGTTGCCGCGGCGGGGAAAGCGTAAACAGGACGCGCGACGGAGGTTCCTTGGTCGAAGAGTTGTGGCGACACCAGGCGCTTGCGCCTTATGCCACCTTGCCGTGGGCAAGCCGCGGCCGGCTGCACGCCGAACCGGAATCGCCGACCCGCAGTCCGTTCCAGCGCGATCGCGACCGCATCATCCATTCGACGGCCTTCCGCCGCCTGAAACACAAGACCCAGGTGTTCGTCTATCATGAAGGCGATCACTATCGGACCCGCCTCACCCATTCGCTCGAGGTGGCGCAGATTGCGCGCACCATCTGCCGCACGCTGCGCTTCGACGAGGATCTCGGTGAGGCGGTGGCACTTGCCCACGATCTCGGCCACACGCCCTTCGGCCATGCGGGCGAGGAGGCGCTGCACGCGGCGATGAAGCCGTTCGGCGGCTTCGACCACAACGCCCAGACGCTGCGCATCCTCACCAAGCTCGAGGAGCGCTATGCGGAGTTCAATGGCCTCAACCTGACCTGGGAGACGCTGGAAGGGGCCGTGAAGCACAACGGCCCGCTGCTGAAGGAGGGCCGCGCGCTCGAGGATCTGCCCGCCGCCATCGTCGAGTACTGCAGCGAGCACGATCTCGAGCTCGAGGGCCATGCCGGCCCGGAGGCGCAGGTGGCGGCGCTCTCCGACGACATCGCCTACAACAACCACGACATCGACGACGGCCTGCGCGCCGGCCTGTTCGAGATCGCCGATCTGCGGGACCTGCCGGTGGTGGGCGAGATGTTCGCCTTCGTCGAGCGGAAGTATCCCGGGCTGTCGCAGGGCCGCCTGGTCCACGAGGCGGTGCGCCGGGTGATCAATGCCATGGTCGAGGACGTGCTGGGCGAGACGCGCCGGCGCCTCGACGAGGTGCAGCCGAAGTCGGTGGCCGAGATCCGCGTGCTCGGCCGGCCGATCGTGTCCTTCTCCGACGCGATGGTCGCCAACGACCGCGTGATCAAGGCGTTCCTCTACAAGCGCATGTACGAGCACTGGCATCTCAACCGCTCGCACTCCAAGGCGCGCCGCGTGGTGATGGACCTGTTCGGGCTGCTGTTCGCGGAGCCCAACTGCCTGCCGCCGCCCTGGCGCGAGCGCGCCGAGGCGGCCGAGCGGCCGGCCCGCGCCCGCATCGTCGCCGACTACATCGCCGGCATGACCGACCGCTACGCGCTCGACGAGCACAGGCGCCTGTTCGACCTCTATCAATAGGCGTTCGCCGGCCTTCTTCCAGCCCGGAGGAGGTGCCGGCGTCCGGCTCGATCCGGCGGCATTGGCGCTAGCGACCGGAATCGGCGTTCGAGCTTTCGCCGGAGTATAGTGTGGCCATGTGCGTCCTGCCGCCGCCTGAAGGCCCGTTTCCGTTTTTCGTCCATTTATTTAATGGAAGCCGGGGCGCGGACGTCCGCATCGCCCGCTCGCGCCGGGATGACAAATCGTCCCGATTGGGTGATACCCGCGGCCCATGAATCCCTACCGTCATTTCATCGGCGAGATCGAGGCCCAGCTGCGGGCGATGCAGGCTGCGGGCGAATTGCCCGAGGGGCTCGACTTCTCCGCCATCACCGCCGAGCCGCCGCGCGATGCCGCCCATGGCGACATCGCCACCAATGCCGCCATGGTGCTGGCCAAGCCCGCGCGCAAGAAGCCCCGCGAGATCGCCGAGGCGCTGGTGGCCCGGCTCAAGGCCAATCCGGATGTGGTCGACGCCGCGGTCGCCGGGCCGGGATTCATCAATCTCAAGGTGAGCGACGGCTTCTGGCTCGCGCGGCTGCGCGACTGCCTGAAGGCGGGACTGGCCTATGGCGATTCGCGGATGGGCGCCGGGCACAAGGTGAACGTCGAATACGTGTCGGCCAATCCGACCGGGCCCCTGCACGTGGCCCATGCGCGCGGTGCCGTGGTGGGCGACGCGCTCGCCAACCTGCTGCTCAAGGCGGGCTACGACGTCACCAAGGAATACTACATCAACGATGCCGGCGCGCAGGTCGACGTCCTCGGCCGCTCGACCTACCTGCGCTACAAGGAGGCGCTGGGCGAGGCCGTCGGCGAGATCCCCGAGGGCCTCTATCCGGGCGAATACCTGAAGGACGTGGGGGCGGCGATCGCCCGGCGCGACGGTGCGCGCTGGATCGACAAGCCCGAGTCCGACTGGCTGCCGCAGATGCGTGCCTTCGCCATCGAGACGCTGATGGCCGAGATCAAGGCCGATCTCGCCACGCTCGGCGTCGATATCGACGTCTATTCCTCCGAGCGCGCCCTGGTGCAGAGCGGCGCCGTCGATCGCGCCTTCGAGGAGCTGACGCGGCAGGGGCTGATCTACCAGGGCCGCCTCGAGCCGCCCAAGGGCAAGAAGCCGGACGACTGGGAAGACCGCGAGCAGACCCTGTTCCGGGCAACGCAGTTCGGTGACGAGGTCGACCGCCCGCTCAAGAAGTCGGATGGCGGCTGGACCTACTTCGCCAACGACATCGCCTATCACCACGACAAGTTCCGCCGCGGCTTCGCGGACATGATCGACATCTGGGGCGCCGACCACGGCGGCTACGTGAAGCGGATGAAGGCGGCGGTCAGCGCCATCACCGGCGGCAAGGGCGAGCTCGACGTGAAGCTCTGCCAGCTCGTGCGCGTGATGCGGAACGGCGAGCTCGTCCGCATGTCGAAGCGGGCCGGGACATTCGTCACGCTGCGCGACCTGCTCGACGAGGTGGGCCCAGATGTTGTGCGGTTCACCATGCTGACCCGCAAGAACGACGCCCCCTTCGATTTCGACCTCGTAAAGGCCACAGAACAGTCACGCGATAATCCGGTCTGGTACGTCCAGTATGGACATGCCCGCAGCCGCTCGGTGATGCGGCAGGCGAGCGCCGCCGGCATCGCGGTCGAGGGGCTGGACAGCGTCCCGCTCGACCGTCTGGGCGATGCCGGCGAACGCGCGCTTGTCCGGCTGATCGCCCAGTGGCCGCGTCAGGTCGAGGCGGCGGCCGTCGCGCACGAGCCGCATCGCATCGCCTTCTATCTCTACGATCTGGCTGCGGCGTTCCACGCCCACTGGAACCGCGGCCGGGATGAGCCCGGATTGCGGTTCGTGGTCGAGGACGACCCCGAACTGAGCCGGGCTCGTCTCGCATTGGTACAGGCGATCGGATTTGTGATAGGATCAGGCCTAAAGGTCTTCGGCGTCACACCCGTCGAGGAAATGAGATAAAGAGAGATGCACATCCGCCGGTCCCCCTCCGGCGACGGACCACGGATCTACCGACCGAACGAGTCGGTCGCGGTACGGCTTGAACCTCCGCCGCGTCCCGTCGCCATCGAACCCGAAGAGATTCCGCCGCCGCCGCGCGACTCCCTTTTGTCGCGCGTCAATCGCCGTCGCGGCCAGATCCTGACCCTGATGGTCTCCGTGGCGGCAATCGCGAGCTTCGGCTCGGTGGTGTGGTGGGCCCACAACCAGGATGTGCGGGCGGGCGGCAAGGGGCTGGAACCGCTGGTCATCCAGCCGCCGGCCGATCCGGCGCGCGTGAAGCCCGAGAATGCCGGCGGCTTCGTGCCGCCGAACCAGGACAAGGAAGTCTACAACCGCATTTCGCCCGGCGCGGTGCCGGTCCAGCCTGAGAAGCTGCTGCCGGCGCCCACGGTTCCCAAGCTGCCGGCCAGCGGCCTTCCGGTTCCCTACTCGCCGAAGCCCGCCGAGGGCGACAAGACCGTGGCGGCGGCATCCGGCGCGGCCACCCCGGCGAACGGGACGGCGGCGCCTGCGGCGGCCGGTGCGGCCGGCCAGGCAGGACCGACGCCGGCGCCGGCTGCTCCGACGCCGCCCGTGCCAGCCAACCAGCCGACCGTGACCCAGGCGCCGACGACCACGCCGACCGAGACCGGCCCCAGCATCGCCAGCCTGATCGAGAACATGTCGGGTCCCGTGGGCGGCTGGCGCATCCAGGTCGCATCGGTGAAGAACGAGGACGTCGCCAAGTCGACCTGGGCGCGCCTGCAGGCCGCCCATGGCGACGTGCTGGCCAATCTGCGCATGCAGCCGACGCGCGTCGATCTCGGCGACAAGGGCGTGTGGTATCGCGTCCAGGCCGGTCCGCTCGACGAGAAGCAGGCGCAAAGCGTCTGCAGCGCGTTGCGCAGCCGCAGGGCCGACTGCGTCGTCATTCCGCCGGCGCGATGATCCGCTGGACCGCGGGCCTTCCGGTCCGCCTCCTCCGTCGTAGACGGCGCTGCGGGTCGGCGGCATGAGTCCCCGTGCCGTCATCTTCGGTTGCGCCGGTCCCGACCTGACGGACGACGAGCGCGCCTTCTTCCGCGACGCCGATCCGCTTGGCTTCATCCTGTTCGCCCGCAACATCGACACTCCCGAGCGGGCCCGCCGTCTGGTCGAGGAGCTGCGCTCCTGCGTCGGGCGCGCCGAGGCGCCGGTCCTGATCGATCAGGAAGGTGGACGGGTGGCGCGGCTCAAGCCGCCGCACTGGCGCAAGGCGCCGCCGGCGCGGGTGCTGGGGGAGCTCTACGAGCGCGATCCCGAAGGCGGCCTGGAGGCGACACGGCTCAATTCGCGGCTGCTGGCGGCCGACGTGGCCTCGACCGGCTGCGACGTCGACTGCCTGCCGGTCCTCGACCTCGCCTTTCCCGAGACCCATGCCGTGATCGGCGACCGCGCTTATGCGGCGATGCCAGGCGCGGTCGCGGCGCTGGGACGCGCGGCAGCGGAGGGACTGCTGGCCGAAGGGGTGATGCCGGTCATCAAGCACATCCCCGGTCATGGCCGCGCGACCGTGGACTCCCACCATGATCTTCCCAGGGTCGAGGCCCCGCGGCAGGATCTCGAACGTCTGGACTTCCTGCCGTTCCGGCTGCTCGCCGATCTGCCCTGGGCGATGACGGCTCACGTTCTCTATACGGCGATCGATCCCGACGCGGCCCTCACGGTATCGGCACGCGGCGTGCGCGAAGTCGTGCGCGACCATATCGGCTTCGAGGGGCTGCTGCTGTCGGACGACCTTTCGATGCAGGCCCTGGGCGGCTCGCTGGGCGAGCGTGCGGCGCGCGCCCTGGCGGCCGGCTGCGATATCGCCCTCCACTGCAACGGACGCCGGGACGAGATGGAGCGGGTCGCGGCCAATGCCGGCCCGATGACCGCCGCCGCCCGCCGCCGTTTCGAGGCCGGCCGCGCCTATCTGGGCCGCCATCGCGCGCCGCTCGGCGCCAAGGGGCTTGCCGAAGCGTCAAAGAGGCTGTCCGCGCTGCTTCCCGAATGGGGATAAGGCTTCCCTGAATCCTGTGGCGGCTGTTGCGCCGGCTGGATTAAACCGAAGCTGCATGAGCGAACCCGCTACTCCTCCCGCCGCCGACGGCTTTGCCGCCGCTGGACCCGACGTCATCGCGCCGGGCGAGGGCGAGCTGATCCTCAATCTCGAGGGCTTCGAGGGGCCGCTCGACCTGCTGCTGACGCTGGCGCGCGATCAGAAAGTCGATCTGCGCCGTATTTCCATGGTCGCGCTGGTCGATCAGTACCTGGCCCACGTCGCCCAGGCGCGGCGGATGCGGCTGGAGCTGGCGGCGGACTATCTCGTCATGGCGGCATGGCTGGCCTACCTGAAGTCGCGGCTGCTGCTGCCGGAACCGCCGGAGGACGAGCAGCCGACGGGCCAGGAGATGGCCGATGCGCTGCAATGGCAGCTGCGCCGGTTGGAAGCGATCCAGGAGGCGGGCGTGCGTCTCATGGCGCGGCCGCAGCTCGGCAAGGACGTCTTCCCGCGCGGCCTGCCCGAGGGCGTGGTCGTGGTCCGGCGCACCGTGTGGGACGTGAAGCTCTACGACCTGCTGTCGGCCTACGGCAGCCAGGTGCGACCGAAGGACGCCGACACCTATCAGATCGCGCCCATGCAGTTCTTCTCGGTCGAGGAGGCGGCGGAGCGCCTGGGCCGCATGCTGGGCATCGCCATCGACTGGCAGACGCTGGAAGCCTTCCTGCCGGCTGGCCTGACCGACCCGACGCGCCGCCGCTCGGCCATCGCCTCGACCTTCGTGGCCGGCCTGCAGCTGGCCAAGGACGGCCAGATCGAACTTCGCCAGACCGAGCGTTTCGGTCCCATTCAATTGCGCAAACGGGGTGAGCCGCGGTGACGGTAATGTCTGAACCCGAAAAGCCGAACGTCCCCGAGCCCGAAGCGACGGCCGAGCCGGAACAGGCCCGGGAGTCCCGGCACGCGGCGGAAACCGAGGCCGCGCCGCAGCCGGAATCCGATTCCGCGACGACGCCGGAGGCGGAAGCCGTTGCGGAGTCCGGCGCCGAAGCCGTCTCCGAAGCCGAGCCGGCCGAGCCCGGGCTCGAGGCCGACGCCGAAGCCGAGATCGTCGCGGCCGAAGGTGAGGCCGAGTCCGAAGAGCCGGAACAGGCGGCGAGCGTGAGCCCGATCGCGGCGGACGCACAGCCGCCGGTGACGGATGTCGTCGCACCGGATCACGCGCAGCACCTGCGGCTGCTGGAAGCGCTGATCTTCGCCGGCTCGCAGGCGCTCGACGAAAAGGAGCTGGCGGAGCGCCTGCCCGACGATGCTGATCTGCCGCGCCTGCTGGCCGATCTGGCCGAACTCTATGCGCCGCGCGGCGTCAACCTCGTGAAGGTGGCGGGTGGCTATGCCTTCCGCACCGCGCCGGATCTGTCCGAGAAGCTCAAGATCGAAAAGCCGGTGACGCGCAAACTGTCGCGGGCGGCGATCGAGACGCTCGCCATCATCGCCTACCACCAGCCCGTCACGCGCGCCGAGATCGAGCAGGTGCGCGGCGTCGGCCTCAGCAAGGGCACGCTGGACCTCCTCTTCGAGCAGAACTGGATCAAGCCGATGGGCCGCCGCCGCGCGCCCGGCAAGCCTGTGACCTGGGGCACGACCGACTTCTTCCTCGAGCATTTCGGCCTGCCGAGCCTCGACGACCTGCCGGGCCAGGAGGAAATGAAGGCCGCCGGCCTCTTGGACCCGCGAGCCCAACCCCCCATATTCCGTCCGGAAGAGCCCGACCTGCCGCTGGAGCCGACGGAAGACGAAGCCGTCGAACCCCTGGCGGCGGAAGAACAGGGCCGGTAGACGGGCACGGAGCAGGGGGCTGGCCAAAATTAGGCCTTATTAGACTTGTTGCCGGGCCTTCCGCGCGGGTGCGATAATCGCCCCGAGCGATCGCAAACATTTCTGGGAGCATTTTCACATGGGTAGCTTCAGCATCTGGCACTGGATCATCGTGCTGGCCGTTGTGCTGCTGCTGTTCGGCGGTCGTGGCAAGGTCTCGCAGCTCATGGGCGACTTCGGCAAGGGCCTGCAGGCCTTCAAGAAGGGCGTCGGCGGGCAGGACGAAGCCCCGACCCAGGCCGGCCAGCCGGGCGACGCCGCCAAGCCGATCTCGGCCCAGGCCACGACGACGCAGCCGGGCCAGGTCCATCAGGACACCGCTGCGAAGGTCTAACGGCTCAGGCCTGGCGCAGGCGGTCCCTTCATGTTCGGCATCGACAGTCCGGAGCTGCTGGTCATCGCGATCGTGGCGCTGATCGTGATTGGCCCGAAGGAGCTGCCGACCCTTTTGCGGACCTGGGGCAAGTGGATGGCCCAGATGCGCGGCATGGCGTCGGAGTTCCGCGGCCATGTCGACGAGATGATACGGCAATCCGAGCTCGACGAGGTCAAGAAGCAGCTCGAGGCCGCCACCGGCGGCGTCGATCTGAAGTCGCTCGACCCGACGAAGCAGATCCGCAGCGCCATCGAGGAGGGCGTCGCCGAGGGTGAGAAGGCGATGGCCGAGGCCAAAGCGGCGCTGGACAACCCGCTGGTCGAACCGGAATCGGCCCCGCAGGTCGCGGCCGAGCCCGCCCCGCAGCTCACTGCCGACGCGACACCGGCCCTGGAGACCGCCGTTCCCGAGACAGCGGTCGCCGAGACAGTTGCTTCCGAGGCAGTGGCTTCCGAGGCAGTGGCTTCCGAGACAGTGGTTTCCGAGGCACTGGTTCCCGAGGCAACGGCTCCGGAACAGCCGCTCGCGGCGACAGCCGAATCCGCTCCGCCCGCGGAGCCCCGGCCGGTCGAGAACAAGCCCGCCGCCAAGGCGGCGGCCGAATAGGCCAAATAGCGCTTTGAATTGCGGTCCAAAGGGCGGCATAACCGCCACTCACTTTTGAGCCGCCGACCTTGACCCAAGCCGCGCACGACGGACCCGAAGACGACAAGCCGATGCCGCTGCTCGATCACCTGATCGAGCTGCGCAAGCGGCTGATCTACGCGCTGGTAAGCTTCCTCGCCGTCTTCTTCATCACCTTCTATTTCGCCAAGCCGATCTTCTCGTTCCTGATCCAGCCGGCGATCCAGGACGGCTACAAGGTCATCGTCCTCGACATCTTCGAGTTCTTCTTCGTCACGGTGAAGCTGTCGGCGTTCGTGTCGCTGATCGTCGGCTTCCCGCTGATCGCCTTCCAGATCTGGGCCTTCGTCGCGCCCGGCCTCTACCGCCACGAGAAGCGCGCCTTCCTGCCGTTCCTGATCGCCACGCCGTTCATGTTCTATGCCGGCTGCGCGGTCATGTACTACATAGTGATGCCGTACGTGATCAACTTCATGCTGACACGCTACGCGCCGCCCGACATCGAGAAGACGCTGCGCTCGTCCGACTACCTGGAACGCGTGCTGCAGCTCGTCTTCGCCTTCGGCTTTGCCTTCGAGATGCCGGTGCTGCTCACGCTGCTGATCCGCGTGGGCATCCTTACCGCCGACAGCCTGCGCTCCAAGCGCCGCTATGCCGTCGTCATCTGCTTCGTCGTCTCGGCGGTGCTGGCGCCGCCGGACGTGATCAGCCAGTTCGCGCTCGCCGTCCCGCTGCTTGCCTTCTACGAGATCAGCATCCTGATCGGCACCTGGATGGAGAAGAAGCGCGCCGAAGAAGAGAAGAAGGCCGAGGAAGAGGCCGGCAGCTAGCCATGCACGATATCCGCTTCATCCGTGAGAACCCCGCCGCCTTCGACGCCGGCCTGAAGAAGAGGAACCTCGCACCGCTCTCGGCCGAGCTGCTGGAGATCGACCGCCGCCGCCGTGCCGCCATCTCCGAGAGCGAGTCCGCCCAGGCCAAGCGCAAGGCGCTCAGCCGCCAGATCGGCGTCGCCAAGGGCAAGGGCGAGCCGACGGAAGCCCTGATGGCCGAGGTGGCCGCCCTCGAGGAATCGCTGAAGAAAGGCGAGGCCGAAGCGGCCGAACTCGACGCCGAACTCACCGGCCGACTGGAAGTGCTGCCGAACCTGCCGTTCGACGACGTGCCCGAGGGCGTCGACGAGACCGGCAATGTCGAGCTGCGCCGCGTCGGCAATCCGCGCAACTTCGCCTTCGATCCCAAGGATCACGTCGCGCTGGGCGAGGCGACCGGCGAGATGGACTTCGCCGCCGCCGGCAGGATCTCCGGCGCGCGTTTCGTCGTGCTGAAGAAGCACCTGGCGCGGCTGGAACGGGCGATCGCCCAGTTCATGCTCGACCTGCACACCAGCGAGGAGGGCGGCTACACCGAGGTCAATCCGCCGTTCCTGGTGCGCGACACCGCGGTCTATGGCGTGGGCCAGCTCCCGAAGTTTGCCGAGGACATGTTCCACACGGACAACGGCTTCTGGCTGATCCCCACCGCCGAGGTGCCGCTCACCAACCTGGTGAACGACCAGATGCTGGATGAGAAGCAGCTGCCGCTGCGTTTCACGGCCTGGACGCCCTGCTTCCGTTCCGAGGCCGGCGCCGCCGGCAAGGACACGCGCGGCATGATCCGCCAGCACCAGTTCCCCAAGGTCGAGCTGGTCTCGATCACGACGCCGGAACAGTCGGCCGCCGAGCACGAGCGCATGACCGGCCGTGCCGAGGAGGTGCTGAAGCGCCTTGGCCTGCCGTTCCGCACCATCGTGCTGTGCGGCGGTGACATGGGATTTGGATCGCGCAAGACCTATGACATCGAGGTCTGGCTGCCGGCCCAGAACACCTATCGCGAGATCTCGAGCTGCTCCAACTGCGGCGACTTCCAGGCCCGCCGCATGAATGCGCGCTACCGGCCCAAGGAAGGCAAGGGCACGCGCTTCGTCCATACGCTGAACGGCTCGGGCCTCGCGGTCGGTCGTACGCTGGTCGCGATCCTGGAGAACTACCAGAACGAGGACGGCTCGGTGACGGTGCCCGAGGCGCTGCGCGCCTACATGGGCGGGCTCGCCGTGATCCCCGGTCCGGCCTCCGGTCCAGCCAAGTGAAGCCGGCCGACCTCGCCAAGGCGCGCATCCTCGTCACCAACGACGACGGCATCAACGCGCCGGGGCTCGATGCCCTGATCGACATCGCGAGCCAGCTGTCGACTGATGTCTGGATTGTGGCGCCCGAGTTCAATCAGAGCGGCGCCGGCCATTCGCTCTCGCTCACCCATCCGGTGCGCGCGCGCCAGGTGACCGAGAAGCGCTTCGCGCTGGAAGGCACGCCGACCGACTGCGTGCTGTTCGCGGTCAAGCATCTGCTGAAGGACCGCAAGCCCAGTATCGTGCTGTCGGGCGTCAACCGCGGCAGCAACATGGCCGACGACGTGACCTATTCCGGCACCATCGCCGGCGCGATGGAAGGCTGCCTGCTCGGCATCCCCTCGATCGCCTTCAGCCAGGCCTATACCCATCCGCATCCGCCGAAATGGGAGACCGCCACGCAGTTCGGCGCCGACATCGCGCGCCGCGTGCTGTCGCTGGACCTGCCGCGTAACGTGCTGGTGAACGTGAATTTCCCCGACGTCGCCAGCGGGGCGGTGAAGGGCGTCAGGGTCACGCGCCAGGGCGTGCGCGCCTTCGGCGGCCATATCGTCGAGCGCACCGATCCGCGCGGCGGCACCTACTACTGGATCGCCTATGCGCCGGGCGAGCACGAGCACGACGAGGAAAGCGACATCACGGCGGTGCGCAGCGGCTGGATCTCGGTGACGCCGCTGCATCTCGACCTCACCCACGAGGCGACGCGACGCAGGCTCGCCCATCACTTCGAGACGGCCTGAGCGGAGCCGTCGCGATGAACGTCGCCGCCATGCAGCGCCTGATCGCCGAGCTGCGGCAGTCGGGCATCTCGGACGAGAACGTGCTGGCGGCGGTCGCGGCGGTCGACCGTGAGCGCTTCGTGTCGGCGCCGTTCGCCGAGCGGGCGTGGGAGAACACGGCGCTGCCGATCTCCTTCGGCCAGACCATCAGCCAGCCGCTGGTGGTCGCGGCGATGACCGAGGCCCTGCGCGTGGGCCCGCGCATGAAGGTGCTGGAGATCGGCACCGGCTCGGGCTACCAGGCCGCGGTGCTCGCCAAGCTGGCGCGCCGCGTCTATTCGATCGAGCGCTTCAAGCCGCTGTCGAAGGAAGCCGAGCGGCTGCTGATCGATCTCGGAATCTACAACGTCGTCTGCGACGTCGGCGACGGCAGCAGGGGATGGCCGGCGCAGGCGCCGTTCGATCGCATCATCGTCACCGCCGCGGCCGAGGAACGGCCGCAGGCGCTGATCGACCAGCTCGGCATCGGCGGCATCCTGATCGTGCCGGTGGGCCGCGATCCCACGACGCAGGTGGTGGAACGTATCGTCAAGAGCGAGAGCGGTCTGCAGCGCGATACGCTGATGCCGGTGCGCTTCGTGCCGCTGGTGAGCGGCCCGCTGCCGGTGCTGGGACAGGGCTGAGACGGGGCCAAACCCCGCGCCAAAAAACCTGCGTCGGCCCGATTCCCGCCGGAATCCCGATGCAGTACAATGGAAGTATGAAAAGAGCCCTTCGCTTCCCCTCGCGATGGGCCGGGCGGCTGCACACGCTGGGTATAACCGCGGTGCTGACGATTGCGCTCGGCGCCTGTTCCAACCTGTACGGTGCCCGCGAAGGCACCATCGAATATCCCGGCTCGGGTGCGACGCCGAATTCCGCCGCGAGCTACGTCGTCAAGAACAAGGACACCGTCGACGGCATCGCGCGCCGTTACGGCGTCAGTCCGCAGACGATCATCGAGCGCAACAAGCTCAAGCCTCCCTACATGCTGCGCGCCGGGCAGACGATCGAGATCCCGGGTGCCAGGGTCGTGGAGCCGTCGTCCTCGACGGAGACCGCGGCCGCGTCGCCCAACCCGCCTGCCGCGGTGAAGCGCGAGGCCCTGGCGCCGCCGCCGGGCCAGAGCGAATCGTCCCGGTCGGAGGCGCCCAAGTCCGCGGCGCCCGCGCCCGAGCCGGGGCAGCCCACGCCGCTCAGCCCGCCCGTGAAGGAGAAGCCGACGCACGCGCCGCGCTTCGAATGGCCTGTGCGCGGCAAGGTCGTCGTTCCCTACGGCAATCATGACGGCCAGAAGAGCGACGGCATCGACATCCAGGCCGAGAAGGATGCGCCGGTCCATGCGGCCGACTCCGGCACCGTCGTCTATGCCGGCAACGAGGTGCGCGGCATGGGCAACCTGCTGCTGGTCAGCCATCCCGGCGGCTACATCACCGCCTACGGCTACAACGACAGCCTGCTGGTGAAGAAGGGCGAGGCCGTGAAGAAGGGCCAGACCATCGCCAAGGTCGGCACCTCCGGCAGCGCCCCCGATCCGCGCCTGCATTTCGAGGTCCGCCGCGGCAACAAGACGATCGATCCGATGACGGTGCTGCCGGCGCAGTAAGGATCACCTGGGACCGCAGGCTTCCGGCCTGCGGTCCCGGGATCAGACGATCCGGCCGTCGATCTTGTATTCGCCCTTGCGGTCCTCGATCTCGAGCACCCAGACGTCGGGATCGCGCTGCACCTGGCGCGCGATGTAGGCGTCCGCCTCCACCTCGGTCACGGGCGTGGGGCCGGTGCCGCGGCTCCAGGCCGGCGTGTCGTCCATCGTGCTGGCTTGGGTGTAGACGGTTACGCCCGCCTCGAATCGGTTGACCTTCAGCAGCACGGTGCCGACGTCGGGATCGCCGCGCCGCACCACGGCGGCGGGAATGAAGGCGCGATCGCACAGGCGCACCTGCGCGCTCACCCACAGTCCGGTCGTCAGTCCCATCACCATGATCGCACGTTACTCCAGCGCCTTATTCGAGGGCATCGTCGAGGCCGTCGAAGATGGCACGCGCGCCGCGCCAGCGATAGCGTACGCAGGCGAAGGGCAGGGTGCGCAGCGCCGCGGCGTCATCCGCATCGAGGTGCGCCGGCGCGACCAGGATCGGTCGCACCGCGCTCCCGCCACGGGCGCTGGCCAGCGACAGCGAGCCCACCGCCAGTGCCAGCTCCTCCGGCTGGCCGGCGGCGACAAGGGCGAACAGCGGCTGCGGCCGCCTGCCCCGCAGCGAGAAGAGATCGACCGTGCCGCCGAACAGGCCGCGCTTGGCGAGTTCCTCGTGCAGAGCGAGATCGACCAGGTGCCGGTCGCAGGCGGCGGCGACCGAGTCGTGCGTCGACGGCTCGACGCACAGCCGGGTCCGGCCGTCGCGGATCGCGCCCGTCTTGAAGCGGTGCACGTCCGCGACGAAGCGGCCGAGCAGGCGGACGAGGCGCGGGCTGTCGAGCGGGGCGATCACCAGCGCCTCGGTCTCCGCGCCGTCGGGCCAGGCGACCGGCCGCCACACGCCGTCGGCGAGGAAGTCGCGGAAACCCCGCTTTCCCTGGCCGGCCCGCGCGCCGCCCATGCGGCCGGAGTGGGCGAGATAGAGCGCGCCCGCGGCATCGGCGGCGACGATGCCCGCCACCTTGCGGTCGGCACCGGCGCGGGAGAGGTTGATTTCGCAGGTGATGCTCTCGCGCTTGCCGGGCGGATGCGGCGCATGGCCCAGCAGCAGCGCGTCGCGTGGACGGCGGCCGTCCTCGCGCGGCTCGAAGGCCCACCAGAAGCCGTCATCACGCAGCCAGTGGATCGTGGTGCGCAGCTCGCCGCCGCGCCAGGTGAGCCGCACGCCGCGCGACGGCACGCCCTTCAGCGCGCCCTGAAGGCGCTTGACGGCGCGGTCGATCCGCCTCGGCTCCCCCACAACCTGCAGCATGCAAAACCATAGCGCTGCAATGGGCCCTTGCCGATGTGGACAGGTTCGTCCATGACACGCGGCCTTATCTCTCTTCGACCATGGCACCTCCTCCTCTCCTGGCCCTGAGCGGCATCCGCTATCACCTCGGCGGCCAGCCGATCCTCGACGGCGTCGATCTCTCGATCGCGCCGGGCGAGCGGCTGTCGCTGGTGGGCCGCAACGGCGCCGGCAAGTCGACGCTGCTGCGCATCCTCGCCGGCGAGCCGATCGCCGACGGCGGCACGCGCTTCGCCCAGCCCGGCGTGGCCATCGCCACCCTGCCGCAGGAGCCGGACTTCACCGGCCATGCCAGCGTCGCCCACTACGTCGCCTCGGCGCTCGCCGACTCGCTGGGGCCGTCCGACTATCGCGTCGAGGCGCTGCTGGAGGAGATGGCGCTCGACGGAACGCGCGATCCCGCCCACCTCTCCGGCGGCGAGGCGCGCCGCGCCGCGCTCGCCCGCGCGCTGGTGGCCGAGCCGGACGTCATGCTGCTCGATGAGCCGACCAACCATCTCGACCTGCCGACGATCGAATGGCTGGAGGCGAAGCTCGGCGCCTGGAAGGGCGCCTATGTGCTGGTGAGCCACGACCGGCGCTTCCTCTCCACCCTCACGCGCGCCGTGCTGTGGCTCGATCGCGGCATCGTGCGCCGCCTCGACAGGGGCTACGACGCCTTCGACGAGTGGTCGTCCGACATCCTCGAACGCGAGGCGACCGAGCGGCACAAGCTCGACCGCCTGATCGAGCGCGAGACCGAATGGGCCGGCAAGAGCATCCGCGCCCGCCGCACCCGCAACGAGGGCCGCCTGCGCGCGCTGGGCGAATTGCGCAAGCAGCGCCGCCAGCAGATCGGCCCGGTCGGCCGCGCCACGATCGAGACCGGCGCCGCCGAACAGTCCGGCAGCCTCGCCATCACCGCGCGCAACATCTCCAAGCGCTTCGGCGACAAGGTGATCGTGCGCGACTTCTCGACCCGCATCTTCCGCCGCGACCGCGTCGGCCTGATCGGCCCCAACGGCGCCGGCAAGACGACTCTCCTGCGCATGCTGATCGGCGAGATCGAGCCCGACACCGGCTCGGTGAAGCTCGGCGCCAACCTGATGCCGGTGGTGATCGACCAGCGCCGCGTCGCGCTCGATCCCGACAAGACGCCGTGGGAGATCCTGGCCGACCGCAACGACCATGTGCTGGTGCGCGGCCAGCAGCGGCACGTCATGACCTACCTGCGCGAATACCTGTTCCGCGACGAGCAGGCGCGCCAGCCCGTGCGCACGCTGTCGGGCGGCGAGCGCAACCGCCTGCTGCTGGCCAAGGCGCTGGCCGCGCCCTCCAACATGCTGGTGCTCGACGAGCCGACCAACGACCTCGACGCCGACACGCTCGATCTCCTGCAGGAAGCGCTGAGCGACTACGACGGCACGGTGCTGCTGGTGAGCCACGACCGCGATTTCCTCGACCGCCTCGTCACCTCGACCATCGCGCTCGAAGGCGACGGCGCCGCGATCGAATATGCCGGCGGCTACAGCGACTATCTCGCCCAGCGCGGGCCGCGCGAGCCGTCGGCGGCGGCTTCTGCCGAGAAGGCCGAGAAGAGGGAGAAGCCTGCGCCCGCCCGCGACAGTGCGCCGCCCAAACAGCGCCTCGGCTACAAGCGCGAGCGCGCGCTGGCCGAGCTGCCGAAAAAGATCGAGGCACTGCAGGCCGAGATCACCGCCCTCAACGACGCGCTGGCCGACGCGTCGCTCTACAGCCGCGATCCCAAGGCCTTCGCCGCCAAGTCCTCGCGTCTCGCCTCTGCTCAAGCTGAAGTCGACGCCGCCGAGACGGAATGGCTGGAACTGGAGATGCTGCGCGAGGAGCTGGGCGGGTAAAGGCGCAGGCAGCATGAAGGGAATCGGCCTCCCTGCTCTCCCGAGACGACCGGGTTGACCTGTCTCAAACTTCAAGCGACGTATTTGGGTACTTTCACTTCGTGTGAATGACGAACCAGGGTGGCGCGGGGCCGGCATGGCGGAAGCGTTGGAAACGTTGCCGGACGTGCCACAGGCGCGCGCGGCAGGTGAGGTGCTGGCGCAGCTCGGCGTGTCGGCGGGCAAGGGGCTTGGCGACGAGGAGGCCAGGCGCCGGCTGAAGGTCTTCGGCGCCAACACCGTCGTGTCGACCCAAAAGGCCAGCGGACTGGTCATCCTGCTGCACCAGTTCCAGAGCCCGGTCGTCTACCTGCTCGGCGCCGCCGCCGCATTGGCGTTCTATTTCGGCGAACTGGAGGAGGGCGCGGCCGTCGTTACCGTGCTCGGGATCAATGCGCTGATCGGCTTTCTGACCGAGCTGAAGGCCGCGCGGTCGATCGAGGCGCTGCGGGCCCTCGGGTCGCGCTCGGCGCGCGTGCGCCGCGACGGCCATGTCCGCATCGTGCCGGCGGAGCAGATGGTGCCCGGCGACATCGTCGTGCTGGAGGCAGGCGATGCGGTCTCGGCCGACCTGCGGCTGGTCGAGGCCTCGAACCTGTTCGCCGACGAGTCGACGCTGACCGGCGAATCGGTCGCGGTGCACAAGAACGTGCGCCCGGTGGCGGCCGCGGCGCGGCTCGCCGACCGCGCCTGCATGCTGTTCAAGGGCACGGCGCTCACCCGCGGCAGCGGCCTCGGCGTGGTGACGGCGACCGGTCTCGCGACCGAGCTCGGCCGGGTGTCGAAGATGGTCGAGGAGGCCGAGCCCGGCTCGTCGCCGCTGGAGAAGAAGCTCGCGCGGCTCTCCGCGCAGCTGGTCTGGGCGGTGCTGATCCTGACCGCACTGCTGGTCGGCGTCGGGGTCGCCACCGGCAAGGACCCGTTCCTCATGATCGAGGCGGCCATCGCTCTCGCGGTGGCGGCGATCCCGGAAGGCCTGCCGATCGTGGCGACGCTTGCCCTGGCGCGCGGCATGTGGCGCATGGCGCGCCAGAACGCGCTGATCGAGCGGCTCTCGGCGGTGGAGACCCTGGGCGCCACGACGATCATCCTCAGCGACAAGACCGGCACGCTGACCGAGAACCGCATGGCCGTGCGCCGGCTCTGGGTGGAGAGCGGCGAGATCGCACTCGATGCCGACGGGTCCGCCGGGCAATCGTCGCCGGGCGACGACGCCCAGCTTTCGCGGCTGCTGGAGATCGGCGTGCTGTGCAACGACGCCTCGCTCGACAGCCCCGGTGAGCCGGGCAGCGGCGACCCCATGGAGCTGGCGCTGCTGCGCGCGGGCTTTCGCGCCGGGCTGCGACGGTCGGCGCTGCTGCAGGGAAGCCCGATCGTGCGCAAGCATGCCTTCGATGCCGGCAGCAAGATGATGGCGACCGTGCATCGCCGCGGCGACGCGTTCCTGTATGCGGTCAAGGGTGCGCCGGAAGCAGTGCTCGCCGCCGCCGACAGGATCGCCGTCGACGGTGACGAGGCGGCCCTCGATGCGGCCCTCGATGCGGCTCGCCGGGCCGAATGGCACGCCCATGTGGAGGAGCTTGGCCGTCACGGCCTGCGGGTGCTGGCCTGCGCCCTGAAGACCGCCGCGCAGCCCGATGCGCCGCCGTACGAGGGGCTGACCTTCGTCGGCCTGATCGGTCTCGAGGATCCGGTGCGGGCCGACGTGCCGCAGGCGATCCGCGACTGCCGCGATGCCGGCATCCGGGTGGTCATGGTGACCGGCGATCACGCGGTGACCGCGCGCAGCATCGGCCGCACCGTCGGCCTCGGCCAGGCCGCGGCCCGTGTCGTGGTCGGCGAGCAGGTCGACCGGGTGGCCAACGGCGACGGCGGCGACCTGCGCGAGGTCGGCATCTTCGCGCGCGTCAGCCCGGCCGAGAAGCTGGCGCTGGTGCGCGCCTATCAGGGCGCCGGCGACGTGGTCGCCATGACCGGCGACGGCGTCAACGATGCGCCGGCATTGCGCCAGGCCGATATCGGCGTCGCCATGGGCCTGCGCGGCACCGACGTCGCGCGCGAGGCGGCGGCCATGATCCTGCTCGACGACGCCTTTCCCACCATCGTCAAGGCGATCCGCGAGGGCCGCGTCATCTTCGGCAACATCCGCCGCTTCGTCGCCTATCTGCTGTCGTGCAACCTGAGCGAACTGCTGGTGGTGGGCCTCGCCGTGCTGTCGACGCTGCCGCTGCCGGTGCTGCCGCTGCAGATCCTCTATCTCAACCTGGTCACCGACGTGTTCCCGGCATTCGCGCTCGCCATGGGCGAGGGCGAGCCCGGCATCCTCAGGCGGCCGCCGCGCGATCCGCGCGAACCGATCCTCGGCCGCCGCCAGTGGATCACCGTCGTGCTGCAGAGCCTGGCGCTCACCGCCGGCACGTTCGGCGCGCTGGCGATCGCGCGGCTGGCGCTCGGCCTCGACGCGCGCTCGGTGGTCACCGTGACCTTCCTGACGCTGGCCTTCGCCCAGGTCTGGCATGCCTTCAACATGCGCCATCCGCAGTCGGGTCCGTTCCGCAACGAGGTCACCCGCAATCCCTGGGTGTGGGGCGCGGCGTTGTTGTGCACGATGCTGCTGGCGGTGCCGCCCTACCTGCCGCCGATGGCCGAGGTGATGCACCTGGCGCCGCCGACGCCGGCCATGTGGGCGGTCATCCTCGGCATGAGCATCGCGCCGCTGGTCGCGATACAGGCCGTCACGCTCGCCGTGGCGGCGCTGCGGACGGGAGGGAAGCCATGATGACGGTGCTGGTGCCGTGGCTGGAGTTCGCGTTCTGCGTCCTGCTGATCGGGCTGGCCGGCCCGGCGCTGCCGCGATACGGCTACGTCATTTCGCGCCTGACCGGCCTGTCGCGGTCGTGGATCGGGCTGGTGCTGCTCGCCACCGCCACCTCGCTGCCGGAGCTGATGACCGGCATCAGCGCGGTCACCGTCGCCGATGCCCCCAATATCGCAGTCGGCGACGTGCTGGGAAGCTGCGTGTTCAACCTGGTGATGCTGGTGCTGCTCGACGAATTGAGCCGCGGGGAACCGATGTATCGCCGCATCGACCAGGGCCACATCCTCACCGCCGGCTTCGGCGTCATCCTGATCGGCGCCGCCGGCGCCTCCCTCCTGCTCAGCCAGAACGCGTTCGACTTCCGCATCGGGCATGTCGGCGGCTACACGCCTTTCATCGTCGTCATCTACCTGATCGCCATGCGCGCGGCCTTCGTCTACGAGCGCCGCACCCCGCCGCCGCCCGAGATCACCAAGTCGGAGGCGGGCATTTCGCTGACGGCTGCGTTGCTGCGCTACGCCGGGGCGGCCGCCGTCGTGGTCGCGGCCGGCGCCTGGCTGCCGTTCGTCGGCCAGGAGCTCGCCGCCGTGATGGGCTGGAAGACCACCTTCGTCGGCACGCTGTTCATCGCCGCCGCCACGTCGGTGCCGGAGCTGGTGGTGACGGTGAGTGCGCTGCGGCTCGGTTCCGTCGACATGGCGATCGGCAATCTGCTCGGCAGCAACCTGTTCGACATCCTGATCCTGGCGGTCGACGACGTCGCCTATACCCGGGCGCCGCTGCTGCGCGCCGCCTCGCCCGCCAACGCCATCACGGCCTTCGCCGCCGTGATCATGCTCGGCATCTTCATCGTGGCGATGCTCTACAAGCCGGAGACGCGCGTGCGCGGCACCATCAGCTGGATCAGCCTGTCGCTGCTGGTCGTCTACCTGTTCAGCTCCTACGCGGTCTACCTGTACGGCCATTGAGGCCGGCGCCGGAATGGCTGCAGCCCCGGGACCTTCGTCGCCAGATCGGCACGCCGCGCACCGTCGAATTCTGTCACGCAAGCTGAGTCTGTCCACATAATGGACAGATAGTCGAAATAGCACGGATATATGGACATCTTCCGCGGCCTGTGTTCATAAAAGCCGCATGACTTCGATCGCGCGGCGCAAGCCCAGCTTCCTGCCGTCCTCCTCCGCCGAAGCGGTGCTGGCCGAAAGCGCCGGCGACGCGGCCTTCGCCACCACGCTCGCCAAGGGGCTGGTGGTGCTCGAAGCCTTCGAGGCGGGGGCGCCGCTGCTGGGCAACATGGAGCTGTCGGCGCGCACCGGCCTGCCGCGGCCGACGGTGGCGCGCCTCACGCACACGCTCGCCGAGCTGGGCTACCTGCGTTACGACCGCGACCTCGCCAAGTACCGGGTCGGCGCCCGTGCGCTGCGCGTGGCGCGGCCGCTCCTCGCCGGCATGCCGTTCCGCCAGATCGCGCGCCCGCTGATGCAGGACCTCGCCGAGAGCGTGCGCGGAACGGTCTCGATCGGCCTGCTCGACGGAACCTCGGCGATCTATGTCGAATCGGCGCGCTCGGGCAATGTCGGCCCGCATGTGCCCGA
>JAFEFG010000034.1 GCA_018240685.1 Pseudomonadota bacterium | reverse complement strand
ACCTCGTAGAGGCGCGCCTTCAGCATCTGGATCGCCTTGGCGCGGTTCTGGTGCTGCGAGCGTTCCTGCTGCACCGCCACGGCGATGCCGGTCGGGATGTGGGTGATGCGCACCGCCGAGTCGGTCTTGTTGACGTGCTGGCCGCCGGCGCCCGAGGCGCGGTAGGTGTCGACGCGCAGGTCCTTGTCGACCAGCTCGATGTCGATGTTCTCGTCCACCTCGGGATAGACCCACACCGAGGCGAAGCTGGTCTGGCGCCGCGCGTTGCCGTCGAACGGGCTGATGCGCACCAGCCGGTGCACGCCCGATTCGGTCTTCAGCCAGCCATAGGCGTTGTGGCCCTCGACCTTGAAAGCGCACGACTTGATGCCCGCCTCCTCGCCCGCGCTCTCCTCGAGCCAGCTCACCTTGTAGCCGCGCCGCTCGGCCCAGCGCGTGTACATGCGCGCCAGCATCTCGGCCCAGTCCTGGGCCTCGGTGCCGCCGGCGCCGGCATTGATCTCGACATAGGCGTTGTTGGGGTCGGCCTCGCCGGAGAGCAGCGTCTCCAGCCGCGCCTGGCGCGCCTCCTCGCCCGCCGCGCGCAGCGCCGCCTCGGCGTCGGCGATCATGGCCTCGTCCTTCTCGGCCTCGGCCATCTCGATCAGGCCGACATTGTCGTCGACCGCGGCGCGCAGGCGCTTGATGGTGGCGATCGCCGCTTCCAGCTTCTGCCGCTCCTTCATGACCGCCTGTGCCTCTTTGGCGTCATTCCAGAGCGCCGGATCCTCGGCGCGCGCGTTCAGTTCGTCGAGACGGACGACCGCACGGTCGTAGTCAAAGACGCCTCCTCAGGAGTTCCAGCGACTCCTCGATCTGGCTCACCATCGCCTGGGCTTCGGCACGCATCGCTCTGCTCTCTTTCCTTTGTCCGGGGGGGCTTCCCCTCACCCGCCCTCTCCCCCTCCGGGGCGAGGAGGAAGAAGGAGGAAGGGGTCTAGGGAAAAAGGCGCCGGACCGTCAAGCGCCCGGTGGCCGTCGCCCCGTCGGCCCCAGCCATGCCCTCGCCCTGAGGAGCGGCCGCAGGCCGCGTCTCGAAGGGCGGCAGCAAGCACCCTCCTTCCGCCTTCCTTCGAGACGCGCTTCGCGCTCCTCAGGATGAGGGGAGTTCGAGGCGACCTGGAAGGTCGCGGTCCTGGAATGCGGGTACGGACGCGAGGCGGTCAGTAGGTCTCGCCGGTTCCCGTGAGCGTCGGGCGCGGGCCGCCGCCGCCCGCGCCGGCGACGGAAGGATCGCCGGAGAAGGCCGCCGAGCCGTCGAGCACCTGCTGGCTGTCGCCGGTCGGCTCGGTGCCGGGCTTGAAGGCCTCGTCGATCGCCTGCGGGTCGCCCGGGAAGGTCGGCTGGCCGGTGTCGTGGTTCACGCGCACGATGCGCAGGCCGGGCGGAATGCGGAACGGCACCGGCGGCTTGTCCTTGTAGACCACCTTGGCGATGCGCTCGTAGATCGGCGCGGCGGTGGCGCTGCCCTGCTCGCTGCGGCCGAGCGTGCGCGGCTCGTCGAAGCCGACATAGACGCCGATGGTGAGGTCGGGCGTCGAGCCCAGGAACCAGGTGTCCTTGGAGTCGTTGGTGGTGCCGGTCTTGCCGGCGATCGGCCGGCCCAGCACCGCGAGCTGGGCGGCGGTGCCGCGCACGGTCACGCCCAGCATCATGTTCACCACCTGGTAGACCGAGGCCGGGTCGTGGAACGGCTTGCGCGGGTCGACGATGCGCGGCGGCGTCAGCTTCTGGCCGGCCGGCACCTCGCCGCAGCCCTGGCAGACGCGCGGCTCGTGGCGGTAGATCGTCTTGCCGTCGCGGTCCTGCACGCGGTCGATCAGGCTCGGCGTGATCTCGTGGGCGCCGTTGGCCAGCATGGCGTGCGCCATGGTCATGCGCAGCAGCGTCGTGTCGACGGCGCCCAGCGCCATCGGCAGATAGGCGCCCATGTTGTCGGCGATGCCGAAGTCGCGCGCGACCTGGACGACGCGCTTCATGCCGATCTGCTGCGCCAGCCGCACGGTCATCAGGTTGCGCGACAGTTCGAGGCCGCGGCGCACCGTGGCGGGGCCGAGATCGGCCTCGTGCTGGTAGTTGCCGGGCCGCCAGATCGGCTGGCCGTAGCCGGGGTCGTATTCGAACGGCGCGTCGAGCACCAGGGTCGAGGGCGTGATGCCGGCATCCATCGCCGCGAGATAGACGAACGGCTTGAACGAGGAGCCGGGCTGGCGCTGCGCCTGCACCGCGCGGTTGAACTGGCTCATGCCGTAGGACCAGCCGCCCGACATGGCGAGGATGCGGCCGGTCTGCGGCTCCATCACGATCACGGCGCCGTTGACGTTGGGCACCTGGCGCAGGCCGTAGGTGTTGGCCGGATAGGGCTTGTTGTTGGCGTCCTTCTCGACCTTCTCGACCACGATCACGTCGCCGACGCTGACGACGTTGGCCGGCCGCGCCGGGCAGGCGCCGACGGTCTGCTCGGGGCCGGTCTTGCAGGCCCAGCGCATCTCGGCGAAGGGCACCGTGCCCTCGCCGGTGTCGTGCCCGTTGTCGTGCCCATTGTCCGGCAGGCCGCCGATCACGGCCGCCTGCGGCTCGACCTTGGTGACGACGGCGAGCTGCCAGGTGGCCGGCCCGTAGAGCGGGCGGCGCTGCTGGATGCGGGCGAACTCCTCCTGCCAGTTGGGACCCATGTCGGCGATCCTGGCGTAGGCGCCGCGCCAGCCGTGGCGGCGGTCGTAGGCGATCAGGCCGGCCCGCAGCGCCTGGTCGGCGGTCTGCTGGATGGCGGGATCGAGCGAGGTCATGACCGTGAGGCCGCTCTCATAGAGGCCCTTGTCGCCGTAGGCGGAGAGCAGGTTGCGGCGCACCTCCTCGGCGAAGAAGTCGGCGCTCACCACCTCGGTGGGACCACGCTTGCGGTATTGCAGCTTCTCGGCCTTGGCCGCCTGCTCCTCGGCGGCGGTGATGTAGCCGTCGTCGCGCATGCGGCCCAGCACGTAGTCGCGGCGGGCGTAGGCTTCCTTCTCGTTGCGGACGATGTTGTAGCGGTTGGGCGCCTTGGGCAGCGCGGCGAGATAGGCCATCTCCGACAGGCTGAGCTCGCCCAGCGAGCGGTCGAAGTAGTTCAGCGCGGCGGAGGCGACGCCGTAGTTGCCGGAGCCGAGATAGATCTCGTTGAGATAGAGCTCGAGGATGTGGTCCTTGGAGTAGGTCTCCTCGATGCGGAAGGCGAGGATCGCCTCGCGGATCTTGCGCGACAGGGTCGCCTGGTTGGAGAGCAGGAAGTTCTTGGCCACCTGCTGGGTGATGCCCGAGGCGCCCTCCGGCCGCTTGCCGGGATTGGCGAGGTCGGTGATGGCGGCGCGGGCCATGCCGATGAAGTCGACGCCGGGATGGCTGTAGAAGCGCTGGTCCTCGGCGGCGACGAAGGCCTCGAGCAGGCGCTTGGGCATGGCCGCCACCGGCACGAAGATGCGCTTCTCCTTGGCGTACTCGGCCAGCAGCCGGCCGTCGGCGGCGTACAGGCGCGACACCGTGGCGGGCTGATAGTCCGCGAGCTGCTTGTGGTCGGGCAGGCCGTGGCTGAAATGCCAGAACAGGCCGGCCACGGTCCCCACGCCGACGATCAGGCCGGCCACGCAGAAGGCCAGCAGCACTTTGACGAAGCGAATCACGGTCACCTTCTACGCGAGCCGGTCCGGGGCCAGCAACGGCCCCCTGCGGCAATGTCGTGGGACAATGGCCGCGACGATGGCGCCCAGTTACGCCTTTCTTGTGGCAGAAGCCGTGCCGAAATAGGCGTCGATGGAGGCCCGCAGCGCCCGGCCCAGCGCCTGCTGGTGCTGGGCGACGGTCAGCAGCTTCTCGTCGTAGCGGTTGGAGAGGTAGCCCAGTTCGACCAGCGCCGCCGGGATGTCGGGCGAGGTCAGCACGGCAAAGCCCGCCTCGCGGTGGCTGCGCGGCAGCAGGCGCACGCCGCTCCTGCCGAAGGTCTGCACGATGGTGTCGGCGAAGCGGCGGGAATCGTTGCCGGTGCCGCGCTGGGCCATCGCCACCAGGGTCTTGGCGATGCCGTCGCCGGGCTGGGCGCCCAGCCGCATGCCGGCGAACATGTCGCGGTTCTCACGCGCGGCCAGGGCCGCGGCCTCGCGGTCGCTGGCCTCCTCCGAGATGGTGTAGACGGAGGCGCCGCGCACGTCGGGATCGGGATGCGAATCGGCGTGGATCGACAGGAACAGGTCGGCCTTCACGGCCTCCGCCTTGGCCACGCGCTCGCGCAGCGGGATGAAGGAATCGCCGCTGCGGGTCAGCACGACGCGGTAGCGGCCGCCGGCCTGGAGCTGCTGCTGCAGGAGATGCGCGACGCTGATGACGACCCGCTTCTCCTGGGTGCCGCGCACGCCCAGCGCGCCGGGGTCGGTGCCGCCGTGGCCGGGATCCAGCACGATCAGCCTGGGCTTGGGCGGCGGGACGATGTGCGCCGGCAGGCGGCTCTTCTTCTTCACCGCCGGCGCGGCGAGCGCCGAACGCGCCGCCACCATCCCGGCGCCGAGCGCGAGGGAGGCGGCGAACAGTGCGCGGCGGCGGATCGGATTCATGGCTCCAGCCGGGTCAGAGGGGGTGCGATCTTAGGGTCGTTTCTTGAAGTAGAACATGAAAAGATTGATAATTTCAAGTCTTTTCAGATACTTGTGCGACGTTTTGGATTATCTCAACGTTTGGGTTGTCGGCCTTCGGCGAACCCCGTATGTTGCGTTCCGCGAGCAGTCGCCGTCGTTCGAAGCGCCCTCCCGAGGAGGCCGCGCTCCGACGGCAGTCACCGCCGGGCCCCCTCTTCTACGGGCAAGGTCCGCGGGATTGTCAG
Source organism: Pseudomonadota bacterium (assembly GCA_018240685.1). GTDB lineage: Bacteria > Pseudomonadota > Alphaproteobacteria > Reyranellales > Reyranellaceae > Reyranella. The sequence goes on along the minus strand of JAFEFG010000034.1, from coordinate 39,016 downwards.
ACAGGCGGTGGCTATTAGGAAACCTCGAGGTTGGCAGGACCCGGTTCGGTCCGGCGGCGCGATGCTTCCCCGTCTTGGCCAGAGCAAGTGTTGGCCGTTCGGCGGGTTGATGGCGCACCGTCCCCCTCGCGCCAGAGAGGCGGCCTGGCCGCTGGTCGCTCGCGCCGGTCGGAACCTGGTCCCTCGGGAGCGAGCCCATGGCACGGCGTATGCTCATTGATGCCAGCCACCCCGAAGAAACCCGGGTGGTCGTCGTCGACGGAACGCGTCTCGAAGAATTCGATTTCGAAACCGCGTCCCGCAAGCCCCTCAAGGGCAACATCTATCTCGCGAAGGTCATTCGCATCGAACCGTCCCTCCAGGCCGCGTTCGTCGAATATGGCGGTAACCGCCACGGCTTCCTCGCCTTCTCAGAGATTCATCCAGATTATTATCAAATCCCTGTTGCTGATCGGGAACGGTTGATCGCCGAGCAGCAACGTCTGCAGGCCGAGGCCGAAGAGGAAGCGGAACCGCTGTCGGGCAGAGTTGATCGCACCGACATCGAGGAGGTGCGGGCCGAGCGCGAGGAAGCCTTTGCAGTGGCGGAAGGGTTGCTGCCGGCGGAGGAGCGAGACGCAGAGGAAGGTCGGGGCAACGGTGAAGCGGCAGCCGAAGTGGCGCCGTCTGAAGCGCCGGCTCCGGACGAGGAAGCGGCCGCCGCCGCCGTGACGGAAGGGCCGACCGCCGTTGAGGCGCCGGCAGTCGGCGAATCGATGGTCGAGATCGAGGTCGCCGGCGAACCGGTGCCGGTACCGGCCGAGGCCGCTCCCCAGGCGCAGCCGGCCGCGATCGTGCAGGAGCGCATCGAAGGTCCGGTCGAAGCGGATGCTGCAGCCACGGTTGGGGCTGAGGCAGTGGGCGCACCGGCCGAAGGCGCCGCGAGCGAAGCCGCCGCGGCCGAGACGCCCGTCGATCCCGCCGAGGCGCCGCAGCCCGAGGTCACGGTCGAGACGCTGGGCGGCGACGATGCCGGCGTGGAGCGCGAGACGCGCGAGCGCCGCCGCCGCCAGCCGATCCGCCAGTACAAGATCCAGGAAGTCATCAAGCGCCGGCAGATCCTGCTGGTGCAAGTCGTCAAGGAAGAGCGTGGCAACAAGGGTGCCGCGCTCACGACCTACCTCTCGCTGGCCGGCCGCTACTGCGTGCTGATGCCCAACGCCGGCCGCGGCGGCGGGATCAGCCGCAAGATCTCCAATCCCAACGACCGCAAGCGCATGAAGGAGATGCTGGCGCAGCTCGACGTGCCGCAGGGCATGGGCGTGATCCTGCGCACTGCCGGTCTCGAGCGCTCCAACCTCGATATCAAGCGCGACTACGAATATCTCTCGCGACTCTGGGACTCGATCCGCGAGCTCACCATGCGCTCGACGGCGCCGGCCCTGATCTACGAGGAAGGCGACCTCATCAAGCGCTCGCTGCGCGACATCTACGACACCGACATCGCCCAGGTGCTGGTGGAAGGCGAAGCCGGCTTCCAGGCCGCCTCCGAGTTCATGCGCCAGCTGATGCCGCACGAGGCCGGCAAGGTGCAGCTCTACGACGAGCCGATCCCCCTCTTCCACCGCTACCAGGTCGAAAGCCAGTTCGACGCCATGCACTCGCCGGTCGTGCAGCTGCGCTCCGGCGGCTACATCGTCATCAACCCGACCGAGGCGCTGGTCGCCATCGACGTCAACTCGGGCCGCGCCACCAAGGAGCGCAACATCGAGGAGACGGCGTTGCGCACCAACATCGAGGCGGCCGAGGAAGTGGCCCGCCAGGTGCGCCTGCGCGATCTCGCCGGCCTGATCGTGATCGACTTCATCGACATGGAGGAGACGCGCCACCAGCGCCAGGTCGAGCACAAGGTCAAGGACGCGATGCGCAACGACCGCGCCCGCATCCAGATCGGCCGCATCTCCGCCTTCGGCCTGCTGGAGATGTCGCGCCAGCGCCTGCGCCCGTCCCTGCTCGAGCATTCGACCGAGATCTGCCCGCACTGCGCCGGCACCGGCCGCGTGAGGTCGATCGAATCGGCGGCGCTGCACGCGTTGCGCGCCATCGAGGAGGAAGGCGTGCGCCGCCGCTCGAGCGAGATCATCGTCAGCGTGCCGCCCAACGTCGCGCTCTATCTCCTGAACCAGAAGCGCCAGACCCTGTCTGAGGTCGAGGAGCGCTACGGCTTCAGCGTCATCATCGAAGCCGACGAAGAGATGCACGCCGCCGACTGCGAGATCGAGCGCGTGCGCCAGCGCCGCGGCGAGGAGCAGCGTCCGACCCAGGAGACGGCGCGCGCCAGCTACGACGTCGAGAGAGAAGATGCGGCGGCCGAAGCCGCCGATGGTGAAGCCGCCGAGCCCGGTGCCGAAGGCGAGCGCGCCGTCGGCGAAGACGAAGGCGAGGGCCGCGAAGGCCGCCGTCGCCGCCGTCGTCGCCGCCGCCGCAGCGGCCGTCGCGACGAGCAGGATCAGGCGCCCGGCGAGGGCGATGTCGAGCGGCCCTACGCCGAAGCCGAGACTGCCCAGGGCGCTTCCTTCGAGGAGGGAGCCCCCGGCGAAGGCGAAGATGGAGCCGAAGGCGAGGAAGCCGCCCCGGCAGGTGACGAGCAGCGCGCCGATGGCGAGCGTCCGGACGGCGATCGTCGCCGCCGTCGCGGCCGGCGCGGCGGCCGTCGGCGCCGTCGCGAGAACGGCGAAGGCGATGTCGGCGAGCAGGCCGAGCGCGAGCCCGGCACCTTGGAAGGCGGCTCTGACGAGCACCCGAGCACGGCACCGGAAGCGCTCGACGGCGAGCCGGTCGAACAGATGGATGGTGCAGCGTCGCCCGTGGAGCGGCCCGCCTACGAGCCGCAGCCTGTGACGGTCGCCGAGACGTTCGCCCCGCCTCCCGCGGAACCCGAGCCGGTTGCCGTTCCGGCTTCCCAGCCCACGCCGGCACCGGCAGAAGCAACGCCGCCGCCTCCGGCGCCGCCCGCGATCGTCATTCCGACCATCTCGGCCGATACACCGCCGGAGAAGCCCAAGCGCGGCTGGTGGAGCCGGTAGCGCCTGCTCCCCCTCACGATGCGGGACGCTGACGGGAGAAGCCGATCTCCCGCGGCGTCCGCACAGCGTACCGGCGGAAGCGTGAACGCTGCCGGCACCGCGACGACGACGGCGACGCAGGCGACTTTCCGGCCAAGTTCGAGCACGGACCTTACGTCCCTTATGTCCAAATCCTGATCATGATCCGCGGTCGCGTCGCGGGATGGTCGAAACACTTGTCCTGCTGGCACGACACTCCCTCCAGTTGATCCAGATCAACAGTCAGGAGGCGCAGCCGACGCATGGTGTCGCGCGCGCCACAGTGTTTCGTAAAGCCCCCATGCCCTCACTTTCCTTGCCGCGGCCACTGGCGAAGATCATCGGTGCCCTGCTGCTTCTTTGCCCGCTGCTCGGCGCCAGCCTCGCTGTCGCGGCGCCCCCCACCAACAAGAAGCCGGCCGACACGGAGCCCGGCACGCCCGTGACCGTGACCCCGGAAATGCGCGGAGCCGGAGAGGTATCGTCGGGCACGGAACTCCCGCCGGCGCCGCCCGCGACCGGGACGCGGGAACATCCCGTCCCGTCCTGGGGCAAGCCCCTGCCCTATCCCATCGTCATCGCCGATCGGCGCAACAACCGGCTGATCGAGATCGCGCCCGACAAGCGCATCGTCTGGGAATTCCCGTCGCCCGATCTGCGCATCTATCGCGGCAACGACGACGTCTTCTTCTCGCCGGACGGCAACAGCCTGATGGTCAACGAGGAGGACAACTACGACATTCACATCGTCGACTATGCCGAACGCGCGATCACCTTCAACTATGGCACGCCGGATCGGAAAGGCCGTGCCGCCAACCAGTTCGATTTCCCCGACGACGCCCATCTTCTGCGCGATGGATCGATCGTGGTCGCCGACATCCGCAATTGCCGCATCATGTTCATCGACCCGAAGAAATCGGAGCTGACGCGGCAGTGGGGCAGGACGGGCCATTGCAAGCATGATCCGCCGCGCAGCTTCGGCTATCCCAACGGCGTCACGCCGCTGGAGGGCGGCGATTTCCTGGTCACCGAGATTCCCGATTCCTGGATCAGCCGGATAACGGCCGACGGCAAGGTGCTGTGGAGCCTGCGCGCGCCGCACATCCAGTATCCCTCCGACGCCTATCCCACGCGTGACGGACAGGTGATCGTCGCCGACTACAGCAAGCCGGGCGGCGTGGTGATCTTCGATCCGCGCACCGGCAAGGTGACGTGGGAATACCGCGTCAAGGCGGGCGAGAAGATGCTCGATCATCCGTCGCTCGCGATGGAACTCCCGACAGGCGACATCGTCCTAAACGACGACGAGCGCCATCGCGTGCTGGTGATCGACCGCCAGACCAAGGAAATCATCTGGCAATACGGCGTCACCGACAAGCCAGGCCATGGGCCGGGCGAGCTGTTCTACCCGGACGGGTTCGACATCGACGTCTTCCACGACTGGAAGGCTGCCCTCGCGCCGCGGCACTGACAGGCACACTCGGCGGATCGAAGCACACTCGGTTCCGCGTCTCGCCCGGAGACATCCCGGGAACACCCTGCAAAGGCACGACGGCAGCCGCTGCATTCTGCACCACGGGAAAAGTCGGCTTCTCGAGGTCGCATTGAGAAATGCGGCTCTGGAGGTGCGCGCCCACTGCGACAACAATTATCGGATGCATCGTCGTCGCTTCCTCGCCTGTGCCGCCGCAGCCCTTCCCTTTGCCGCTCGCGCGGAGTCGTTTCCCAACGGCCCCTTCCGCATTCTGGTGCCGTTCGGTCCGGGATCGGCAACCGATCAGTCGGCCCGCCAGGTCGCCGACGGATTGAACCGGCTGTTCGGCGTCCCGGCTGTCGTCGAGAACAAGCCGGGCGCCAACGGCGCGATCGCCGCCGAGCTAGCGGCCAAGTCCAAGCCCGACGGGCAGACCATCTTCGTCTGCTCCAACACCGCCGCGGCCTCGAATGTCGCGCTGATGAAGTCCCTGCCCTACGACCCGATCAGGGATTTCGATCCACTCACGATCATCGGCCGTGCGCCCGTGTTCCTGATGGTCAACCCGACGCTCGGGGTGAAGACGGCCGGCGAGTTCGTCGAGCTCTGCCGGCGCCAGCCCGGCCGGATCAATTTCGGATCGGGCAGCGCGTCCACCCGGATCTCCGGCGAGCTGCTGAAGGCCAAGGCCGGCATCGACATGGTCCATGTCCCCTACAAGAGCACGCCGCTTGCCCTGCAGGACACGATCTCCGGCCACGTCCAGATGTGTTTCACCGATCCCGTCACGGGTCTGCCGCAGGTCAAGGCCGGTACCGTTCGCTGCCTCGGCGTCGGCAGCCGTGGCCGCTACAAGCTGACGCCGGAGATCCCCACGCTGATCGAGCAGGCCATCCCCGACTTCGAGTTGATGACCTGGACCGGTGTTCTGATGCCGCGCGGCGTGCCGCAGCCGATCCTCGCCCGCCTGCATGAGGCTATCGTGAAGACGATTACCGAGACTGCCTATGTCGACCGTCAGGCCGCCGCCGGCTCGGAAATAACCCCCACCTCGCCCGACGAGATGCGGCGCCTGCAGCTTGCCGAGATCGAGCTCTATCGCGATATGATGAAGGTCGCCGGCATCGAGCCGGAATAGCGGCGATATGCAGGAGGCCTCATGCAGTCCGGAATTCTTGCGTCTTGGCTGCCTTGGGCGCTCCTGTCGGCAGCCTTCGCGGCCCTCACCGCCGTCTTCGCCAAGGTCGGCGTCGAGAACGTCAATTCCGACTTCGCGACCCTGATCCGGACCATCGTCATCCTGGGTGTCGCGGCCGCCATCGTCGCATTGACCGGCCAGTGGCAGTCGCCCGGCTCGGTCTCGCCCCGGACCTACGCCTTCCTCGTCCTGTCCGGCCTGGCGACCGGCGCCTCATGGCTCTGCTATTTCCGCGCCCTCAAGCTCGGCGACGCCGCGCGCGTGGCACCGATCGACAAGTTGAGCATCGTCCTCGTGGCCGTGTTCAGCGCCGTCTTCCTGGGCGAAAAGCTCGCGGGCGTGAACTGGGTCGGCGTGGCGCTCATCGCCGCCGGGGCCCTGCTCGTCGCCTACAAGGGGTAGCCGCCGCTCGCGGCTGTCACGCGCTTCGTCCGCCTTCGGAAGGCCCGACGATCATCCTTCCCGATCGCTATATTCAGCGATATATATCCCCATCGCTATATTCCATTGAATATATCGAATTTCGCAGACGAGTATCGCAGACAAGGCGGCGATTGCGCGCGCAATCCGCCCTGCCGAACACCGGGGAAATTGTCATGGCACATGAAAGGCAGTTCTATATCGATGGCGCCTGGGTCGATCCCATCAAGCCGGCCCTGCTCGACGTCATCGATCCATCGACCGAGGAAGCCTATACGCAGATCGCCGTCGGCAGCGCCGCCGATGTCGACCGTGCCGTGGCGGCGGCGCGAGCGGCATTCCCCTCCTACGGCCGCAGCTCGCGCAAGGAACGTCTCGAGCTGTTGCGCGCGATTCTGGCCGAATACCACAAGCGCCGTGCCGATATCGGCGACGCCATCTCCCGCGAGATGGGGGCGCCGGTCGCCTTCGCGCGCGAGACCCAGGCGGGCCGCGGCATCGCCCATCTCGAACGAATGATCCAGGTGCTGGAAACCTATCCGTTCGAATATGTCGAGGGCACGACGCTGATCGCCCGCGAGCCGATCGGCGTCTGCGGCCTGATCACCCCCTGGAACTGGCCGATCAACCAGATCGCCTGCAAGGTCCTGCCGGCCCTCGCCGCCGGCTGCACCATGGTGCTGAAGCCCTCGGAGGAGGCGCCGATGGACGCCATCGTCTGGTCGGAGATCATGCACGCCGCGGGCACCCCCAAGGGCGTCTACAACATGGTCCAGGGCACGGGCGCGGTTGTCGGCGAGGCAATGTCGGCCCATCCGGACATCGACATGATGTCCTTCACCGGCTCCACCCGCGCCGGCATCCGGGTCGCCCAGGCCGCCGCGGCGACGGTCAAGCGCGTCGCGCAGGAACTGGGCGGCAAGTCCGCCAACATCCTGCTGCCGGACGTCGATTTCGAGGTCGCGGTCACCAAGGGCGTCAACAGCATGATGACCAACAGCGGCCAGTCCTGCAGCGCGCCCAGCCGCATGTTCGTGCCGCTGGAGCGTCATGAGGAGGTCAAGGCGATCGCCAAGGAGGCTGCGGAACGGTTTACCGTCGGCGATCCGCGCAATCCCGAAACCCGGTTGGGCCCGGTCATCAATGCCGCCCAGTTCGAGAAGATCCAGCGCCTGATCCAGGCCGGCATCGCCGAAGGCGCCGAACTCGTGACCGGCGGGCCGGGCCGGCCCGAGCATCTCAATCGCGGCTTCTACGTGCGCCCGACGATCTTCGCCGGCGTCACCAACGACATGACGATCGCGCGCGAGGAGATCTTCGGTCCCGTGCTCACCATCCTCCCCTACAAGAACGAGGAGGAGGTCGTGCGCCTGGCCAACGACACGCTCTACGGCCTCGCCGCCTACGTGCAGGCCAAGGATGTCGAGCACGGCCGCCGGATCGCGGCCCAGATGCGCGCCGGCAACGTCCACCTCAACTATCCGCTCGGCGACACCGCCGCGCCGTTCGGGGGCTACAAACAGTCCGGCAACGGCCGCGAATACGGCAAATGGGGACTGGAGGAGTTCCTCGAGACCAAGGCCGTGATCGGCTACCAGGCGGCGTGACGACGCAGCGGCGCCGGCTGGCCGCAAGCCGCCGGCGCCGCCATATTCGCGGCATGCCAAATCATCCCGCTCTCACGCCCGGCCGCGTGGCCGTTGTCACCGGCGCCGCCAGCGGCATCGGACTCGCCGCAGCCCGCCGCTTCGCCTCCCTGGGCCTCAAGGTCTGCCTGGCCGATCTTTCGTCCCAGGCTCTCGACCGGGCCGCATCGGAAGTAGCCGCCCTATCGGCCGGCGGCAGCAACGACGTGCTTGCCGTCCCGACCGACGTCAGCAAGCTCGACGCGGTCGTGGCCCTGAAGGACAAGGTCTATGCCACGTTCGGCGAAGTCGGCGTGCTGATGAACAATGCCGGCACTGCCCCCGGCGGTGGCCCGTGGGACCATATCGAGCGCTGGCGCAAGGTGCTGGAGGTCAATCTCTGGGGCGCCATCAACGGCGTGCAGACCTTCACGCCGGCGATGCTGGCACAGAAGACGCCGTGTGCGATCGTCAATACCGGTTCCAAGCAGGGCATCACCTGCCCGCCCGGCGACACGGCCTACAATGTCAGCAAGGCGGGCGTGAAGGTCCTGACCGAAGGTCTGGCCCACAGCCTGCGCAACGAGGAAGGCGCCCGCATCACCGCGCATCTCCTCATTCCCGGCTCGACTTTCACCGGCATGACCGCCCACGGCCGCACCGAAAAGCCGCCCGGCGCGTGGACGCCGGACCAGGTCATCGACATGCTGATCGACGGCATGAACCGCGGCGAATTCTATGTCCTCTGCCCGGATAACGAGGTGACGCGCGAAATCGACGAGCGGCGCATGCTGTGGGCGGCGCAGGACATCATCCTGAATCGCCCCGCCTTGTCGCGCTGGCATCCCGACTACAAGACGGCCTTCGAGAAGTTCCTCAAAGGCTGATCCGGCATTCCCGGACGGGCAGCAGGCCCATCCGGGGACACCCTCATCTCAGGCGGTCTTGATCCAGACCGCCTTCACATTGAGATATTCCTCAAGATGCTGCTTGCCGCTCTCGCGGCCATAGCCGCTCATCTTGTAGCCGCCGAACGGCACCGCCGGATCCATCGCCTGGTAGCAGTTGACCCACACCGAACCGGCACGGAGCGCCTTGGCCAGGCGATGCGCCTTGCCGACATCGCGTGTCCACACGCCGCTGCCGAGCCCGAACATGGTCGCGTTGCCGCGCTGGATCACCTCCTCGATGTCGGTGAAGGGGATCGCCGAGATCACCGGCCCGAAGATCTCCTCCTGGGCGATCCGCATGTCGTCGCGGACGTCGGCGAACACCGTTGGCGGCACGAAATAGCCCTTCCGGTAATCGCCGTCCGTCAGCCGTTCGCCGCCGCTCAGGCGCCGTGCCCCTTCCTGGCGGCCGATGCTGAGATAATCGGTCACGCGGTCGAGTTGCTCGGCCGAGACGAGCGGCCCCACCTGCGTCTGCGGATCGACGCCATTGCCCACCCGCAGATTCCGGGCGAAGGCCGCCACCTTGTCGGTAAACTCCTCGTAGACCTTCTTCTCGACGAAGAGCCGCGTGCCGGCGCTACAGATCTGGCCGGAGTTCGCGAACACCGCCATGCCGGCACCCGGCACGGCCGCATCGAGATCGGCATCGGCGAAGACGATATCGGGCGACTTGCCGCCCAACTCGAGCGACACGCGCTTGAGATTGCTCGCCGAGGCCTGAACGATCTTCTGGCCCGTCAGGTGCGAGCCGGTGAAGGCCACCTTGTCGACATCGGGGTGCGACGCAAGCGCGGCGCCCGCCGTCTCGCCGTAGCCCGGCACGACGTTGACCACGCCCGGCGGCACACCGGCTTCAAGGCAGAGTTCGCCCAGCCGCAGCGACGTGAGCGGCGCCTCCTCCGCCGGCTTCAGCACCACCGTGCAGCCGGTCGCCAGCGCCGGTCCGATCTTCCAGATCGTCGCCGTCAGCGGACCGTTCCACGGGATGATGGCGCCGACCACGCCGACCGGCTCCTTGAGCGTGTAGGAGAAGATCTCTCCGGCGAGCGAGTTCTCGATCGTCTCCCCGTGAAGCGTCACGGCATGGCCGGCGTAGTACCGCAGCATGCCGACCGCGCGCTGGCGGTTGTTGCGCGTCCGGCTGATCGGCGCCCCCATGTCGTAGGTATCCAGCGCCGCCAGTTCCTCGATGTGGCGTTCGACGAGATCGGCCAGCCGAAGCAACAGCATCTGACGCTCGGCGGGCTTCCACTTGCTCCAGGGACCGGCGAAGGCCTTGCGCGCCGCCGCAACGGCACGATCGATATCCTCGCGCCCGCCTTCCGCCACATGCGCCAACAGTTCCCCGGTGGCGGGATTTCGGGTCTCGAAGGTCTTGCCCGAAGCGGCCGGCACCCATCGGCCATCGATCAGCATCAGCTTCGTCTTGCCGTCGATATAGGCCGGATGCTGCGCCGGCCCCTTCTCCTGTACTGACATGGCTGTCCTCCTCCTTGATTCGGATGCCGCCGAGGACATCATCCTTCGGGTACTTCCTTCGGCCCGAAAGTCCTCCGCCGTCCCGATCGATTTGCATTCGATATAGTCTATTGACTATATCGATGATGACGGAGTCGTACGTTTCGAACGGCTATAGCGTCAAGGGTTGCCATGCACGGTCGATACGCTATATCCTCATGACTATAGCGAAGGCGGGATATGGAAATTGTCGGCAGGACCCTGACGACCTGTCAGGTCGATCCCTCGGGCGAATCGTTTCGTCTCAACCTCGAATCGGAAGACGGCACGGCCGCGTCGGTCGTGCTTCCTGCAGATTGCCTGCGCTCGTTGCTGATGACGCTGCCAGCCCTGATCGAACGCATGCTGAAGGCACGCTATCAGGACAACACGTTGAAACTTGTCTATCCGACCGGAAGCTGGTCGCTGCAGCAAGCCAGCGGCAGCGATCAGACCATATTGACGCTGTCGACGCCGGACGGCTTTGCCGTCGCTTTCGCCCTCTCGCCCAGGGATGCCGACGGGCTCGCGACATCCCTCGCTGAGGTGGACCGCACCGTGGACCACCCCGTCATCAACTGAACCGGATGCGCCGTCCCGGGATCAGGCGGCGTATCGGCTGGCGGTCAGGGACGGCCATAGCGCGTCCGGCCCGGCCTTGGCACAGGCCGCGCCGATCTTCTCGCCCCAGAACGTCTCGCTGCCGAAGTCGCGTCGCCACACCCAGAGACGGCGCGTGTAGTGATGCAGGATGTGCTCGTGGGTGAAGCCCATCGCGCCCATCGACTGGTGCGAGATGGCGGCGATGCGCTGTGCGAAGTCCGAGGCCTGGCTCTTGGCGGCGGCGATGGAGAAGCTGCCGCCCGTGGCAAGGCCGCCCTCGTCCGCATCGCGCGACGCCGCCTCTGCCGAGGCGATGGTCGCCGCCACGTAGCTGGCCAGTTCCGACAACATCTGCTGGATGGCCTGGAAGGTCGAGATCGGCCGGCCGAACTGTGCGCGCTGCTTGCAGTATTCCACCGCCGTCGCCAGCACCTTGTCGGCAGCCCCGGCCATCTGCATCGCACGGACGAGCGCGGCCAGCTCATAGGCCCGCCCCGCGTCGACGGAGCTCGCCCCCACATATTCGCACACGGCGTTGTCGAAGCTCACTGTGCCGTAGGGTTCGCCGGCATGGCTCGGCGTGTCAGCGACGGTCGCATTGGCGGCGGCCACGACGGCGACCTTCGCGCCCTTCCCCGTACCGGCGACGGTGACGAAGCGGTCGGCCACAGAAGCGAACGGCACGCGCGCCACGGTGCCGCTCACGCGGTTGCCGTCGAGCGTGAGGGTCCCCAGCGCAACGGCACTCGGCCCGGTCGCCGGCCTCCCGCCCGCATTCGCGACCAGCAGATTGCCGAGCGCCGTCTCGGCCAGCGGCACGGGCACCGCATGGGAGCCGGCCATCCGCAGCAGCGCCAGCATGTCGGCCAGCGTTCCGCCGACACCGCCCTCGTCCTCGTCGACGGCGATCAGCGGCAGGCCCATCTCCTCGATCTCCTTCCAGAGATCGGCCGGCCATACGCCCTTCTCGACGCCGTTCACCACTTCGCGGCCGCAGCGCTCGGTGAAGAAGCGGTCGGCGGTCTCCAGCAGCATGTCGCGTGTTTCGCGGTCCATAGTCCTTCTCCCCTCAGCGCAGTCCAAGGCCGCGCGCGACGATGCCGCGCAGCACCTGGGTCGTTCCGCCCTGGATGGTGTAGCTCGGCGCCATCATCGTGGCGTACTGGGCGATATCGAGGAAATCGGCCATGTCCTCCTCGGTCGTGGCGTCGGACTCGGCCAGCGCCCGCGCCACTTCCGGCAGGTCCTGCTGGTAGATCGTGCCGAGATCCTTCACCAGCGACGCCTCGATGGCCGGCGACTTGCCGCCCTGCATCATGCCGGCCACCGCGACCGACATCTGACGCAGCGTCCAGAGCCGGGCGACCAGGCGCCCAAGCACCGAAGCGGCGCGCTTGGCCGGCTGGCGCCCGAGGACGCGCACGAGCTCGCGCAGCACGTAGAAATTCTGCATGAAGCGCTCGGGACCGGAGCGCTCGAAGGCCAGCTCGCTGGTGACCTGCAGCCAGCCGTCGCCTTCGTTGCCGATCAGGCAGCTCTCGGGGATGAACGCGTCGCTGAAGGTGACCTCGTTCCAGTCGTGACGGCCGGCCAGGTTGATGATCGGCCGGATCGTGACGCCGGGCGTCTTGAGGTCGACCAGGATCTGGCTCAGCCCCTTGTGGCGGTCGCCGTGCTGGCCGGACGTGCGCACCAGCGCGATGCAGTAATGGTTGCGATGCGCGCCGGAGGTCCAGACCTTGGTGCCGTTGACGCGGAAGCCGCCCGGCACTGCCTCGGCGCGCGTACGGACGGAGGCGAGATCCGAGCCCGAATCGGGCTCGCTCATGCCAATGCTGAAGAAGCACTCGCCCCGGGTGATGCGCGGCAGGATCGCCTGGCGCTGCTCCTCGCTGCCGAAACGCAGCAGGAGCGGGCCAGACTGGCGATCGGCGACCCAGTGGGAGCCCGCCGGCGCACTGTTGCCCAGCAATTCCTCAGTGACGACGTATCGCTCCAGGAAGCTCCGCTCCGAGCCGCCATACTTCTTGGGCCAGGTGATGCCGATCCAGCCCTTCCTGCCCAGCTCGCGGCTGAACTCCGGTGACGGCGTGTTCCAGCTTGCGAACCGGTCCTCGGTCTCGATGCGCGGCAGGGTCTCCTTGAGAAAGGCCCGCACCTCTTCCCGCAGCGCCTCGGCTTCGGGTGGCAAATGGAACGGTGGAAATTCAAGCTTGGGAATGGACATCGTCATTCTCGACTGTTGGACGCATCCTCTGTGTCGGCTAATTCTTGGACGCGCAACCTGGGAGTTTCGAGGGTCGAATGCCGCGCCGCCCACCCCGCTTACCGCCGCTCATGGCGGAATTCGATGACGAGGAACGGGAGGCCGTGCTCACCGTGAACCGCGCCTTCTATCGTGCCTTCAACGATCGCAACTACGAGGCGATGGATCTGCTCTGGGCCCCCAGCGGCGCGACGATTTGCCTTCACCCCGGCCAGGCGCCGCTGCTCGAGCGGGCCGAGATCATGCAAAGCTGGCGCGCGATCCTGCGCCATCCGCAGGCGCCGCGCGTGCGCTGCACCGACGAATGGGTGACAGGCCGCAGCGGGCTCGCCCTGGTGGTCTGCCGCGAAATCCTGGCCGAAGCCCAGCTGATGGCAACGAACAGCTTCGTGCGGCTGGGCGAGCGCTGGCACATCCTGGGCCACCATTCAGGTCCCGTGCCGGCAGTCGAACGCATCCAGACGATGAGCGCCCCGGTCCGCGACCGGCGCAAGCTGCACTAGCGCAGGCTGCCGAGGGGGCCGTCCGCCGCGAACAGCGGCTTCAGCTTCGAGTAGGGAATCTCGACCGTGAACGGGCCGGACACGTAAGGCCCGACGACATAGGCGTCGAAGATCAGCTCGAGCTTGTCCTGGCGATAGTAGTAGTGCTCCGGCTCGCGCAGGAGCTTGACGAGATTGTTCGTCTCGAGCGCATCGTCGAAGCCGGGCTTGCCCTCATCGAACTGCTTCTTGAGATCGGCACGGACCAGCGGCACCAGCGCCTTGAGCCAGGCATCGCCCTTGGCGAAGACGCCGGCGGGCGGCACCGCCTGTCCCGTCCTGAGATCGACGAGATAGGCCGTCGTTCCACCGAAGCCGTGGGCGCCGCCGGCATAGCCGTAATAGGTGATCGCCACGGCGACGGCGTCCGCCGACGGGCGCTGCAGCGTGAAGCTCTGGCCGTACTCCCAGGTCTGGTCGAACGGCGCATCGGCACCGGCCTGCCGATCGGGGATCGACTCGTCGGCCGCCTTGCGGGCGAGCCGGGCGAAGCCGCTGTTCAGCTTCGAGAAGTCCGCCGTCGGACCGTCGAACTGCGGCCAGGCGACGTCGATGCTGTAGGTGACCTTGCCGACCTTCCCCTGCTTCAGCAGGGTCTGCTGGCTGACGAACGGATAGGTCCCGCGCTCAAGGACGCGCAGGCTTTGGGTGCGCGAGACATAACGGTCCTTGAGGCAACGCGCGATCTCCTCGGTGTCGCCGGTGCAGGCCTTGTTGCGGGCGGCGATCCAGGCGACCTGATCCTTGACGAGGTGATCCTTGGCCGCTCCCGAGAGCTTGCCGGCGAGCGCGGCGTAGACGGCAGCCAGGGTCCGATCCGCCTGGGCGAGTTCCGGCCGGGCGCAGATCGTCCGCTCGATCGTGTTGGAGGCCTTGGCGCAGTCGAAGCTGGCGCCTGACTGCGCCCAGGCCGGAGCCGCGAGCCCGGCGGCGGCCAGCGCGGCCAGCAGGATCCTCGTCATTTCCGCCTCCACGCCTCCAGACGCCGCACCGCCTCCTCCATCTCCGCCATCGAGCCGGCGAAGGAAATGCGCAGCGTCCCGGCCCCTCGCGCCCGATCGAAGTCAATCCCCGGCGTGGTGGCAACCCCCGCCTCCTGAAGCATCCGCCGGCAGAAGTCGCGGCTGTCGTTGGTGAGGTGGGAAACGTCGGCATAGAGATAGAAGGCTCCCTGTGCCGGCGTCAGCCGGTCGAGGCCCGCCCGCGGCAGGCCCGCCATGAGCAGGTCGCGATTGGCCCGGTAGCGCTTCACGTGGCCTTCCAGCTCCTCGCGGCAGTCGAAGGCCGCGAGGGCGGCGTACTGGCTGAGCGTCGGGACAGAAATGAAGAAATTCTGCGCCAGCCGCTCGATCGGCCGGACGAGGTCGGGCGGAACGACCAGCCAGCCGATCCGCCATCCCGTCATGGAGAAGTATTTCGAGAAGCTGTTCACCACGATGGCGTGCTCGGAGACCTCGGCCGCCGACGTGGCGTGCCCCTCGTACACGACACCGTGATAGATCTCGTCGGAGATGAGCCGGACATCGTGCCGGTCGCACCACCCAGCCAGTTGCGCCAGTTCGGCTCGCGTCACCATCGTCCCGGTGGGGTTCGAGGGGCTCGCGACGATCAGCCCGGCGATCGGACCGGCCTTCTCCAGGGCATGGACTGTCGGCTGGAAGCGGTCGGCGGCCGTGGTCGGAAGGTCGACCGGCTCCAGATTGAGAGCCGCAAGGATGTTGCGATAGGCGGGATAGCCGGGCGCCGCCAGCGCCACGCGGTCGCCGGCATCGAAGCTCGCCAGGAAGGCCAGCGGGAACCCGCCGGACGAGCCGGTCGTGACGATCACCCGCTCCGGCGAGACGTCGCATCCGTAGCTTTCGCGATAATGCCGGGCAATCCGCTCGCGCAGCGCCGGCATGCCGAGCGCCGCGGCATAGCCGATGCGGTCCGAATCGAGCGCGGCATGCGCGGCGGCCAGGACGCCCTTGGGCGCCGGCGTGCTCGGCTGGCCGACCTCGAGATGGATCACCGAGCCGCCTGCCGCCTCCTTCGCGGCGGCGGCCGCCATGACGTCCATGACGATGAATGGCTCGACGGCCGCCGAGCGGCGCGAGATGCGGCGCGACATGATCGTCCTCAGCGTTCCGTCGCCAACAGGGCCAGCCCCAGGCTCGAGGGGTCGATGCCCGCCTCGCAGGTGGCGCCGCCGCTGCGGATGCCGTACGGGCAGGCGATGGCGTTGACGAAGCCTCCGTGGCCGTCATGCGCGGTGAGCGCCGCCCGGAGCGAGGCGCGATCCCGGATGGCGACCCTCGCGATCGCGCCGGTCTCGAACGTCGCCGATGCGGAGCCGCCGCCGGCGCCCGCGAACCGGACTTCGCCGTTGTTGGGATTGCCGATGACCATCGGGCTGGTCGCCGCCGCATCCGGCGTGGCGGCGCCCAGAATCAGACCCGTTCCGGGCACCATTACGCGCGCGCCGAAGAGCTGGCCCATCGACAGGCTGCAGGCCGTGGCATTACCCTTCTCGTCCATGGCCGCGAAGCCCGAGAAGCCGCCGGAATCGGAGGGCATGGCGGTGCTCCCACCGCCCTTGCCGTTCCAGCCCGCCAGGGCGCTGGTGCCGGCCATCGGAGACGGGGCGACGTAGACACGCCAGCCGCCGTCGTTCTCGGACAGAGGCGGCCCGGACTGGGGCACGGTGGTGCGCAGGGTCTCGGCCGGCATGTTTCCGCCGGCCTGGGTGATCTGTTCCGACAGCACCCGGGCGAATCCGCCGCTGAAGAATTCGCCGCCGCCCCTCTGCCTGATCAGGCCCAGCGTGCCGGCAAGCTCCGGCTGCACGAGATTCTCGCCTGCGGCGAGAGGCGTACCGTTCTTGGTCAGGATCCGGCGGGCTTCGGGATCGGTGAGCAGGCTTGCACCCGCGCGCAGGTCGCGGCCGAGCGCGCGGGAGACGGGCGCGCCGAAGCGCGCGATCTTTTCGCCCGGCGCGACGTCCATTTCCCAGCGCGCCTGGCCATGCCGGATGTGCATCAGGGTGATGGCCCGCACGCCCGTGGGCACGGTGAATGCCGTCCCCCTGACGGGCCCCGGTGCAGCAACCGGACCGAAGACGAACGCTTCGCTGGCCCGCGTCTTCGCATCGTGCACGATGCAGGAACCCGAGGCGCCCAAGCCCGCGGCGGACGGCAAGGTGGCGGCCATGGCGAAGTACATGGCGACGGCGGCGTCGGTCGCATTGCCGCCGCCCTGGAGGATGGAACGGCCGACCTCCGCGGCCTGGCTCTCGCTCGCCGCCACGGCCGCAAACTTCATCGAACCGCCGAAGATGTCGGCGTATCCGGCCTTTTTCGCCGCGACCCCGGCTGTGCTGTAGTCCTGCTTTGTCTCATTTCCGCCACAAGCCGACACCAAAAGCACCCCGATCAGCGCCAGGCTGCGCAATTGACGATCCATCCCCTTGTTCCTAGCCTGCGTGCAAATCGTGCCGACCGTGCTTAGACGCATCTTCACCCTCTTCTCTCTCACGCTGTTCGCGCTGGCGCCGTTTCGTGCCGCGAGCGCGCAGCAAGGTCAACGTCTCAATCTCGTCCGCGACGCCGAGATCGAGAACACGATCCGTACGTTCCTGACACCGATCTGGCGTGTCGCCGGCCTCGATCCCGAGGCGGTCCAGATCATGATCGTCCAGGACAATTCGCTCAACGCCTTCGTGGCCGGTGGACAGCGCATCTTCATCAACACCGGGCTGCTGATGCGGACGGAGACACCCAACCAGCTCATCGGCGTGCTGGCGCACGAGACCGGCCATATCGCCGGCGGCCACCTGGCCCGCCAGCAGGAGGAACTGCGCCGGCTCAGCACCTTGCAGATCCTCGAGATGCTGCTGGGCGGTGCCGCCATAGCCGGAGGCTCGCTCGCCGGCGGCGGCATGGGCCGCAGCCAGACCGGAACCGGCAGCACGCAGATTCCCGGCTCGCTCTATTCCTACCTGCAATATTCGCAGGCCCAGGAGGCGTCCGCGGACCAGGCGGCGATCACCTATCTCGAGCGCACGCACCAGTCGCCCAAAGGCACCGAGCAGTTCCTGCATATCCTCGAGCAGCAGGAACGCATGCTGATCGGGCGCCGCGACCCCTACCTCACGGACCATCCGCTGACACCGGATCGCATCGAGTCCTTCCACAACGCGGCCAGCCGGTCGCCTTACGCGAACACGCCCGACTCGCCGCGCTTCATCGAGCTGCACCGACGAATGGTGGCGAAGCTTCTCGGCTTCACTGCGCCGTCCATCGCGCTGCAACGCTACAGCGAAGGCGACCGCTCCGTTCCGGCGCGCTACGGCCGGGCCATCGCGCTCTACCGCACCGGTGCGCTGGGATCGGCCCTCCTGACGATTGACGGCCTGATCAAGGACTATCCTAACGACCCGTACTTCCACGAGTTGCGCGGCCAGATGCTGTTCGAGAACGGCCATGTCGCCCAGGCGCTGCCCTCCTATCGGCGCGCCGTTCAGCTCCTGCCGGGGGCCGCCATCATCAAGATCGATTTCGCGCGAGCGCTCCTCGAGACCAACAATCCGGCGAACGACCAGGAAGCCGTGCGCAACCTCGAGATCGCCCGCCAGGCCGAGCCTGACAATTTCGAGCTGTGGCGCCTCATGGCGACCGGCTATTCGCGGATGAACAATCGCGGCATGACTTCTCTGGCCCGCGCCGAGATGGCGGTGATCCGAGGCGACAGGCCGGAGGCCCAGGCGATGGCCGCCGGGGCAGTTCGCGAGCTGCCGCCCGGCACACCAGCCTGGCAGCGCGCGCAGGACATCAAGGCCTATATCGATTCCCGGCCGCGCAGGAACTGAGCGCGCCCCAACTCTCCACCAGGAGCTTTCAATGCGTATCCCCCTTCTGCTTCTTTGCGGCGTGCTCATTGCCGCCGGCGCGCTGGTTGCCGGCCGGCTGACCGCCCCCGTCCCGGCCGCCGGCCCGGCAGCGACAGCCGGCACCGCCGACAACGACCAGTTCGGCAAGCGCGTCAGGGACTATCTGCTCGCCAACCCGGAAGTGCTGATCGACGCGATGAAGGAGCTCGAGCGCAAGCAGGACAGCGAGCGCGACACTCAGGCGCAAAAGGCCATCGACGAGCGTGGCCGTGACCTCACGAGCGACCCCGACAGCCCCGTTTCCGGCAATCCCAACGGCGACGTCACGATCGTCGAGTTCAGCGATTACCAGTGCCCATACTGCAAGCGCACCTATCCCGTCATGAAGTCCGTCGTCGCCGCCGACGGCAAGGTCAAAGTGGTCTACAAGGACCTGCCCATTCTCGGCGAGGCATCCCGCATCGCCGCTCTCGCCGCGCTGGCCTCGCGCAACCAGAACAAGCACGAGGCCTTCCACAACGCGCTGATGGAATTCAGCGGCAAGCTCGACCGCGACCAGATCCTGGCGCTCGCCGCTTCCGTCGGGATCGATGTGGACCGGCTTCAGAAGGACATGGAAGATCCCAAGCTGCTGACCATCATCGAACGCAACAAGGATCTCGCTGCCGCGTTGGGCGTGCGCGGCACCCCGGCATTCGTGATCGGCAAGCAGTTCGTGCCGGGCGCCATTGACGCCGACACGCTGAAGCAGCTCATCGCCGAGGCGCGCAAAGGTTAGCGCGCCAGCCTCGCCGACAGGCCGAACAGACTCACCAGGTCCACGCCGGGACGGCTTAGCCGCCCGGCGTTGGCGAGGCCGAACGGCGGTTCGGGCCTCGCCTCGATGACGAGCGTGCCGCCCTGCTCGACGAAGCGGGCGACAGTATCGAGCAGTTTCGTCAGCCCCTCGGTAATCAGCACGTCGGGCGGCTGGAAGGAGCGGATGTCCTGGGCCAGCTTCGCCCGCGTGGCAGCCGGCGGCTCATGCGTCGCCGCCGCCACGGCTCCTGCCACGCGCTCGATCACGCCCTTGTCGATGATCGCGAGCTTCGCCGATCCCAGCGCGATCGATGACCGCGCGATGTCGATCGGTCTTCCCTCGTCGACAGCCCGCCAAAAAGCTTCATCCGCATCGACAAAGCCCGCCCCCAGCGCGACATTTGCAAGATCCGCTGCAGCGAGCGTGCAATTCTCGATCGCCAGCTCTCCCTTCGCTCGCCTCTCGTCGCCTGAACAGTCGAAGCCAAGCGCAAGTTCGCGAAGGCCCATCGCCTGCAGCAGCATGCCGAACCTGGCCGTCTCGCGATCCCGGCCCACCTTGAACGTCAGCCCATCGATCCGGAACCGAGATTTCCGCGAACCCGCCGGATCGTGGCTCGTTTCGAGCGAGACGGCGTCGAGCGAGACGCCATATTGGGACATCAGCAGCCCTCCGAACCCCGAGGCCCGCGCCTCCCCGAGGTCGATCCGACCAAGCGGCTGCCCCACACGCCACGCCCCCGATGCGAGTCGACGTGCCACGCCCCCGAGATCGAGCGCACTTGCCCTGATTTCCGCGACCTTGAACGACTCTTCTGCCGCGGCCTTCGGCGTCGCATCGAGATCGGACACCCGGATCTTGCCGATCTTGCCGTGATCGATCGCCTCCACTTCAATCTGCCGAATGCCGACGGTGTCGCCCTTCCCCGGCACGACATAGACAACCTTCGTCGCCACCACGCTGCGGACGGTCAAAGCGGCAGCGATACGCGCAGTCTGCACCGGAAGCCGCGCCGTCCCCGACGTCGCCGCGTCGTAGCGAGCAAGATCCAGCCCCTTCACCACGATGGACGCGGCACTCCAACGTTCGCTGCTTCCAGGGGGCGCGTACCGCACGTCCGTCAGCTCCACCCGCTCTGCACGCAGCGGATCGCCGGGCCGGAATCCGGAAAACGGCGTGCGCCCCTCGAGAAGATCGGTCAACGAGACCGACAGGCCGGACGCCTCCCAGCGGCGGGCTTCCAGTTCCCCATCTCCGTGCGACTTGAAATTATCCAGGACCACACGGCGGCCAAACAGGCCGACCTCGACCGTGCCGACACTCCCCTGGCCGTCGCGCTCGATCTCGGCCTTGATCTGGTGGGCGGCATAGCGTTCGGCAAACGGCACCGAGATGCCGCCGATCAGCACAAGCGCGGCCGCGACGATGACTGCCTTCTTCACGGCTCGGCGTCGGGCTGCTTGGAGGGCTGCGCGGCATCGAAGGCCGGAAGCTTCATGCAGGCATCGAAGATCCGCTTGATCGTCGGATACCGGGACATATCGACCTTGAACCGGGTGGCATTGAAGACCTGCGGGATCAGGCAAAGATCGGCGAGGCCCGGTCGGTCGCCGTGACTGAAGATTCCGGTCCGGGAATCCTTCGCCACCATGGCTTCATAAGCCTCGAAGCCCGTCTCGATCCAGTGTCGGGACCAGGCGAAGGCCGCCTCCTCCGACTGGTCGAATTTCTCCCGCAGATACGCCATCACCCGCAGGTTCTGGATGGGATGGATATCCGCAGCGGGGATCAGGGCAAGCGCCCGCACCCGGGCCCGCTCCACCGGGTCTTTCGGCAAGAGCGGCGGCTCGGGATGGATCTCTTCGAGATATTCCATGATGGCAACCGACTGCGTCAGCGCCTCGCCCGAATCGAGGATCAGCGTCGGGACGAGCTTCTGCGGATTTACGGCCGCATATTCCGGCTTGCGCTGCTCACCTTTGCGCAGGTGGCAAAAGGCTTGTTCAACGCCGATTCCTTTCAGGTTCAGCGCGATGCGGACCCGGAATGCCGCCGATGACCGGAAATATCCGATGAGCTTCATGGTCGCCTCCGCGGCGACCTTAGCACGGCTCAACCCGGTGGCGTGTAGCGAACAACCTTCTGGTCGATGGCGCCGAAGATCGATTGTCCGTCACGGTCGAACATCTCGATCCTGATGCGGTCGCCGAACTTCATGAAGGGTGTGCTCGGTTTGCCGCTGTCGATCGTCTCGCGCACCCGCCGCTCGGCGATGCAGGAGCAGCCCGCCGCCGGATCGCGATTTGCCACGGTGCCGGAGCCCACGATCGTCCCCGCCTCGAGATGTCGGGTCCTCGCGGCATGGGCGATGAGCTGCCCGAAATCGAAGGTCAGGTCCGTCGCCGCATTGGGATGGCCGAATTCCGTTCCGTTCAAGGTCGAGATCAGCGGCAGGCCGAGCTTGCCGCCGTCCCACGCATCGCCGAGTTCATCCGGCGTGACCGCCACCGGCGCAAAGGCCGTGGCAGGCTTGCCGTGGAAAAAGCCGAAGCCCTTCGCCAGCTCCGTGACGATCACGTTGCGCAGGGACACGTCATTGAGGATCGTCACCAGCTTGATGTGCCGGCGGGCTGCGGACGCGGAAATCCCCATCGGCACGTCGTCGACGACGACTCCGATCTCACCCTCGAAATCGATGCCCCAGGCCTCGTCCTCGAGTTCGATCTCGTCATTCGGGCCAATGAAGGAATCGGAGCCGCCCTGGTACATCAGCGGATCGGTCCAGAAGGACGGCGGCATCTCGACGCCGCGCGCCCTGCGGACGAGCTCGACATGAACGACATAGGCTGATCCGTCCGCCCACTGGTAGGCGCGCGGCAGTGGCGCGGCGAGCGCCGCGGTATCGAGCTCGAAGGAGCCGGTCGCCTTGTCGTCGGCCAGTCGCTCGGCCAGCACGGCCAGCTTCGGGGCGATGTTTGTCCAGTCGTCGAGAGCCTTCTGCAGGGTCGGCGCGATCCCCGCCGCCCGAACCGCCCGTTTCAATTCGCGATCAACGACGATCAGCGTGCCGTCCCGGCCGCCTTCCTTCAGCGTTCCAAGCTTCATGGCGCTGTCCTACTCCGCGGCCTGCTTCACGTCCGCCGGCCGCCACGACGAGACGTAGTCCTCGAACTCCACGCCGGCGGGCATGGCCGCCACGTCGATCGCGTCCCTCGTATCGATCATGACGGCCACCTCGTCGGTTTCGCTCTTGCCGCCTTTTGTTGCGGCGTGGAAGGCCTTCGGATGGGGGCCGTGTGTGAAGCCCGACGGATGGATGGTCATCATCCCCGGATGGATGTTGTCGCGGCTGAAGAAGCTGCCCTTGTGGTAGAAAATGATCTCCTCGAAATCGTCGTTGTTGTGGAAGAACGGCAGACGCAAGGCTTCCGGATCGCTCTCGAGCGGCCGGGGCACGAAGGTGCAGACCACGAGGCGGCCGGCCATGAACGTCGTGTGGGCCGACGGCGGCAGATGGTAGCGGTGGCTCATGAGTGGCCGAAGATCGCGCCAGTTCACGCGCACGACGCTCAGGTCGCCGTGCCAGCCGACGGCATCCAGCGGATTGAACGGATAGGTGACCGTGGAAAGCTGGTTCCGCCGCTTCACCGACACCTTCCAGGTCCGCTCGTCCTGCTGCGCCCTGAAAGCATCGTCGATATGCGGGGTGTCGAGGATGGCCGGATCGAAGATCGCATGTCGGCCGACCAGCCCTTTTTCGGGAAGGGTGAAATGGTCGTTCGTCGCTTCGATCATCAGCGTCACGGTCGGCCGGCTGGGCGCCAGCCGCCATAGGGTGCCGCGTGGGATGACGATGTAGTCGCCGTCGCGATAGCCGAGCCGACCATAGTCGCAGAACAGATCTCCCGCGCCCTCGTGCACGAACAGCAGCTGGTCCCCGTCGCTGTTGCGTGCGAGTTCCGTCATCGGCGCATCGAGCTTCCAGAACCGCATCTGCAGGTACGGATTGCTCATCACCAGCTCCGCCTGCCATGGACTCGCCTTTGCCGTCGCCAGCTTGTTCAGGTCGAGCGCACGCGGCCGGATCGGCCCCTCGAAGGCGATCCAGTCGGTCGGCTTGTGCCTGTGGTGGAACTGCGCCGACGGTCCGAAGAAGCCCTCCTTGCTGATCTCGCGCTCATACGTCCCTTCCGGCAGCCGGACATGGGCCTGACGCGAGGCCGTGCCTTCGATCTGGCGCAGCGGGATCCAGTTCCTGGACATGGTTTCCTCCTGGTGTTTCGTTAGCCCTTCAATACGCCGCGACGGATCTGGTCGAGCTCGATCGATTCGAACAGCGCGCGGAAGTTTCCTTCACCGAATCCCTCGTTGCCGCGGCGCTGTATGATCTCGAAGAAGATCGGGCCGATCACCGTCTGGGTGAAGATCTGCAGCAACAAGCCGCCGCCCTTCGTCGGCGCGCCGTCGATCAGGATGCGATCGGCGGCAAGGCGGGCAATGTCCTCGCCGTGGCCGGGAAGCCGCTGGTCGATCTGCTCGTAGTATGTGTCGGGCACGGTCTGGAACGGCACGCCCTTGGCCTTGAGCGTCTCCACCGCGTGATAGATGTCGCCGGTACCGAGCGCGATGTGCTGGATGCCCTCGCCGTGATAGGCGGAGAGATATTCCTGGATCTGCGACTTGTCGTCGGTGCTCTCGTTGATCGGGATACGGATCTTGCCGCAGGGGCTGGTCATCGCCCGCGACTTCAATCCCGTCAGCTTGCCTTCGATGTCGAAATAGCGGATTTCGCGAAAGTTGAAGAGCCGTTCGTAGAATTCCGCCCACTCGTCCATCCGGCCGCGATGCACGTTGTGAGTGAGGTGGTCGATGCCCGTCAGGCCCACCCCTTTGGGGTTGCGCTCCACACCGGGCAGGAAATCGAAGTCGACGTCGTAGATGTTCCCCTTCTCGCCATAGCGGTCGACGAGGTAGATGAGCGAATCGCCGATGCCCTTGATGGCCGGGATATTGAGCTCCATCGGCCCGATCTTGCCCTCGACTCCCCAGGCGCCCAGCGACAGCGCACGCTTGTAGGCACGGGCGGCATTCTTCACCCGGAAGGCGATGGCGCAGACGCTGGGGCCGTGCACGCGCGCGAAGCCCTGCGCGAAGCTTTCCGTCTCGCCGTTGACGATGAAGTTCACGTCGCCCTGCCGGAACAGGGAGACGTCCTTGGAGCGATGCCGCGCCACCCTCGTGAATCCCATGGTCTCGAACAGCCGGCCGAGCGCCGCCGGATCCGGGGCGGTGTATTCGACGAACTCGAAACCATCGGTGCCCATCGGATTTACGGCATCGCCTTCGAGAGACTGCGGATCGCTGATGCTTGTCATGTCTTCCTCCCGGGTTTGACGGACGAAGCTATTAGTTACATATGTAACTATTATGGCGAACCATTCGCAAGTCCTGGAACTGGAAAACTTCCTGCCCTACCGGCTGTCGATCCTGACCCAGATCGTCAGCGAATCGCTTCACGACCTCTATGCCGGCCCGTTCGGCCTGACCGTGACCCAGTGGCGGGTCATGGCGGCTCTAGGCCGGTTCGCGCCCCTGACTGCCTCAGAAGTGGGGCAGCGCATCGTGATGGACAAGGTGGCCGTCAGCCGGGCGGTCGCCGGTCTGCTCAAGCGCGGCCTGATCGAACGGGCGACCGACCGCAGCGACCGGCGGCGCGCTGCCCTCAAGCTCTCGGCGGCGGGGCGATCCATGCATGCGCGGATCGTCCCGATCGCCCTGGCTTACGAGGAACGGCTCTATGAGGGCCTGGCCCCCGAGGAGCGCCAGCACTTCGACGAGTTGTGCGATCGCCTGCTCGCCCGCGCCAAGGTCCTGCGCGACATCCCGTAGATGTCCCCGGCCGCTGTCCTTGTGGCCGACTCCGCCCATGCTATAACCCCCGCGACCAAATCACGGGAGGCAGGCTTGGCCGCTAAGGCCGCCCGGCGCCCACCGGCCCCCAAGCCGGTGCTGGTGCTCAACGGGCCCAATCTCAATATGCTCGGCAAGCGGCAGCCGCAGATCTATGGCCGGGAGACGCTGACGGACGTCGAGGCGGCGTGCCAGGCCGAAGCGGCGCGGCTCGGCCTCAGGATCGAGTTCGCCCAGAGCAACCACGAAGGCGTGCTGGTCGATCTCATTCAGGCTGCACGCGAAAAGAACAGCGGCATCATCATCAATGCCGGAGCCTACACCCATACCTCGGTGGCGCTGCTGGACGCACTGAACGCGGCGGAGTTGCCCGCGATCGAAGTCCACATCTCCAACATCTACAAGCGCGAGGCTTTCCGCCACCGGTCATATATAAGTCCGGCCGCCGTCGGCGTGATCGCCGGTCTCGGCACCCAGGGCTACCTTCTCGCCCTGCAGGCGCTGGCACGCCTGCTGGGCCGCTGAGTTCATCCGGGAGCATTTAATGGCCAAATTCGAGATGGATACCGAATTTATCCGCAAGCTGGCGGATGTTCTCGAGGAGACCCATCTCGGCGAGATCGAAATGGCGGACGGCGAACGGCGCATCCGCATCGCCCGCCCCCCGATCACGGTGGCCGCCGCTCCCGCAGCCATGGCCCTTCCGTCGGCCGTCCCGGCGGCAGCGCCCGCCCCGGCGGCGGGAGCCGCCGATCCGGGCGCCCATCCCGGCGCCGTGAAATCTCCGATGGTCGGCACCGCCTATCTGGCGCCCGAGCCCGGCAAGCCGGTGTTCGTGAACGTTGGGGATAAGGTTGCCGCGGGGCAGACGCTCCTCATCATCGAAGCCATGAAGACCTTCAACCCCATCAAGGCGCCGAAGGCCGGCACGGTGACGCAGGTCCTGGTCGAGAACGCCCAGCCGGTGGAGTTCGGACAGCCGCTGATGATCGTCGAGTAACGGCTGCTCCCGCGCAATGTTCGAAAAAGTCCTGATCGCCAACCGAGGCGAAATCGCGCTTCGCATCCACCGCGCCTGCCGCGAGATGGGCATCCAGACCGTGGCCGTGCATTCGACCGCCGACAGCGACGCCATGCACGTCCGGCTGGCGGATCAATCGGTCTGCATCGGGCCGCCCCCTGCCCGGGACAGCTACCTGAACATTCCCGCCATCCTGTCGGCGGCCGAGATCACCGGCGTCGATGCCATCCATCCCGGCTACGGCTTCCTGTCCGAGAATGCGCGGTTTGCCGAAGCGGTCGAGGCCCATGGGCTGACCTTCATCGGCCCCACCCCGGAACATATCTCCATGATGGGCGACAAGATCGTCGCCAAGCAGACGGCGAAGGAACTCGGCCTGCCGCTCGTTCCAGGCTCCCCCGGCCCCGTGAGCTCTCTCGAGGAGATCGTGGCGCTGGGCGAGAAGATCGGCTGGCCGGTGCTGATCAAGGCCGTCGCCGGCGGCGGCGGACGCGGCATGAAGGTCGTCGACAGCGCCGAGACGGCAGCTGAGGCTTTCGCCCTCGCGCGCAGCGAGGCGAAGGCTGCGTTCAACAACGACTCGATCTATGTCGAAAAATATCTCGGCCGACCGCGCCACATCGAGATCCAGGTCCTGGGCGACGGCCTGGGCGGCGGCGTCCACCTGGGAGAGCGCGACTGCTCGCTGCAGCGTCGGCATCAGAAGGTTCTCGAAGAAGCGCCCTCCCCGGCCCTGAACGGAGAGCAGCGCGAACGGATCGGCGAACTCGCCGCCGCGGCAGTGCGCCGGCTCAAATATCGCGGTGCCGGAACGATGGAATTCCTGTTCCAGGATGGGGAATTCTACTTCATCGAGATGAATACGCGCCTGCAGGTGGAGCATCCGATCACCGAGGCCGTGACCGGCATCGACCTGGTGCGTGAGCAGATCCGGATTGCAGCCGGGGGAACGCTGGGTTTCACCCAGAAGGACATCGTCATCCAGGGGCATGCGATCGAGTGCCGCGTCAATGCAGAGAATCCCGAGACGTTCGTGCCCTGCCCCGGCCGGGTCGCCGACTATCATCCTCCCGGCGGCCTCGGCGTGCGCGTCGATTCCGGCCTCTATGCCGGCTACATCATGCCGCCCTACTATGATTCGATGGTCGCCAAGCTGATCGTGAGCGGGCCGACGCGCAACGAGTGCCTGATGCGCCTGCGACGGTCGCTCGAGGAGTTCGTGATCGGCGGCATCGAAACGACGATTCCGCTGCACCAGCGCATCATCCGCCAGCAGGACTTCATCGACGGCGAGTACGACATCCACTGGCTGGAGAAGCTGGTCGGCCTCAAGAAGTAGCGGCGGGCATGCTGGAGATCACCCCCGACCTCCTGCTGCAAGCCTATCGTATCGGCGTCTTCCCCATGGGCGAACGCCGGGACGACCCGAAGCTCTACTGGCTCGACCCGCGCCAGCGCGCCGTCCTGCCCCTGGACGGCTTCCATCTGCCGAAGCGGCTGGCCCGCACCGTCCGCTCAGGCCATTTCCAGGTCAGCGCCGATACGGCCTTCACGGAGGTGTTGCGCGCCTGCGCCGAGCCACGGCCGGGCCATCCCGAGAGCTGGATCAACGAACCGATCATCGAGCTCTATAGCGAGCTGCACCGCCGAGGGCATGCACACAGTATCGAGTGCCGGTGCGAGGGCCGGCTGGTCGGGGGGCTGTATGGCGTCTCGGTCGGCGCCACCTTCTTCGGCGAAAGCATGTTCAGCCGCGAGCGCGACGCGTCCAAGGTGGCCTTGGTTCATCTCGTGGCGCGGCTGATCAAGGGGGGCTTCCGGCTGCTCGACTGCCAGTTCATGACCGAGCATCTGCGCAGCTTCGGCGCGATCGAGATCCAGCGCGAGGAATTTCGTTCGAGGCTGGCCGACGCTGTCGACCGCGCCGCCACTTTTCACCGCGAGCTGGGCGGCGACGATCCCTGTTCCCTCGTGCAGGCCAACACCCGCACGTCGTAGACGCCGTCATCGAGCGCCGACAGCGATGGCGTGGAGGCGAACATCCAGCCCGCGAAGAGCTTCCGCTCGGGCTGCCCGGGCTTGTGATCGATGATCGTGAGATAGGCCGCCGCTTCCGGCGGCGCATCCGGCGTGTTCACCAGGCAATCCCGGACGGCGATCTCCAGCGTGCCGAAGTTCGTCGATTGCCCGACGGGCGCCACGAAGCGGCGCGTCCGGGCCGTCACCTTGTCCAGCCCCTGCAACTCGGCCACGGGCTTGCCGGGCCCATCCGGAATGGCGCGCAGGGTCGCGTTGTCCTGCGTCTGGGATGTCGCGGCCGCCGTTCCCTGGGGCGGCGCTGTCTGCGCGGCCGCGGGGCTGACAGTGGCGAGCAAGGCCACGAAGGCCGCCGCAAGACGCATGCTCAGGCTTTCTTGGCGTGAGGAATCGCCAGCCTGTCGATCAACTCGTGCAATGCGGTCTTGATCTGCGCGGCGTCGCATCCCATCAGAACCCCATCCTCGAGCGCATCGGCGCAGAGGGTTTCGATCTCCTGGATGTTCTGGTTGAGGACTTTGATCTTTTCGAGGCACGACACCGGCTTGCCGTCGGACTGACGCCATACCGGAGGGGCCTTGGGGGGCTGTGCGTTCATCACTTCTGTCCCGTTCCACCGAACATGAACTTGGCGATCAACTCCGTGAGGGAGATGGCGTCCTGCGTATTGGCGATCTCGCTTCCCGGCGTCAGCATCTTCTTGTCTGCGCCGGGCTCCAGGACCACCACCATGCCACCCAGGAGCGACTCGCTCACGACCTTCGCGTTCGTATCGTCGGGAAGTTCGACGCTCGGCGAAACCGCCATGTGCACGACCGCCTGATAGGTCTTCCCGTCGAGGTCGATCCCCGTAACGGTACCGACCTTGACGCCACTCAGGGTGACGTCGGCGCCACGCTTCAACCCGTCGATGCGGCCGAAGCGGGCCACGAGCTCGTATCCGCTCGACGTCGCCCGATCGGACTTGGCGAACGCATAGAAGACGAAGACGCCCGCCACGACCAAGACGATCGCGCCCACGATCGTCTCAACGATATTGCGGCCCACGCGCTGCCTCCCCGCTGCCGTTTCCGATCACGCCGGTCACTCAGCCGGGACGCCACGCCTCATAGGCCGGCTTGGGCTTCTCTCCACTCGTCGACAGAGCCGAGCCATGAGGCCGGTACGCAAGCCCGGTGCCCGTCAGGTTCTGTTCATGCTCCTTCTGCCACGCCTTGCGGGGCAGTCCACCCGCCGGCGGCGGGGAATCCGTCGTGTAGTGCAGCCATCCGTGCCAGTCCGCCGGCACACGGGAGGCTTCGGCCACGCCGTTGTAGATCACCCACCGCTTGCGCCGCCGGCCCGCGATTACGCGCCGATCCTGGTAGTAGCGATTGCCCTGGGCGTCGGTGCCGACGAGTTCGCCGCGCATTTTGGTGAACAGCCAAGTGCCGAGCGTCATCAAATCACTCTCTCAAGAACTATGGCGCCGCTTGTACGCGCGCGCCCCACACGA
Source organism: Pseudomonadota bacterium (assembly GCA_018240685.1). GTDB lineage: Bacteria > Pseudomonadota > Alphaproteobacteria > Reyranellales > Reyranellaceae > Reyranella. The sequence goes on along the minus strand of JAFEFG010000034.1, from coordinate 9,226 downwards.
CGCAACGTGACGCGTGCGCGTGGCCAATTCATGTCGTTCGTGACCATGCATCTCGCCGCGATTCCGTCGGTGTTGCCTTCTGGCATCATCTAGTACCATCAACACATCGGTCTACAAAATATAGTTGCGCACACAAGATTTTGTAATTTACTATTATCTTGTGCCCACATTTGCGTGCTCGTTCTTCACAAGAGAGCACCCCGCGACGGGACCACGACGGGAATCGGGCACGGGGGATCGCGATGCGCTTTGAGCGTCGATATACACGAGCAGGATCTTCGCCATTCGAAGGAATGGCGTTTCGTGCTGTCGACTCCGAGATTCGCAATCCCGACGGCACAATCGTCTTCCGTCAGACCGCGATCGACGTTCCGGCCGACTGGTCGCAGGTCGCAGCGGACGTGCTGGCCCAGAAGTATTTCCGGCGCGCCGGTGTCGCGCGTTGCCTGAAGCCTGTCGCGGAAAGCGACGTTCCGGATTGGCTGTGGCGTTCGGTGCCGGACGAGGCTGCACTGGCGGCCCTGCCCGCCGATCAGCGCTACGGAGGAGAGAGCAGCGCCCGTCAGGTGTTCCACCGGATGGCCGGTACTTGGACCTACTGGGGATGGAAGGGCGGCTACTTCGACAGCGAGCAGGACGCCCGCACCTTCTACGACGAACACTCCCTCATGCTGGCCGCACAGATCTGCGCGCCGAACTCGCCGCAGTGGTTCAATACCGGGCTGCACTGGGCCTACGGCATCGATGGACCGGACCAGGGTCACTGGTATGTCGATCATCGTGACGGGGTCGCCTACCCGTCTCAATCCGCCTACGAGCGGCCGCAGCCGCATGCCTGCTTCATCCAGAGCGTCTCGGACGAGCTCGTGAACGAAGGCGGCATCATGGATCTGTGGATCCGCGAAGCTCGCCTGTTCAAGTACGGCTCCGGAACCGGTTCCAATTTCTCGCGTCTGCGTGCCGAGGGCGAACGCTTGTCGGGTGGCGGCAGGTCTTCCGGTCTCATGTCGTTCCTCAAGATCGGCGACCGCGCCGCCGGCGCGATCAAGTCCGGCGGCACGACGCGACGGGCCGCCAAGATGGTCGTCGTCGACGTCGACCATCCCGATATCGAGGAATTCATCTCCTGGAAGATGCTCGAGGAGCAGAAGGTGGCAGCCCTTGTCGCCGGCTCGCGCCTCGCCGATCGCCACCTGAACAGCGTGATGCAGGCCTGCCTCGCCAGCAACGTCCAGGGCGATGACGCCTTCGATCCGAAGCGCAATGTCGCTCTGCGGCGCGCGATCGTGGCGGCGCGCGCAGCGGAGCTTCCCGAGAACTACATCCAGCGCGTCATCCAGTTCGCGCGCCAGGGGTACCGCCACATCGAGTTCCCGACCTTCGATACCGACTGGGAGTCGGAGGCTTACGCGACGGTCGCCGGCCAGAACGCCAACAACACCGTGCGCGTGACGGACACCTTCCTGCAGGCGGTCGAGGCCGGCCGCGAATGGACGCTGACGGAACGCACGACCGGCAAGGCCACCAAGACCGTCGAGGCCACGGAGCTCTGGGACAGGATCGCCGAGGCCGCCTGGCACTCCGCCGATCCCGGCGTCCAGTTCGACACCACGATCAACGACTGGCACACCTGCCCCGCCTCTGGGCGCATCAATGCGTCCAACCCGTGCTCGGAATACATGTTCCTCGACGACACGGCATGCAATCTCGCGTCGCTGAACCTGATGCGGTTCAGGCGCGATGACGGCTCCATCGACGTCGATGCCCTCGAGCATGCGACCCGGCTGTGGACGGTCGTGCTCGAGATTTCCGTGATGATGGCGCAGTTTCCGTCGCGCCGGATTGCCGAACTTTCCTATCGTTACCGTACCCTGGGTCTGGGCTATGCCAACCTCGGCGCCCTCCTCATGGCGTCCGGCCTCGGCTACGACTCAGCGCCCGGTCGCGCCATTGCCGGTGCCATCGCGGCGGTGATGAGCGGCGCGGCCTATGCCACGTCGGCCGAGATGGCGAAGCTCATGGGCGCCTTCCCGGGCTTCGCGGCCAATCGGAATGCGATGCTGCGCATCATTCGCAACCATCTGCGCGCCGCCTATGGCGCGGAGGCCGGATACGAAGGCCTGTCGGTTCCCCCCGTTCCCCTCGACGGCGCGACCTGCCCGGATCCGGCCCTCGTCGCCGCGGCGCGGCGGGTATGGGACCGTGCCCTGACGCTCGGAGAGCAGCACGGCTTCCGCAACGCCCAGGTGTCCGTCATTGCTCCGACGGGAACCATCGGCCTGGTGATGGACTGCGACACCACCGGCATCGAACCCGACTTCGCGCTTGTGAAATTCAAGACCCTGGCAGGCGGCGGCTACTTCAAGATCATCAACCGGACGGTGCCGCTGGCCCTCAGGACGCTCGGCTACGACGACGCCAGCATCGAGCGCATCGTCGCCCATGCCATCGGCCACGGTACGCTGAAGACGGCCCCCGCCGTCAATCACGAGACGCTCGCCGCGCGGGGTTTCGACGCCGCGACGCTCGAGCGGATCGAGAAGACGCTTCCCACCGCCTTCGACATCCGCTTCGCCTTCTCGCGATACACGCTTGGCGAAGACTTCTGCCGCGACGTTCTGGGGTTGGACGACGCAGCGCTCGCCGATCCTCAATTCGACCTGCTTGCACGACTCGGCTTCTCGCGCGGCGATATCGCCGCCGCGAACGCCTACGCCTGCGGGACGATGTCGATCGAAGGCGCGCCCGGCCTCAAGAGCGAACATCTTTCCGTGTTCGATTGTGCGAATCCCTGTGGACGAGATGGCAAGCGCTGCTTGTCTGTCGAGAGTCATATACGCATGATGGCTGCAGCTCAGCCATTCATCTCGGGCGCGATCTCGAAAACGATCAACATGCCGAACTCCGCCACGGTCGAGGACTGCCGCAAGGCCTACGAGATGTCGTGGAAGCTTGGCCTCAAGGCCAATGCTCTGTACCGCGACGGCTCGAAGCTTTCGCAGCCCCTGTCGGCGCTGGCGCTGGGCGACGATCTGGCCGCGAACGACGACCTCATGGAACTGCCGCCCGCAGCACGCGCGCCAGTTATTGCCGAGCGCATCGTGGAGCGGATCGTCGAGCGTGAGGTGCGGCACGGACGCGAGCGCCTGCCGCAGCGGCGCAAGGGCTACACGCAGAAGGCCGTCGTCGGCGGTCACAAGGTCTACCTGCGCACCGGCGAATACGAGGACGGCCGCGTCGGCGAGATCTTCATCGACATGCACAAGGAAGGCGCGGCCTTCCGCAGCGTGATGAACAACTTTGCCATCGCGATCTCGATCGGGCTGCAGTACGGCGTGCCGCTTGAGGAGTTCGTCGAGGCCTATACCTTCACGCGCTTCGAGCCGAGCGGCATGGTCGAAGGCAACGATGCCATCAAGATGTCGACCTCGGTACTCGACTACATCTTCCGGGAACTCGCCATTTCCTATCTCGGACGCAACGATCTCGCCCATGTCGATCACGCCGACCTCCGCCCCGATGGCGTCGGCCGCGGCGAAGTGCAGGCCGAACTGCCAGCCGGCGGAACGGACGCCGCGCAGGCGGCGGCGGCGGCGGTCAGCCGGATCGCCAGCGTCGGCTACATGCGCAGCAACCTCTATGTATTGAACGGCCGGACGGCCGGTAATGTCGCCATCGCCGAAGAAGCGATCGCGACCGCCGGCCCCGCGCCCAACGGACTGACGGACGGCCCAGCCGTCGCTTCGGCGCACATCGCCCAGGCGGCCGTCGTCGGCGTCGCGACCGGAGAGACAGCGTCCTCCGCCCTGGGACTCGCCGTCGAGGCGAGGCTCAAGGGCTTCGAGGGCGATGCCTGTCCGGAATGCGGCAACTTCACCATGGTCCGCAACGGGACGTGCCTCAAATGCACGACCTGCGGCGGCACCACCGGCTGCAGTTGAGCATGTGTGACGTAGCGTACCCGCGTACCCCGGGGGCCTCACGGTTGGGGACCTCATAGCTAACCATAGGAGACAGTTATGGCTGCTAAGAAGAAGGCTGCGAAAAAGAAGGCTGCTAAGAAGAAGAAGCAGTAAATAGGAAAGGGCGTAGGCCAAAGCTCAACTTTGGCCCCTCTAACCGACGCCTTTCGGCTTCCGTGTGGGCGCCTTCACGGCCCCACCGGAAGCCACCTTCCAATTTGAGCATACAAGCCAAAGCAGCGTCCCGCTCAGCGGGATGGAAAGGCGAAACTGGTTGGTGTCCGGCGACCTTGGTCTGCCGGACTTTTTTTCTTTGATACGCCCGGCCCCAATGTAGGCACGATTCGCGCTATGCTACAGGTATGCCGGATGACGCCCCGACCATCGCTCTACGCATCGTCGAGTCTCTGGCGGCCGTCGATGCCGTCCAGTGGGATGCATGTGCTCTCGCGCCGGGAGCCGCCGGCAACCCGTTCCTGACCCACGGATTCCTCAAGGCACTCGAGGACTCGAAATCGGTCGGCCGTCGCACCGGCTGGCAACCCCAATATCTCCTGGCCGAAGCGGCGGATGGGACACTGCTGGGAGCCACCCCTCTCTACGTCAAAGCACACAGCCAGGGCGAATATGTCTTCGACCACGGCTGGGCGCAGGCGTTCGAGCGCGCCGGCGGACGCTATTATCCCAAGCTGCAGGTCGCCATCCCCTTTACGCCTGTTCCCGGTCCGCGGTTGTTCGCGCGTCCTGGCCCCTGGGCACCAGCGGTCCGCAACGCCTTGATCGACATGCTGGCCAAGATCGCCGACGACAACGGTATCAGCTCGGTCCATGTCACGTTTTGCAGCGAGGACGACTGGAACCGCTTCGGGGCGCGCGGATGGCTGCTCCGCATGGGACAGCAATATCACTGGCACAACGATGGCTATCGCACTTTCGACGACTTCCTCGCCGCCCTCTCCTCGCGCAAGCGCAAGGCTATCCGCAAGGAGCGCGAGTCGGTCCGACGCGAGGGACTCCTCATCCGCCCTCTCACTGGTAGCGAGATCAAGCCGGCCCATTGGGATGCGTTCTTCGCGTTCTATATGGATACTGGCGGCCGCAAGTGGGGATCGCCCTATCTGACGCGCAGCTTCTTCGACATCCTTGGTGCCACGATGGCCGACAAGGTCGCGCTCGTCATGGCGGAAGCGGATGGCCGTCCGGTCGGCGGTGCGCTGAACCTCATCGGCGAGGACACGCTCTACGGCCGCTATTGGGGCTGCCTGGAAAGCCACGCCTTCCTGCATTTCGAAGCCTGCTACTACCAGGCGATCGACTTCGCGATCGCCCATGGTCTGCAGCGCGTGGAGGCCGGCGCGCAGGGAGATCACAAGATCCAGCGCGGCTATCTACCGGTCCCGACATATTCCGCCCACTGGATTGTCGACCCCGGGTTCCGCCGCGCCGTCGACGACTATCTCAAGCGCGAGCGGCCGGCCGTCGAGCAGGAGATCGAGGGGCTGATGCAGTACTCGCCGTTCCGGAAAGGCAACGAGTAGACAGGACAGCAACGCCGCCGGCCGCGGGATGGCGGCCGCGGAGACGTCACTTCTTCTCGATCATCAGTATTCCGAGGAAGAACACGACGAAGAAGATCGCCTGCTCGGTAAGGCCAAGCGGTGCCTGCCAATGCAGCTTGTCGATGATGAGAGTCGCCACCCAGAAAACCGCGGTGGCAAGCACCGCGGCTCGGAAGGCCAACCAAAGCGGTCGGAACATTATTCAGCGAGTACCGGTTCTTGATTGGCGGGAGGCAGCGCACCGCGCTCCGGCGGCAGGAAGGTGAAGACGAGCTTGGCTGTCGCACCTTCCCCTTCGGCGTCGACACGAACCGTGCCTCCGCCGCCGGACAGCTTGCCGAACAGCACCTCTTCCGCCAACGGCTTCTTCAGGTGCTCCTGAATGATGCGCGCCAGCGGCCGGGCCCCGAACAGCCGATCGTAGCCCTTCTCCGCCAGCCAGCGTCGGGCGCCATCGGACAGTTCGATGAAGACCTTGCGATCCGCAAGCTGCGCCTCGAGTTCCGCCACGAATTTGTCGACCACCTTGCCCATGCTCTCCGGGCCAAGATTGGCGAACTTGATGACGGCATCGAGCCGGTTACGGAACTCCGGCGAGAAAAGTCGATTGATCGCCTCGTCATCCTCGTCATGCCGGGCCTCGCGGCCGAAGCCCAACGCAGGTTTGGCGATATCCGCCGCCCCTGCATTCGTGGTCATGCACAGGATCACGTTGCGGAAGTCCACTGTCCGCCCGTTGTGGTCTGTGAGCTTGCCGTAATCCATGACCTGGAGAAGGATGTTGAACACGTCCGGATGCGCCTTCTCGATCTCATCGAGCAGGATCACGCAATGCGGATGCTGGTTCACCTTGTCGGTCAGCAGACCGCCCTGATCGAAGCCGACATAGCCCGGCGGGGCGCCGATCAGACGCGAGACGCTGTGGCGTTCCATGTACTCCGACATGTCGAACCGGATGAGCTCCAAGCCGAGGAGACGCGCCAGCTGCCGGGTGACCTCGGTCTTGCCGACGCCCGTCGGGCCGGCCAGCAGATAGGAGCCGATCGGCTTTTCGGGCGAGCGCAGGCCCGCGCGGGCGAGCTTGATCGCCGCCGAAAGCTGATCGATCGCCTTGTCCTGTCCGAACACGACGGTCTTCAGGTCGCGGTCGATGTTGCGCAGCATCTCGGTGTCGTCCTTGGATACGCTCTTCGGCGGGATGCGCGCGATCTTGGCAACGATCTCCTCGATGTCTGGAACGTCGATCGTCGACTTGCGGGCTTCCTGGGGACGAAGCATCTGCGCCGCGCCCACCTCGTCGATCACGTCGATCGCCTTGTCCGGCAGCTTGCGGTCGTGGATGTAGCGGGCCGACAGCTCCACCGCAGCCTTGATCGCGTCATCGGTGTAGCTCACCCGGTGATGCTTCTCGTAGACCGGCTTCAGACCTTGCATGATCTGCACCGCATCGCCGACCGAGGGCTCCGGCACGTCGATCTTCTGGAAGCGCCGCACAAGCGCGCGGTCCTTTTCGAAGTAGTTGCGGTATTCCTTGTAGGTCGTCGACCCGATGCAACGCAGCTCCCCCGATTGCAGCGAGGGCTTGAGCAGGTTCGACGCATCCATCGAGCCGCCCGAAGTCGCGCCGGCTCCAATAATTGTATGGATCTCGTCGATGAACAGAACCGAATTCGGCTTCTTCTTCAGCTCGGCGAGAACAGCCTTGAGCCTTTCCTCGAAGTCGCCGCGATAACGCGTGCCGGCCAGCAGCGCTCCCATGTCGAGCGAGTAGATGACCGATTCCTTGAGCACATCGGGTACATCGCCGTCGACGATCTTGCGTGCCAGCCCCTCGGCAATCGCCGTCTTGCCCACTCCCGGCTCACCGACATAGAGGGGATTGTTCTTGGTCCGGCGGCACAGGACCTGGATCGTGCGCTCGACCTCGTATTCGCGACCGATCAACGGGTCGACCCGCCCTTCGCGCGCCTTCTGATTCAGGTCGACGCAATAGGCGGCCAATGCCTCGTTCCCCTGCTTGACCGCGGGCTCGCCACTCTCTTCCTCGGCGCCGCTCACCCGCCGCGGACGCGCACGCCCCGGCACCTTGGCCTTGCCGTGGCTGATGTAATCCACGGCGTCGAGGCGGGACATGCCCTGGTTCTCGAGGAAGGACACGGCATGGCTGTCGCGCTCGGAGAACAACGCGACGAGAACGTTCGCGCCGGTCACCTCCTTGCGCCCCGACGACTGAACGTGAACCGCCGCCCGCTGAACGACGCGCTGGAAACCGGCCGTCGGAAGCGGTTCGCTCGGCGTCTGGGTGACGATGCCTTTCAATCGGTTGTCGATAAACGACTCGAGATCGTGGCGGAGCCGGTCGATATCGACCCCACAGGCCTTGAGGACGGGGATCGCATCGTCATCCTCCGTCATCGCCAGGAGCAGATGCTCCAGCGTCGCATATTCGTGACGCCGCTCGCCGGCCAGCGCAAAGGCGCGGTGAAGGGACTTCTCGAGGTTCTTGGACAACATGGACATCGAACACCTCGACTAGGGAAACGGACTGTTACTCTTTCTCCAGCGTACACTGCAGCGGATGTTGGTTCTTGCGCGCGTAGTCGACGGTCTGGGTCACCTTCGTCTCCGCGACCTCGTAGGTGTACACGCCGCACACGCCGACGCCCTTTTGATGGACGTGCAGCATGATCTGCGTGGCCTCCTCTCGGTTCTTCTGGAAGATATGCTGAAGGACATCGACGACAAATTCCATCGGCGTGTAGTCGTCGTTCAGCATCAGCACCTTGTACATCGACGGCTTCTTCGTGCGGGTGCGCGTCAGCGTCAACGCACCGGCCCGGCCCTCGTCTTCTCCTTCCCCGCCACCACGACGCGCGGGCGGCTGCTGAGGCGGCCCCGAAGGAGGCTCGTTCGGACCCCCGAGCCGGCTGCCATCTTGGCGCGCGTCATATGCAAAACGGAGAGAGAGCATTGCCGTGATCTGATCCTCTGTCGAATTCACCTCTAAATTATATAGGTACGGCAAGCGGTTCCGCTACCTCGGCCGCAGGCCGTCCTTTCCCACCACCAGCATCCAGTGATCGCCCCGGCCCCGCTCCACCGATTTCGAATCGAAACCGCGGCGGAATTCCGCCGGCTCAAGCTTGCGCGGCCGGTTGACGGCCACCTTGACGTTATCGAGGGCGAACAGTTTGTCGGCGAACTTCACATTAGCGAATCCGTCTGTCGGATAGTGGTAAGCCTGAAATCCCCAGACACCGTCGCGGCAGGAGGCAACCGTCCACCAGAAGTCGTTGTCCGGCAGGCGCAAGCCATCGCGAGGCGGGCCGAACGCGGCGCTTGCCTGAAGCAGACCCAGCAGGTCGCGGGTCTCTCCGGCATCCAGCAGGCGCTGGCCCTTCTTCATGCGCCACGGATTGAGCACATCGACGCCATCCGAGGCCAGGATATTGGTCACGTCCCCCTGATCGGCCAGGACCCCGATGTTCATGCCGGCGGTTCCGTCCGGCTGGAGGAAGATCTCGTAGGTTCGCACTTGTTCTTCCCATAGTGCGTTGTAGATCAAGCGAATGCGATTACGCCCGCCGGGCTTGCAGGCGGCACGAATATCGTCACCGCCGACATAGCCGAACCAGTTCAGGCTACGCACGATCGGCAGATCGACATTCCGGTCGGCACGCTGCGCCGATGCCGTCGTCGCCGTCG